>NZ_JARJLM010000223.1 GCF_029335485.1 Cupriavidus basilensis
CCTGGCCCACGCTGAGCCTGGCGGCGCTGGTCTTGAAGTAATGCTGGGCGGCGGCCTCGACGCCGAACACGCCCTCGCCCCACTCCACCGAATTCAGATAGATCTCGAAGATGCGCTGCTTGTCCAGCCAGAACTCGAGCATCCAGGTGATGGCCAGCTCCTGGCCCTTGCGCAGGTAGTGCTGCTCGGACGAGAGGAAGAGGTTCTTGGCCAGCTGCTGCGTGATGGTGGAGCCGCCGCGCACGATATGGCCGCGCTTCTTGTTGCGCTCCCAGGCATCGAGCATGGCGTCGAGCTCGTAGCCAGGATGGTTGACGAAGTCGGCGTCCTCGCTGGCGATCACCGCGCGCTTGAGATTGCGCGAGATATCGTCATAGCCGACCCAGCGGTGGTCCACCTGGCAGCTCCAGAAATTGAAGCCGCACAGGCGCCAGCGCTCCGCCCGCATGAATGTGCTGGAGGACGGGTTCACGTATTGCCAGGCAGCGATCTGCAGGAAGAAATAGAGCTGCATCGCCAGCATGCCGGCAATCAGCGTGCCGACCAGGTAAGCCAGCCAGCGCAGCGGATTGAGGCTGCCGCCGCGCGTGGCCGAACCCTGGCGGGCGGTGCGCTTGCGCTCTGCCATGACGGTGTCCGCGACCCGGTTTGCTGCGCTTAGCCTGCGGCCTTGGCCGACAGTTCTGCGCGCAACTCGGCCAGCACCGGCGCGGTGGCGGGCCGCACGCCGCGCCAGTTGTAGAAGGCTTCGGCGGCCTGCTCGACCAGCATGCCCAGGCCATCGGCGGTGCGTGCCCCGCACTGGGCGGCAAACTTCAGGAATACGGTGGGCTCGGCGCCGTACATCATGTCGTAGGCCAGCACGTCCTTGCCCAACAGTTCCGCCGGCACCGGCGGGAGCTCGCCTTGCAGGCTGCTGCTGGTGGCGTTGATGACCACATCGCAGGCGTCTTCATCGGTCAGGCCCGCCAACGCGTCGAAGCCGCCGCCCCACAGCTCCACGCCGTACTCGTCGGCCTGCTGCGCCACGTTTTCCAGGATGTCGCTGGCGCGCTGGGGCGTGCGGTTGGCCACCACGATGCGCTCGGGCCGGCAGGCGATCAGCGGCAGCATGGCGCCCATGGCGGCGCCGCCCGCGCCCAGCAGCAGGATGCGCTTGCCTTCGAGCAAGGTATCGAGGTTGACTTCGATGTCGCGCGTGAGGCCGACGCCGTCGGTGTTGTCGCCGTGAATCAGGCCATCCTCGATCCACATGGTGTTGACCGCGCCGGCGCTCTCGGCGCGCGGCGTGAGGCGGTCGGCGAGGTCATAGGCTTCGAGCTTGAACGGCACGGTCACGTTCAGGCCATGGCCGCCGCCCTCGAAGAAGGCACGCACGGTGGCCGCGAATCCATCCAGCGGCGCCAACAGGCGCTCGTACTCGACGGCCTCGCCGGTCTGCCGCGCGAAGGCGGCATGGATGGCGGGCGAGCGGCTGTGCGCGACGGGATTGCCAACCACGACATAGCGGTCGGCCTGGGGCTGGGGCTGGGATTGCATCGTTTCTGTAGTAGACATCATCGGGCCTGTAGGCGGGTTTCGAGGCCGCTGCGGGAAAACTTGAAGGTGGAGATCACTTCGAGAATATCCTGGCGGGCCTGCATCTGCGGTGTGAACGTGCCGAACGGCGCCGCCGCCCGCACGATCGCGACGGCCTGGCGGTCCAGTGCGGGATCACCCGAGCTCTTGACCACATCGATGGCGTCGATGTTGTAGCCGTCGCGGTTATAGCCGAGCTTGCCCTGCCGGTTGACGTTGATCACCAGGATCAGCTGGCCGTACAGCGGTTTGCCGCTGCGCTGGGGGAAATCAAGGGTGCCGCGCGCCTCGATCCTGTGGCGCAGGCGGTCATAGTATTGCGCGTACTCGACTTCCTGGGCGCTGGTGGCGGTGAGCTGGTAGCGCTTTGGGCGCTTGGCGTACTGCTCGATATTGCGGCCGATCTCGGCCTCGAGCTTGGCCATCTCATCGAGCGAGGTGCGCTCGTCCTGTCCGCGCAGCGGGTCGTCGGTGTGTTGCTGGCCCGGTTTGACCGGCTGGCTGCGCACGGCCGGCGCGGCTTCGCGCGCCTGCGTCATCAGGCGCTGCTGCTCCTGCTCCATCAGCTCCACGCGGCGCTGCATCTGGCGTACCAGGTCGCCGTCCTTGGTCGCGGTCTGGGCCGGCAGCGGCGTGGTCGCGCGCTGCTGGTCCTGTTCGCCGCCGCCGTCCAGGTTGGCCTGGGCCAGCACGGTGGGGTTGCGCGGACGCTGCGCCGACTTGGAGTTGACCAGCACCACATCGAGCGCGGCATCGGTGCGCTTGATCTCGAAGGCATCCGGCGCCACCACCCGCACGGTCAGAAGCAAGGCATGCGCCAGCACCGAGACGGCCAGCGCCCTGGCCATCGTGCTGCTGGCGTTCCACCACTGGCGGGGAGAAAAGGCGGCTTTCACGGTGGCGGGGCGTTGGCTTGGGAGCAGCGATGTGGCGTGACCGGGGCCGGGGTCGGACCGACCCCGGATCAGACTGCGATTGTAAGGGAGCGCCTCGCTTTTTCCGAGGACCTCAGCCCGCGCCGGCAACGCCGGTGTCGCGCGCGTCCGACGAAGCGGCGGTTGCGGCACCGTCGGCGCCCGCGGCATCGTCGGCAACGGCTTGCGCCGGCGCCTCCTGTGCGCCCGCGCCTTCCGCAGCCATCTCGGCAGCCTCTTCCGCGGCGGCTTCGGCGGCGGCTTCGGCCGACACCTCGCTGGCTTCGTCGTCGCTTTCCAGCTCCTCTGACGGCAGTTCGCCTTCGCCGGCGAACACCTCCAGGACCCGGCACGACACTTCGAGCGAAATCTCGTCGGTAGCGCCGATTTCCAGCAGCACCTGGGTGCCGCGCTGGGCCTGGGCCAGCTCGGGCACGCGCGTGACCAGCGGGATCTCGGCAAAACGCACCGCGCCCTCCTTGAGCACCGAGGCCATCAGGCGCTCGCGCTTCTCCTGGCCCAGCCAGCGCAGGCACCAGTAGCGCTCCATGGTCGACTGGTGGTCGGCATAAGCGGCGTATGTGCCTTCGAAGTCGGCCACGGCGGCCAGCAGGTCGGCATCCTTGGGCTTGAACGGCGCCACCAGCTTGGCGGTAACGCCATGCTGGGCCACCGCCAGGATCTGCCACTGGTTGACCAGGTCGACATAGCGGCGCAGCGGCGAGGTGCTCCACGCGTATTGCGCCACGCCCAGCCCCTCGTGCGGGGCCGGATAGGTCTGCATGCGGGTGCGGTGCATGCCCCAGGCCTTCTGCGTACGGTAGATGCCCGGCACGCCGTTGTCGGCAAGCAGCTTGCCCCAGGTGCTGTTGGCCAGGATCATCAGCTCCGCGACGATCTTGTCCAGCGGGGAACCGCGCCGGCGCTGCTCGATGCGCACGCGCTCACCGCCGTCGGGCAGCTCGTCGAGGTAGAAGCTGTAGTCCGCGCGATTGTGCGACTCGGGCCGCAGCCCGCTCGCCAGGCGCGCCTTCTGGCGCTCGTCGTACAGCCAGCCGGAGAAATGCCACAAGCGGGTCAGCGCATCGCGGAACGGGTAGTCGCCGGTGCCGGCGGCAAGCGCGGCCTCGGTCACCACATCCTCCAGCAGATTGTGGCGCAGGTTGGCGGCGATCATCACCAGTTCGGCACGGGTCTCGCTGCTGACAATGGCTTGCTGGTCCGGATCGTAGACCACGTACAGCGACAACGCCGGGCATTCGCGCCCTTCCTGCAGCGTGTAGCGTTCCACCACGGCATCGGGCAGCATGGTGATCTTGTCGCCGGGGAAGTACACCGTCGACAGGCGCTGGCGCGCCACGGCGTCGAGTGGCTCGCCGCGGCGGATGCCAAGGCCGGGCGCGGCAATGTGGATGCCGACGCGGATCTTGCCACCGTCGAGCGGCGTCACCGACAGCGCATCGTCGATCTCGGTGGTGGTGACGTCGTCGATCGAGAACGCTTGCACATCCGCGCGCGGCAGGTCGCCGGCGGGTTCCGGCACGGCCACGTCGGGAAAGCCGGTGCCCTTGGGGAAGCATTCGGAGAGGAACTTGGCCTCGTGCAGCGCGCGCGGGCTGGCAATGCCGCCCACCGCCACCATCAGCCGCATCGGCGACATGCCGAGCGCGGTGCAGGCGGCATCCATCGCCTTGTATTCGAGGCTGTTCTTGTCGGGCTTGAACAGCAGTTGCAGCGCCTTGCCGCGGAACGCGTCGGGCAGGGTCAGGGCCTTGAGCTGGGTTTCGTATTCGGCCTGCACCAGCGCCTGCTGCTTCTTGCGCTCGAGCGCGGCCAGAGCCGCCTTGAGCTGGTCTTCCGGCGCGCGCTGGTAATGTCCCCGCCCCTTGCGGCGGAAATAGACCGGATTGCCGTGCAGCGCCTGCGCCAGCGCGGCTTGCTGCACCACGCTCGCACCGGCGCCGTAGTACTCGGCCGCCAGATCGGTGAACACGAATTCGTCATCCGACGCGCATTCCCACAGGAAATCCAGGTCGATCTCGCCCACCAGCCCGGTGGTCTCGCGCACCAGCTCGATCGCCGACGGCTGCGCAAACTGCAACAGCACGTCGCGCGCCTTGACCTTGGTGCGCTTGCCCGCGGGCAACTCCACCTGATAGGACTCGCCCTGCTGGGTCAGCACGGTGCCGGCGCGAATCTCGCCGCCTTCTTCGAACAGCAACTGCATGGATCGGTACTTTCAGAAATGCCGAGAGCCGCTCTTGGACAACAAGCGCCCTGGCGCTATGTGACGCCTGTGGGAACGGCCCGGCGAGAGAAATGGTGCAAGGCCGCCTTCAGGCGAGGCGACGACCGGACCTGAGATGATACCGCACCGCGCCGGACGCAAGCCGGCACGGGACAAGGTGTTACAGCGACATGCCGCCGCTGGCCTCGATCGCCACGCCGTTGACATAGCTGGCGTCGTCGCTGGCCAGGAAGGTGTAGATGCTGGCAATCTCGGCCGGTTCGGCCAGCCGGCGCAGCCAGCAGGACGACTTCATGCCCTCCAGCACCTTCTCCGGCACCGTCTGCAGGATTTCCGTGGCGACGAAGCCCGGGCAGACGGCATTGACGCGCACGCCCTTGGGGCCCAGTTCGCGCGCCCATGTCTTGGTGAAGCCGATCACGCCGAACTTGCTGGCCGCGTAGTTGGTCTGGCCGAAGTTGCCATAGAGGCCGACCACGCTGGATGCATTAAGAATCACACCGCTGCCCTGCTCGGTCATGATCGATGCGACCGCCTGCGCGCAGTTGAAGACACCCTTGAGGTTGACATCGATCACGGCGTCGAACTGGGCCTCGCTCATCTTGGCCAGGCGTGCATCCTTGGTGATCCCGGCGTTGTTGACGAGGATGTCGATACGGCCGTGCTTGGCGAGCGTGGCCGCCACCATGGCGTCGACCTCGTCGCGACGCGTCACGTTGACCTTGAACGCGGCCACGGTGGCACCCGTCGCGGCGAGGGTATCGGCGGCGGCACGCACACGCGCTTCCTGCACATCGCAAAGCACAACCAGCGCGCCTTCGGCGGCAAAGCGCTGTGCGGTGGCAAAACCGATACCGGCTGCAGCGCCGGTAATGATGGCAACACGTCCCTGCAATTTCATGATGGTCGTCTCTTCTTCTTGGCTAGCGGTCTGGGTATGTTCTTGCTTTTGCTTCGTATTACTCGATTTCTGCTGGCTTTTCGCCGCTTCCCGGCCACCCCGGCTGCGCGGAACCATCGCGGCCGGGCGCTTGAGGGCTCTCCGGCGCGGAGCGCTCCTGCAGGTCGGGCAGGAACACCTCCGTCACCAGCATGACGCCCTCGCCGCGCCGGAATATCGAGCGGCGCGCCGGCAAGGCCTGGGATGGCGGCAGTGCGCGCATGGCGGGCACGGCCTGCTGCAAGCGCAGCCGCAGCGGGTGATGCGGCTGCAGGCGCGCAAAGGCAAAAGGCTCGCGCCGCACGCGGGGATCGACGAACAGCGCGCCGCCCAGGGGGCGCTCCCCCAGGCCACGCAGGAACGGCCAGTCGCGCCGTGCGTGGTGGGGCTTCACCACCGTATGGGCGAACACCGCCGGCACCTCGTCGCAGACCAAGAGCACCTCGCGGGCCAGCGCCCGGTGGCGCGCAACCAACCCCAGCGCCTGCCATTCGTCGGCCAGGGCAAGCTCCATGCGCTGCGCGAGGCAGCGCACGCGGAACCGGCTGGACGCCGCCACCAGGCGTGCCGTCAGCGAACCCTCCCCGACCACCCACCGCCGCAGGTTGGCGCTGATGGCGGGATCCTCGGGTAGATGGAAATGCCAGCCGCAACGGCGCATTTGCGCCTCGTTCATGCCGCGCTCATGCCTGCGGCTCCGGGCCATAGCCGCAGAAAGCGAGGACTTCGTCGACGTAGTCGGCAAATTCGCTGATGCCGTGGTCGCTGCCCTCGATCACGCGCGTGCGCGCGCCGGGGAACGCCGCCAGCATCTCGCGGTAATCCAGCACTTCGTCGCCGGTGGCGGCCATCAGGAAATAGCGTTCCGGCCGGGTGATCGCCTCGACCCGCAACGCCAGCAGTTCGTCCAGGTGATGCCGCTCGACCCGCACCGAGCCGCCGCCGTGCCAGAGCGGCTGGTCGCCGAGGTAGTGCTCCAGGTCGGTCCAGGGATGCACTGCGGGGTTGAGCAGCACGGCGCGGCAGCCGTGGCGCTCCGCCAGCCAGCGGGCATAGAAGCCACCCAGCGACGAGCCGACGATGGTGAGCGGCTGCGCGCCACCCGCCTGGGATGCCGCAATGGCCGCTTCGGCCTGGGCAATGGCCGCCGCCGGCGATACGGTCAGGACGGGGCAGGCGTAATGGCGCCCGACGCCCCATTCGCGCATGCGCTGCTGGACCAGACGCGCCTTGAACGACTGCGGCGAAGAGCGGAAACCGTGCAGATATAACAGCATGCGCCCGCGCTCAGCCCGCTGCGCGGGCGCCAAAGGCATCCAGCAGCTTCTGGTGGACGCCGCCGAAACCGCCGTTGCTCATCACCAGCACGTGATCGCCCGGGCGCGCCGCGGCACGCACCGCCTGCACCAGCGCCGGAAGATCGCTGAAAGCGGCGGCCCGCTCGCCCAGCGGCGCCAGCGACTCGGCCAGGTCCCAGCCCAGCGCATCCTTGCCGCCGGCCGCGCCGTAGCCGAACACCAGGTCGGCTGCCTCCAGGCTGGCCGGCAACTGCGCCTTCATCACGCCCAGCTTCATGGTGTTCGAGCGCGGCTCGAGCACTGCCAGGATACGTGCCGCGCCCACCCGCTTGCGCAGGCCCAGGAGCGTGGTCTGGATCGCGGTGGGATGGTGGGCGAAGTCGTCATAGACGGTGATGCCGTCCACTACGCCGCGCACTTCCATGCGGCGCTTCACGTTGGCGAAGCGCGACAGGGACTCGATCGCCTGGGCCGGAGGCACGCCCACATGCCGGGCCGCCGCGATCGCCGCCAATGCGTTCATCCGGTTGTGCGTGCCCTGCAAGGCCCAGTTGACCCGGCCTTGCAGCGCGTCCTTGAACCAGATATCGAAACTGTCCTGGGTGTGGCCGCCGGCGCCGGTGTCGGCGGGCTCGCCGGCACGCCAGTCGCCCACGCCGAACTGCTCGGTCTCGCTCCAGCAGCCCCGCTCCAGCACGCGCGCCAGGCTGGCTTCGAGGCCGTTGACGATCAGCCGGCCCTGTTCTGGCACGGTGCGCACCAGATGATGGAACTGCGTCTCGATCGCGGCAAGATCCGGGAAGATGTCGGCATGATCGTATTCCAGGTTATTCAGGATGGCCGTGCGCGGACGGTAGTGGACGAACTTGCTGCGCTTGTCGAAAAACGCGGTGTCGTACTCGTCGGCCTCGATCACGAAGAAGTCGGATTCGGTCACCCGTGCCGACACGCCGAAATTCTGCGGCACGCCACCCACCAGGAAGCCCGGCTGATAACCGGCATCCTCCAGGATCCAGGCCAGCATGGAGGTCGTCGTGGTCTTGCCATGGGTGCCCGCCACCGCCAGCGTCCATTTGCCGCGCAGCACATGCTCGCCCAGCCACTGCGGGCCGGAGACATAAGGCAGGTTGCGGTTGAGAATGGCCTCCATCAGCGGATTGCCGCGCGAAACCACGTTGCCGATCACGAACAGGTCCGGCGCCAGCGCCAGCTGGTTCGGATCGAAACCCTCGATCAGCTCGATGCCCTGCGCCTCGAGCTGGGTGCTCATGGGCGGGTAGACATTGGCATCGCAACCGGTGACACGGTGGCCCGCCTGCTTGGCCAGGACAGCGAGGCCGCCCATGAATGTGCCGCAGATACCGAGGATGTGAATATGCATGGGAGTGGATTGGGCGGGCCAGGCGGCCGGGCCTTCTTTGCTTCGGGTGAGGAAGAATTGTACCTGAGGGGGTAGGGCGGGATTTGCTGCCGGTGATGGGGAGCCAGGCGCCCTGCCGGAAGCCCTGGACCGGGCAACAGCGTCACTGCAACGTCAAATTCAGCTGCTTAACTACAACACCACGC
>NZ_JARJLM010000224.1 GCF_029335485.1 Cupriavidus basilensis
CCTGGCCTTGTAGGCGGCCAGTTCGGCGCGGGTGGGGAGCTTGCCGTGCACCAGCAGGTGGGCGATCTCTTCAAACTCGCAGGTCTCGGCGATGTCGAGGATGTCGTAGCCGCGGTAGTGCAGGTCGTTGCCGGTACGGCCGACCGTGCACAGGGCGGTATTGCCGGCGGTCACGCCCGACAGGGCGACGGATTTCTTCGGCTTCGGGGCGGTCTGCCGGACTGGCTGCTGTGCTGACGGCTGCTCTGACATCGCGTCTCCTGTCTGGCCTCTCACCCGCGCTCGGCCCGGGTTCGGCGCTGTGTTACACGGCGGTCGCCGCCCTGGCGCGCGCCAGGGCGGCGCTGGCAACGTTCATGCAAAGAAGTGGTCCAGCACATTGCCCGGCAGGTCGGCGCCGGTGGCGTGCGCGCGCTGCAGCAGCGACCAGTAATAGCGGTAGCTGGCGCGGTCGTGCAACTGGCCCTGGTGGCGGATCGGCGCCCAGCTGTTCTCATAGGCGGCCAGCAGGATCTCGCTGGCCGCGCCGATCTCCGAGCCGCTCGGGCGGAAGGCGCTGACGATCGGCTCGATCTGGCTTGGGTGGATGCTCCATTTGCGCAGGTAGCCGAATTCGGCGCGCGCGCGCAGGGCGTCGCTGCCGGCGCACGCGGGCTGCTCGATATTGGTGCTGACGTTGTGCGAGGGCACCTTGCCGTGCCGGTGGCAGGCGGCCGAGATCTCGAGCATGGCACGCCGGATCAGCGGGTGCTCGAATTGCTCGGGCGAGCGCATGGCGTCGCCGGGGATGGCGCCATGGTGGGCCGAGACGAAGTCCATCAGGCCGAAGCTCAGGCATTCCACCTGCACCAGCCTGGCAATGTCGAACACCTGCTCCACTGCGGCGTGTGTCTCTATCAGCACATGGATGGGGATGTGGCGCGCGATTCCGGCTGCGCGCGCCACCTGGTTGACGTGGTCCGTCACGCGCGCGACCTCGACCACGTCGGTCACCTTGGGCACCACCACGTAGGCAAGGCGCGCACCCGCGCTGCCGACCAGGATGTCGATGTCCTGGCGCCAGCCCGGGTGGGCCGGGTCGTGGATGCGAACGCCTACGCGGTTAAAGCGGTTCTGCGGACCGTTGACGAGGCGGGCGCACAATTCGGCGTGTTCGCGCTCCAGGCCGACGGCGGCGCCGTCTTCGCAGTCGAAGGTGATGTCGAAGACGGGCCCAAGCTCTTGCTGCAGGGCAAGCGATTTCAGCATCAGCTTTTCACTGCCGGCATAGTGGTCGCAGACCGGCAGTTGGGCCGGGATGGCTTCGCCCTGGAACAAGACCTCGGATGGATGCACTTTATTCGATCGGATAGCGGTGGGAGGGGAGGACGGCGGCGCCGGAATGAAAAAAACCGGAGCCCGCGCCGATTCGTGAATCGTTGCGAGGCCCCGGTTTAGTCATTGGCGTTGCCTGGGTCAGCCGAGCAGGTGCTGCACGCCGGCACGCTCTTCTTCCAGTTCCTTGAGCGTGATGTTGATCTTTTCCTGGCTGTAGGCGTCGATTTCGAGGCCCTTGACCATTTCGTACTTGCCGTTGGCGGTGGTCACGGCGAAGCCGAACATGGTGTCTTCGGGGATGCCGTAGGAACCGTCCGACGGGATGCCCATGGTCACCCACTTGCCGTTCGAGCCCAGCACCCAGTCATGCACGTGGTCGATGGCGGCGTTGGCGGCCGAAGCAGCCGACGACAGGCCACGGGCCTCGATGATGGCGGCGCCGCGCTTGCCGACGGTCGGCAGGAACACGTCGTTGTTCCAGGCGTGGTCGTTGATCAGGTCCTTGACGCTCTGGCCGTCGACGGTCGCGTAGCGGTAGTCGGCGTACATGGTCGGGCTGTGATTGCCCCAGACGAACATCTTCTCGATCGACGAGACCGGCTTGCCGGTCTTGGCGGCGATTTGCGACAGGGCACGATTGTGATCCAGGCGCAACATGGCAGTGAAGTTTTCCTTCGGCAGGTTCGGTGCCGACTTCATCGCGATGTAGGCGTTGGTGTTGGCCGGGTTGCCGACCACCAGCACCTTGACGTTGCGGCTGGCGACTTCGTCCAGCGCCTTGCCCTGCACCGTGAAGATCTGGGCGTTGGCTTCGAGCAGGTCCTTGCGCTCCATGCCCTTGCTACGCGGACGCGCACCGACCAGCAGCGCCACGTCTGCATCCTTGAATGCAACCTTGGGATCGTCGGTGATCACGACGCCGGCCAGCAGCGGGAACGCGCAATCTTCCAGTTCCATCACCACGCCCTTGACAGCGGCCTGGGCTTGCGGGAGGTCGAGCAGTTGGAGGATGACCGGCTGGTCTTTGCCGAGCATGTCGCCGTTGGCGATGCGGAACAGCAGGGAATAGCCGATCTGGCCAGCGGCGCCGGTGACTGCGACGCGCATTGGGGCTTTAGCCATGAGTAATTCTCCAAACGATAAGAGGGGGAAACTGGTCGGTGGCGCGTCGGAGGGTGGTCCGGACGTCACCGGGTGCGGGTTTGTCGCCACGGCGGCACGCGGCAATCCGCCGGCGCGCTGCAAGCGTTACCGACTGGAGGAAGCCACTACGGATCATGGGTGCGACAAAGCGTAAGTCTACTGCGAAGAGGGGTGCTGCATCCAGAGCGGGTGCCGGCGTCAAACCTGAGGGAGTGTAGGCCGACCCTCTTGTATTGTCAATTCATATGTCTTATATAAGACATAAGACATTTAATGCCGCGCTGGACGCCCCGCGCGGTTTTGTGGTGAAATCCGGCTATGTCATCCCTGCCCACGTCCCTCGCCGGCACTGCCGTTGCTGCAGTGCAGGATAATGGCGCCGCTGCGTCCGGCGCCGGGACGCAGCCGTCCACGGCGGCGGCCTCGCCCACCTTCAGCCCCCTCTACCAGCAGATCAAGGCGCTTATCACGCAGAGCCTGCAGTCCGGCGAATGGAAGCCGGGTGAGATGATCCCCAGCGAGATGGACCTGGCGGCCCGCTACAAGGTCAGCCAGGGCACCGTGCGCAAGGCCATCGACGAACTCGCCGCCGAGAACCTGGTGGCGCGCCGCCAGGGCAAGGGTACCTTCGTCACCACCCACCATGAGGACGGCGTGAAGTTCCGTTTCCTGCGCCTGGTGCCGGATGAGGGCGAACCGCATTATGGCGCAAGCCAGGTGCTCGAATGCAAGCGCCTGCGCGCGCCGGCCGAAATCGCGCGCCTGCTCGACATCCGCACCGGCGACAGCGTGGTGCAGATCCGCCGCGTGCTGTTTTTCTCCGGCGAAGCCACCGTGCTGGACGAGATCTGGCTGCTGGGCACGAATTTCAAAGGCCTGACGGCCGAGAAGCTGACCGAATGGAAGGGCCCGATGTATGCGCTGTTCGAGGCCGAGTTCGGCACGCGCATGATCCGGGCGAGCGAGAAAATCCGCGCGGTGGCTGCAGATAGCGCCGCCGCGGCATTGCTGAACGTGGAAGCGGGCGCGCCGCTGCTATCCGTGGAGCGCGTCTCGTTCACCTACGGCGACCGGCCCGTCGAAGTCCGGCGTGGCCTGTACGTAACCACCCGGCACTATTATCAGAACGATTTGAGTTGAGTTCTCGCGCCAGGATCCGTCTCGATTATTGCTGGCGCTGCGATGGCCGGGCCCCGTTGTTGCGCGAAGCAGGGAAATATGACGCCGTGATATGGTTGCGTGCGATTGTCGGGCACGCCATGCTGATGCGCGATAGCTGAAAATTATTGGTGCGGCGCGCAACAAAAGCGCTAAAATTGTGTGGATTTGCTCCAGTTGCATTCATTTGCATCCAGGGCCATTCAGAAGTCAGTAGTTTCGTTTTTTGTTTACCGCAAAATGGGGTCTCGCATGGCTGAAGCCAAACAAGCCAGGCCGGAGTTCCGGAACATCCATGTCACGCAGCTGGTGCGTTACAGGTTGCCCTGGGCCGGCAAGGTGTCCATCCTGCATCGCGCAAGCGGTGCCCTGATGTTCCTCCTCCTTCCTTTCGTCCTGTATCTCTTCGAGCAGAGCGTCACCTCGGAACTGAGTTTCGCAAAGTTCTCGGCGCTTTTGTCCGGTGGCTTCGTCAAGCTGGTTCTGCTGGCCCTGATCTGGGGTTACCTGCATCACTTCTGCGCCGGCATCCGTTTCCTGCTGCTCGACGTGCACGTCGGTGTGACCAAGCCGGCATCGGCCAAGTCCGCTGTCGCCGTGCTGATCATCAGCCTGTTGCTCACCGCGATTTTCGGCCTGAAGCTGTTCGGCCTGTTTTGAGGAGAGTCAAGGTGGCAAATAATAATATCGGTCCCAAGCGTCTTGTCGTCGGTGCGCACTACGGTCTGAAAGACTGGCTCGCGCAACGCGTCACCGCTGTCATCATGGTGGTTTTCACCGTCGTGCTGGCAGTCGCCTTCCTGCTCTCGAACGGCGCTTCCTACGAAGCGTGGGCAGGTCTCTTCGCCAATCAATGGATGAAGATCATCACGTTCCTCACCATCCTGTCGCTGCTGTTCCACGCCTGGATCGGTGTGCGCGACATCTGGATGGACTACATCAGCGCGATGGCCGTGCGCCTCGTGCTGCAAGTTCTTACCATTCTGTGGCTCGTCGGTTGTGCGGGCTACGCAGCTCAGATTCTCTGGAGGGTGTAATAAATGGTCGCAGTCAAGACTGGATTGCCGCGTCGTCGCTTTGACGTGGTCATCGTCGGGGCGGGCGGCGCTGGGATGCGCGCATCCCTCCAGCTCGCAGAAGCCGGCCTGAACGTCGCCGTGCTCTCCAAGGTTTTCCCGACCCGCTCGCACACCGTGGCGGCGCAGGGCGGTATCGGTGCCTCGCTGGGCAATATGAGCGAGGACAACTGGCACTATCACTTCTACGACACCATCAAGGGTTCCGATTGGCTGGGCGACCAGGACGCAATCGAATTCATGTGCCGTGAAGCTCCGAAGGTCGTCTACGAGCTCGAACACTTCGGCATGCCGTTCGACCGTAACCCCGACGGCACCATCTACCAGCGTCCGTTTGGCGGCCATACCTCCAACTACGGCGAGAAGCCGGTCCAGCGCGCCTGCGCCGCGGCCGACCGTACCGGCCACGCGCTGCTGCACACGCTGTATCAGCGTAATGTGCGTGCAAAGACGCATTTCTTCGTCGAGTGGATGGCGCTGGACCTGATCCGCGACGCCGATGGCGACGTGCTGGGCGTGACCGCGCTGGAGATGGAAACCGGCGAAGTCTATATCCTCGAGGCCAAGACCACGCTGTTCGCCACCGGTGGCGCCGGCCGTATCTACGCCGCTTCGACCAATGCCTTCATCAACACCGGTGACGGCCTGGGCATGGCAGCGCGCGCCGGCGTGCCGCTCGAAGACATGGAGTTCTGGCAGTTCCACCCGACCGGCGTGGCCGGCGCGGGCGTGCTGATCACCGAAGGCGTGCGCGGCGAAGGCGGTATCCTGCGCAACAAGGACGGCGAACGCTTCATGGAGCGCTATGCGCCGACGCTGAAGGATCTGGCGCCGCGCGACTTCGTCTCGCGCTCGATGGACCAGGAAATCAAGGAAGGGCGCGGTTGTGGCCCGAACGGCGACTACGTGCTGCTGGACCTGACGCACGTCGGTGCCGACACCATCATGAAGCGCCTGCCGTCGATCCGCGAGATCGGCGTCAAGTTCGCCAACGTCGACGCGATCAAGGAACCGATCCCGGTGGTGCCGACCATCCATTACCAGATGGGCGGTATCCCGACGAACATCAACGGCCAGGTGGTGGCGCCGAAGAACGGCAACCCCAACGAGGTCATCAACGGTTTCTACGCGATCGGCGAATGCTCCTGCGTGTCGGTGCACGGCGCCAACCGCCTGGGTACCAACTCGTTGCTGGACCTGGTGGTGTTCGGCCGCGCTGCCGGCAACCACATCGCGGCGACCGCGATCAAGCAGAAGGAACACAAGCCGCTGCCGGCCGATGCCGCCGACCGCGCCATGTCGCGCCTGGCCAAGCTGCAGTCGTCGACCTCGGGTGAATACACCCAGGACGTGGCCAACGACATCCGCAAGAACATGCAGTCGCATGCGGGCGTGTTCCGTACGCAGAAGCTGATGGACGAAGGCGTCGAGCGCATCCTCGAAGTGACCGAGCGTGCCAACAACATTCACCTGAAGGACAAGTCCAAGGTCTTCAACACCGCACTGGTGGAAGCCCTGGAAGTGGCCAACCTGGTGGAAGTGGCGAAGGCCACCATGATCTCGGCGGCTGCCCGCAAGGAGTCCCGCGGCGCGCACGCGCACAGCGACTTCCCGAACCGTGACGACGAGAGCTGGCTCAAGCACACCCTGTTCTACAGCGAAGGCAACCGCCTCGATTACAAGCCGGTGAAGATGAACCCGCTGACGGTGGAGAGCGTTCCGCCCAAGGCCCGGACCTTCTAAGCACCGCCGTAGACGACCCACAGGACCCACAGAAATGAAGCGTATTTTCGAAGTCTACCGCTACGATCCGGACAAGGATGCTGCGCCTCGCATGCAGACTTACGAGGTCGAGCTCGACGGTCATGAGCGCATGTTGCTGGACGCGCTGGTCAAGCTGAAGAAGCTGGACGAAACCATCTCGTTCCGCCGTTCCTGCCGAGAAGGCGTGTGCGGTTCGGACGCGATGAACATCAACGGCAAGAATGGTCTGGCCTGCCTGACCAATATGCGCGAGCTGCCGGACCGCATCGTACTGCGTCCGCTGCCCGGCCTGCCGGTGGTGCGCGACCTGATCGTCGACATGACGCAGTTCTTCAAGCAGTACAACTCGATCAAGCCTTACCTCATCAACGACGAGCCGCCGCCCGAGAAAGAGCGTCTGCAATCGCCCGAGGAACGCGACGAGCTGGACGGCCTGTATGAGTGCATCCTGTGCGCAAGCTGCTCGACGTCGTGCCCGTCGTTCTGGTGGAACCCGGACAAGTTCGTCGGCCCGGCCGGCCTGCTGCAAGCCTATCGCTTTATCGCGGACAGCCGCGACCAGGCGACCAACGAGCGTCTGGACGACCTGAACGACCCGTATCGCCTGTTCCGTTGCCACAGCATCATGAACTGCGTCGACGTTTGCCCGAAGGGGCTGAACCCGACCAAGGCCATCGGCAAGATCAAGGAGCTGATGGTTCGCCGCTCGGTCTGATCCGCGCGGTGGTTGTAAGCGGCGCGTCAGTCCGGGCTATCAAACTGCATACCCGACCGGCGCGCCGGAAGCAGGTACCTATGACCGAAAGTGTTTCCCCCAGTTTCTCCCACCAGGCCGACCCGCACCGGCGTGCGCGACTGCGCTGGCGCGCGCGGCGCGGCCTCCTGGAGAACGACATCATCGTCGAACGTTTTTTCAACCGTTACGAAGAAAGCCTGTCCGACCAGGACGTGGCCGCGCTCTCCGAGCTCTTCGAGCTGAGCGACAACGAGTTGATGGACCTGCTGCTTGCCCGCAAGGAGCTGGACGGTGAGCTCGACACGCCCCCGATGCAGCACGTTATCGCCATGCTGCGTTCGGTCTGAGTTTCGTCAACATTATTAGTCAAGCATTAGAAGGAACCGACATGACGCCGTCCGATGTGAAAGCCACGCTATCGTTTTCCGATGGTTCCCCCAGCGTCGAGCTGCCGATTTACAAGGGCACGGTCGGCCCCGATGTGATCGATATTCGCAAGCTGTACGGTCAAACCGGCAAGTTCACCTATGATCCCGGTTTCATGTCGACGGCTTCGTGCAATTCGAAGATCACCTATATCGACGGGGACAAGGGCGAGCTGCTGTACCGCGGCTACCCGATCGAGCAGCTGGCGACCAAGTGCGACCACCTGGAAACCTGCTACCTGCTGCTCAAGGGCGAACTGCCCAACGCCAAGCAGAAGGAAGAGTTCGTTGGCGCCGTGATGAACCACACCATGGTGCACGAGCAGCTGCAGTTCTTCCTGCGGGGCTTCCGCCGCGACGCGCACCCGATGGCGGTGCTGACGGGCCTGGTGGGCGCCATGAGCGCGTTCTACCACGACGCCATGGACATCGACGATCCGCACCAGCGCGAAATCTCCGCGATCCGCCTGATCGCCAAGATGCCGACCCTGGTCGCGATGGCATACAAGTACAACATCGGCCAGCCGTACATCTATCCGCAGAACGACCTGTCCTACTCGGGCAACTTCATGCGCATGATGTTCGCCACGCCGTGCGCCCCGTACCAGGTGAACCCGGTGCTCGAGCGCGCGCTCGACCGCATCTTCATCCTGCACGCCGATCACGAGCAGAACGCCTCGACCTCCACGGTGCGCCTGGCGGGCTCCTCGGGCACCAACCCGTTCGCCGCCATCGCCGCCGGCGTGGCCTGCCTGTGGGGCCCGGCCCACGGTGGCGCCAACGAGGCCGCCCTCAAGATGCTGGAAGAGATCGGCAGCGTCGACAACATCACCGAGTTCATCAAGCAGGTCAAGGACAAGAACTCGGGCGTGCGCCTGATGGGCTTTGGCCACCGCGTGTACAAGAACTACGACCCGCGCGCCAAGCTGATGCGCGAGACCTGCTATGAAGTGCTGAACGAACTGGGCCTGCACAACGACCCGCTGTTCAAGCTCGCCATGGAACTGGAAAAGATCGCGCTGGAAGACGAATACTTCGTCAGCCGCAAGCTGTACCCGAACGTGGACTTCTACTCGGGCATCGTGCAGCGCGCGCTGGGCATCCCGACCTCGCTGTTCACCTGCATCTTCGCGCTGGCCCGCACCCCGGGCTGGATCTCGCAGTGGGAAGAGATGATCACCGATCCGGAATACAAGATCGGCCGTCCGCGCCAGCTGTTCAACGGCGCGGCAAGCCGCGACGTGCCGGAAATCGGCAAGCGCTGAGCTTTTCGCGCAGGGCGGGGAGACCATACTGAAGGAGGGTGTGGCTGACCAGGCAGGGGAGCGCAACCCCTGCCGATGCCCTGTAAGCAGCGCAGCAATACCAAACGCCCCGGCTACGCCGGGGCGTTTGTCATTCAAGGGAAACGGCGCTTGTGCGTTGCAAAAGAGAAATTGCGAAATAGGTGGCGAATACATCAATTTTCGACGATTTGTGCCGTATTTACCCTAACCCGTCCTCATTTGTTGTGCAAATTTGCCATCCAACGAGGGAATTGACCCTATAATGCGGGCTGCTTTGCCGACAGCAGCCGGGCCACCCTTCCGGACTGCGTTGAGGCGAGCGGGGCAGGCGAATCACCTGCGCAATAGAGAACGCATCAACGTTGTCTTTCCGAACCAAGGTCCTCTCCAGTATCGGGAGGGCTGGCACATGCCGGGCCCCGCACACGCTTTTTTCTGCAGGCCCGTCTTCCGCGTCTCGGGCGTCTTTCGGTTGTAGCTCGCGGGTGTTGTTCGATTGCGCAGGTCATGCCGCCTCAGCCCATGACCCATACATAATCGAGGAGCTCCTGATGACGCTGTCCCGTCTTACGTCCATCTCCCTGGCCACGGCCCTGGTCGCTTTCGGCGCCGCTGCCAACGCAGAAACCATCAAGATTGCCATTGCCGGCCCCATGAGCGGCTCGGTCGCCCAATACGGCGACATGGTCAAGGCCGGTGCGCTGACTGCCATCGAGCAGATCAATGCAGCCGGCGGTGCGGGCGGCAACAAGTTCGAAGCGGTGCTGATGGACGACGCCTGCGAGCCCAAGCAGGCCGTGGGGGTGGCCAACAAGATCGTCAGCCAGAAGATCCACTACGTGATCGGCCACGTGTGCTCGGGCTCGACCATTCCCGCCTCCGACATCTACGAGAACGAAGGCATCGTCATGGTGACGCCGTCGGCCACCGCGCCGCAGCTGACCGAGAACAAGAAGCGCAAGTTCATCTTCCGCACCATCGGCCGCGATGACCAGCAAGGCCCGGCTGCCGCCCACTTCATCATTTCCAAGGTCAAGCCGAAGAAGGTCGCGATCCTGCACGACAAGCAGTCGTACGGCCAGGGCATCGCCTCCTCGGTGAAGAAGGATCTGGAAGCGGCCAAGATTCCCGTGGCCGTGTTCGAGGGCATCAACGCCGGCGATTCGGACTACTCCGCGGTCATCACCAAGCTCAAGTCGCAAGGCGTGGACTTCGTCTACTTTGGCGGCTATCACCCCGAAATGGGCCTGCTGCTGCGCCAGGCGCGCGAGCAGGGCGTCAAGGCGACCTTCATGGGTCCCGAAGGCGTGGGCAACAAGGACGTGACGGCCATCGCCGGTGCGTCTTCCGAAGGCATGCTGGTGACGCTGCCGGCCGACTTCTCGGCCGATCCGGCCAACGCCGGCCTGGTCAAGGCTTTCTCCGACAAGAAGCGTGACGCCAACGGCCCGTTCCAGATGCCGGCCTACGCCGCTGTGCAGATCATCGGCGACGCCATCGCCGGCGCCAAGAGCACCGATCCGGCCAAGGTTGCAGCGTACATGCACAAGAACGCCTTCCAGACCCCGATCGGCAAGGTCGAGTACGACGCGCAGGGCGACCTGAAGTCGTTCCGCTTCGTTGTGTTCACCTGGCACAAGGACGCCACCAAGACCGCTGCCAACTAAGCCGCACACCGGCTTTGCACGCCCCGCTCACGGTTTGAGCGGGGCGTTTTGGTATCGGGGTCCGGGCTGCCCGGCGGCAATGGCTTGATCGCCGTGTGCCGGCCGAGGCAATGCCGGCGTGCGGAGCGCGCGCTGCCTGCCGGCACGAGCGGCATGTCGCGCGCCTCCCGCTTCTCAGTTATGGGGCTTCCCGCATGAACGAGTTCCTTCCACAGTTCACCCAGCAACTGGTCAATGGCCTGACGCTGGGTGCGATCTATGCACTGATCGCCATTGGCTACACCATGGTCTACGGCATCATCGGCATGATCAATTTTGCCCACGGCGAGATCTATATGATCGGTGCCTACGTGGGCCTGGTGACGCTCACCGCGATCGGCGCGCAGGCGGGTTATCCGCTGCCGCTGGTGCTGGGCGGCGCCTTGCTGGTGTCCGTGATGGTCACCGGCCTGTACGGCTTCGCCGTCGAGCGGGTGGCCTACCGCCCCTTGCGCGGCGGTCCGCGGCTGGTGCCGTTGATCTCCGCCATCGGTATGTCGATCTTCCTGCAGAACTACGTGCAGATCGGGCAGGGCGCGCGCGACGTGTCCGTGCCGGTGCTGATCTCCGGCGCCATCGAGTTCCAGATGGGCGGCGATTTCACCGTGACCGTGCCGTATTCGCGCCTGCTGATCGTGGGCGTGACGCTGGCGCTGATGATCGCGCTGACGCTGTTCATCGGCCACTCGCGCATGGGCCGCGCCTGCCGCGCCTGCGCCGAAGACATGCGCATGGCCAACCTGCTCGGCATCGACACCAACCGCGTGATCTCCTTCACCTTCGTGCAGGGTGCGATGTTGGCGGCGGTAGGCGGCGTGCTGATCGGCCTGACCATCGGCAAGCTCAACCCTTATATCGGTTTCGTGGCCGGCATCAAGGCCTTTACCGCGGCCGTGCTGGGCGGCATCGGCAGCATTCCCGGCGCCATGCTGGGCGGCGTGCTGTTGGGCCTGGCCGAGACCTTCGCCTCGGGCTATATGCCGGCCGAGTACAAGGATGTGGTGGCATTCGGCCTGCTGGTGCTGATCCTGCTGTTCCGCCCGACCGGCCTGCTGGGCAAGCCCGACGTTGAAAAGGTATGAGGACGCCATGACGCAAGCTATTTCCACGCAAGTCAATGTGGCGCAAGCCACCCCGGTCTCCGACACGCTCAAGAACGCCGTGACCGCGGCCGTGATGACGGCCATCCTCACGATTCCCGTGCTTGGCCTGCAACTCAAGCTGGACGGCTACAAGGTGGTGCTCGAGCCGCACTGGCAGCCGGTCTGGCTGGCGGTGGGTGCGGTCTTCCTGTTCCAGTTGTTCAAGCCGCTGTTCCTGCGCGCCAGCGCCGGCGTCAGGCTGCCGAGCGTGCCCGCGCTGGGCAACGTCCAGCAGCGCAAGGTGATCTGGCTGCTGCTGGCGGTCGGCCTGGTGTTCCCGTTCTTCGGCTCGCGCGGCGCGGTGGACGTGGCCACGCTGGCGCTGATCTACGTGATCCTCGGGCTCGGCCTGAACATCGTGGTGGGCTACGCCGGTCTGCTCGACCTGGGCTATGTCGGCTTCTACGCGGTGGGCGGCTATACCTACGCGCTGCTCAACCAGTACTTCGGCCTGAGCTTCTGGGAGTGCCTGCCGATCGCGGCCTGCATGTCGGCGACCTTCGGCTTCCTGCTGGGCTTCCCGGTGCTGCGGCTGCGCGGCGACTATCTCGCCATCGTCACGCTGGGCTTCGGCGAGATCATCCGCCTGCTGCTCAACAACCTGACCAGCCTGACCGGCGGCCCGGACGGCGTGTCGGGCATCCCGAAGCCGACCGTGTTCGGCATCGAGATGGCGCGCAGCGCCAGCGTGGAGGGCGCCAAGACCTTCCACGAACTGCTGGGCTGGGATTACAGCGGCGAGCACATGGTGATCTTCCTCTATCTGCTGGCGCTGCTGCTGGTGGCCTTCACGCTGTTCGTCACCAGCCGGCTGATCCGCATGCCGATGGGGCGGGCGTGGGAAGCCTTGCGCGAGGATGAAATCGCCTGCCGTTCGCTGGGCCTGAACCCGACCCGCATCAAGCTGTCGGCGTTCACGCTGGGCGCGGCCTTCGCCGGCCTGGGCGGCGCCTTCTTCGCCGCGCGCCAGGGCCTGGTCAATCCCGAATCGTTCACCTTTATCGAGTCCGCGCTGATCCTGGCCGTGGTGGTGCTGGGCGGCATGGGCTCGCAGCTGGGCGTGATCCTGGCGGCCATCCTGCTGACCGTGCTGCCCGAGGTGGCGCGCGGTTTCGCCGAATACCGCATGCTGATCTTCGGCCTGGTGATGGTGCTGATGATGATGTGGCGTCCGCAGGGCCTGCTGCCCGCGAGCCGCCCCCATGTGGAGTTGCCGCAATGAGCCAAGTTCAACAAGCGGAACTGCTGAAAGTCTCCGGCCTGCAGATGCGCTTCGGCGGCCTGCTGGCGGTCGACGGCATCGATTTCGATGTGCGCCGCGACGAAGTCTTCGCCATCATCGGGCCCAACGGCGCGGGCAAGACCACGGTGTTCAACTGCGTGGGCGGCTTCTACAAGCCGACCGCCGGCGAGGTCGCGCTGGACGGGCAATCGATCGCCCGCCTGCCCAGCCACCAGGTGGCGCGCCGCGGCCTGGTGCGCACCTTCCAGAACATCCGGCTGTTCAAGCAGCTGACGGTGGTGGAAAACCTGCTGGTGGCGCAACACCTGCAGGTGCGCTCCGGCCTGTTGCGCGGGCTGTTTGCCACGCCGGCCTATCGCCGCGCCGAGCGCGAGGCGCTCGAACGCGCGGCCGTGTGGCTGGAGCGCATGGGTCTGCGCGGCGTCGCCAACCGCGAGGCGGGCACGCTGTCGTACGGCCACCAGCGCCGGCTCGAGATTGCGCGCTGCATGATCACCAACCCCCGCCTGCTGATGCTGGACGAGCCGGCTGCCGGCCTCAATCCGCAGGAGAAGGTCGAGCTGTCGCAACTGATCGACCAGCTGCGGCGCGAGTTCAAGATATCGGTGCTGCTGATCGAGCACGACATGAGCCTGGTGATGGGCGTGTCCGACCGCATCCTGGTGATGGAGCACGGCCGCCCGATCGTGATCGGCAAACCGGCGGAAGTGCGCAACGATCCGCGCGTGATCAAGGCTTACCTGGGAGAGGACTAATGCTGAAGCTGGAACAGGTCCATACTCACTACGGCGCCATCGAAGCGCTGTCTGGCGTATCGATCGAAGTCAAGAAGGGCGAGATCGTCACGCTGATCGGCAGCAACGGCGCCGGCAAGACCACGCTGATGATGACCGTGTGCGGCTCGCCGCGCGCCTCTAGCGGCCGCGTGATGTTCGAAGGGCAGGACATCACGCGGCGTCCCACCCACGAGATCATGCGTCTCGGCATGGCGATCTCGCCGGAAGGGCGGCGCGTGTTTCCCAGCCTGACCGTGCTGGAAAACCTCAAGATGGGCGGCTTCTTCGGCAAGCGCGACGAGATCGAGGCGGGCATCGAGCACGTCTACAAGCTCTTTCCGCGGCTGAAGCAGCGCTCCGCCCAGCGCGCCGGCACCATGTCCGGCGGCGAGCAGCAGATGCTGGCCATCGGCCGCGCGCTGATGAGCCGGCCCCGGCTGCTGCTGCTGGACGAGCCCACGCTCGGCCTGGCGCCGCTGGTGATCGCGCAGATCTTCGACATCATCCGGACCATTCGCGACGAAGGTGTCACGGTGTTCCTGGTCGAGCAGAACGCCAACAAGGCGCTCGGCGTGGCCGACCGTGGCTATGTGCTGGAAACGGGGCGCGTAGTGCTGGCGGACACCGGTGCCAATCTGCTGGCGAACGACCGCATCAAGAGCGCCTACCTGGGCGGTTGAGCGGAGGCCCCGAAGCGCCGGCCTGAAGCGCTGGCCGACGCTGACAGGGTGCGCCAAAAACCATCAGCCATGACGACGGCTGTCACGCCCTCTCCCCTCATGGGGAGAGGGCGCAAACCGGGCGGTGCAAGTTGCGCCCGGGACACCTCCCTTTTCGCCATCGGCGAAATCCCCCTTTCGCCAATCACATTACATCTGCGCCGCCGGATGGCCAGGGCAGGGGGTAAGCGCGCGCTATCGCTGTGGCATAATCGATTGCGAAGTCAAGCATCGCAGCAAGCCGCAGTTCATTGCCCGCATTCCTGCGAAAAATCCCCGCAAACTACCGCGCGACGCCGCCAACCGTGCTGTTCCTGACGGTCCCGGCCCGCCCCCCTGCATCATGGCCAAGACGCTTTACGACAAACTTTGGGATGACCACACCGTGCACGTCGAGGATGACGGCACCACGATGCTGTACATCGACCGCCACCTGCTGCACGAAGTCACCAGCCCGCAGGCGTTCGAAGGGCTGAAGCTGGCGCAGCGCCCGGTATGGCGCATCAGCGCCAACCTGGCGGTGTCGGACCACAACGTGCCGACCACCGACCGCAGCCAGGGTATCGCCGATCCGGTGTCGAAGCTGCAGGTGGACACGCTGGATACCAACTGCGACGCCTATGGCATCACCCAGTTCAAGATGAATGACCTGCGCCAGGGCATCGTGCACGTGATCGGGCCGGAACAGGGCGCCACGCTGCCGGGCATGACGGTGGTGTGCGGCGATTCGCATACCAGCACGCACGGCGCGTTCGGCGCGCTGGCGCACGGCATCGGCACCTCCGAGGTGGAGCACGTGCTGGCCACGCAGACGCTGCTGGGCAAGAAGGCCAAGAACATGCTGGTGCGCGTGGAAGGCAAGCTGCCGCGCGGCTGCACCGCCAAGGACATCGTGCTGGCCGTGATCGGCAAGATCGGCACCGCTGGCGGCACCGGCTACACCATCGAATTCGCCGGCTCGGCGATTCGCGACCTGACCATGGAAGGGCGCATGACGGTGTGCAATATGGCCATCGAAGCCGGCGCACGCGCGGGCCTGGTGGCGGTGGACGACGTCACGCTCGAATACGTCAAGGGCCGCCCGTTCTCGCCGCAGGGCGTGGAGTGGGAGCACGCGGTGGCCTACTGGCGCACGCTGCATTCGGACGCCGGTGCGCACTTCGACCAGGTGGTCGAGCTGCGCGCGGAAGAGGTCCGTCCGCAAGTGACCTGGGGCACCTCGCCCGAGATGGTGGTCAGCATCGAGGACCGCGTGCCGGATCCCGAGAAGGAAAAAGACCCGAACAAGCGCAACGCCATGGAGCGCGCGCTGGAGTACATGGGCCTGCAGCCCAATGTGCCGGTGGACAGCATCAAGATCGACAAGGTCTTCATCGGTTCGTGCACCAACTCCCGCATCGAAGACATGCGCGCTGCCGCGTGGGTCGTGCAGAAGCTGGGACGGCGCGTGGCTGGCAACGTGAAGCTGGCGATGGTGGTGCCGGGTTCGGGCCTGGTCAAGGAACAGGCCGAGCGCGAGGGGCTGGACAAGGTCTTCAAGGCCGCCGGCTTCGAATGGCGCGAACCGGGCTGCTCGATGTGCCTGGCCATGAATGCCGACCGCCTGGATCCGGGCGAGCGCTGCGCCTCGACCTCGAACCGCAATTTCGAGGGGCGCCAGGGCGCGGGTGGCAGGACGCACCTGGTGAGCCCGGCGATGGCTGCCGCGGCCGCCATCGAAGGCCACTTCGTCGATATCCGCCAGCTCGGCTAAAGCGCGCAGGCTCATCATGAAACAAGCCCTGATCGTCATGCTGGCATGCCTTGGCATGCCGCAGCTGACCGGCTGCAATACGATGGCCGGTCTTGGCAAGGACACTCAGGCCGCAGGCCGCTCGCTCCAAAGCGCGGCACGGAAGTAAGGAACCGACCATGGACAAGTTCACTGTACACAGCGGGCTCACGGTGCCCCTGGACCGCGAGAACGTCGACACCGACGCCATCATCCCCAAGCAATTCCTCAAGTCGATCAAGCGCACGGGCTTCGGCCCGAACCTGTTCGACGAGTGGCGCTACAAGGACGTGGGCGAGCCCGGCCAGGACAACAGCAAGCGCCCGCTCAACCCGGATTTCGTGCTGAACCAGCCGCGCTACCAGGGCGGCTCGATCCTGCTGGCCCGCCGCAACTTCGGCTGCGGCAGTTCGCGTGAGCATGCGCCCTGGGCGCTGACGCAGTACGGCTTCCGTGCCGTGATCGCACCGAGCTTCGCCGATATCTTCTTCAACAACTGCTACAAGAACGGTCTGCTGCCGGTGGTGCTGACCGAGTTGCAGGTCGACCATATCTTCAACGAAACCAATGCGTTTGACGGCTACAAGCTGACGATCGACCTCGACCAGCAGTTGGTGATCACGCCGGGCGGCGAAAGCTACCCGTTCGATATCGCGCCGTTCCGCAAGTACTGCATGCTCAACGGCTTCGACGATATCGGTTTGAGCCTGCGCCATGCCGACAAGATCAAGGCTTACGAGGCGGAGCGCGTGGCGAGGATGCCGTGGCTGAACAATCGCGTGGTTGGCTGAGACTGGCTGAAGTCGGCTGGAAGGCCTAGACATAAAAGGAAGACAGAGCATGAAAATCGCAGTCCTGCCGGGTGACGGCATCGGTCCCGAGATCGTCGCGGAGGCCGTCAAGGTCCTGAACGCGCTCGACGAGAAGTTCGAGCTGGAAACCGCGCCGGTCGGCGGCGCCGGCTATGAGGCCAGCGGCCATCCGCTGCCCGACGCCACGCTCAAGCTGGCCAAGGAAGCCGACGCCATCCTGTTCGGCGCGGTCGGCGACTGGAAGTACGACAAGCTGGACCGCCCGCTGCGTCCCGAGCAGGCCATCCTCGGCCTGCGCAAGCACCTGCAGCTGTTCGCCAACTTTCGTCCGGCGATCTGCTATCCCGAGCTGACCGGCGCCTCCAGCCTGAAGCCCGAGCTGGTGGCCGGCCTGGACATCCTGATCGTGCGCGAACTGAACGGCGACATCTACTTCGGCCAGCCGCGCGGCATGCGCGAGGCGCCGGACGGCCCCTTCCAGGGCGCGCGCGAAGGCTTCGACACCATGCGCTACAGCGAGCCGGAAATCCGCCGCATCGCGCACGTGGCCTTCCAGGCCGCCGCCAAGCGCGGCAAGAAACTGTGCAGCGTGGACAAGGCCAACGTGCTCGAGACCTTCCAGTTCTGGAAGGACGTCGTGATCGACGTGCACAAGGAATATCCGGACGTCGAGCTGTCGCACATGTACGTGGACAACGCGGCCATGCAGCTCGTCAAGGCACCCAAGAGCTTCGACGTGATCGTTACCGGCAATATGTTCGGCGACATCCTGTCGGACGAGGCTGCCATGCTGACCGGTTCGATCGGCATGCTGCCGTCGGCCTCGCTGGATGCCAATAACAAGGGCCTGTACGAGCCGTCGCACGGTTCCGCGCCCGACATCGCCGGCAAGGGCGTGGCCAATCCGCTGGCCACCATCCTGTCGGCGGCGATGATGCTGCGTTTCTCGCTGAACCGTGCCGAACAGGCCGACCGCATCGAGAACGCCGTCAAGAAGGTACTGGCCCAGGGCTATCGCACCGGCGACATCCTGACGCCGGGTTGCAAGCAGGTCGGTACGCGCGAGATGGGCGAGGCCGTCCTGGCCGCGCTGTAAGCGGTATCAAGTTGAAAAGGCGCCGCATGCGGCGCCTTTTCTTTTATTTGTCCCCGATTTCCCCCGTGTGGCAGCGCCACAAAATCGTGTAGACTTTGCGAATGGTCCGAATCTTCCAGTCCCCCTCGACTGCCATCGCCGCCCCGGTTGCTACCCGCAGCCCGGTTGGCCTGGGTTCGCACGGCCACCCGCTTACCGCAACGACGATTAAAACCATTACTACCAAAGCGATCGGCTAGATCGTTCGTCGTGCCTGCTCGTCTTCCCCGCGCAGTCACGTCGGGCGAAGAAAGCGCGGGGAAGTTCAAATCACATCCGAGGTTAGTCATGATTGTAGGTCTCGTCGGCTGGCGAGGAATGGTCGGTAGCGTCCTGATGCAACGCATGCAGGAAGAGCGCGATTTCGACCATATCGAGCCCGTATTCTTCAGCACGTCCAACGCTGGTGGCCAGGCCCCGGCCATGGCCAAGAATGAAACCAGACTCCAGGACGCGAACGACATCGAAGCGCTGAAGAAGTGCGACGTGGTCCTCACGGCCCAGGGCGGCGATTACACCAACGAGATTTTCCCCAAGCTGCGCGCGGCTGGCTGGAAGGGCTACTGGATCGACGCGGCATCCTCGCTGCGCATGAAGGACGATGCCATCATCGTGCTGGATCCGGTCAACCTCGGCGTCATCAAGGACGCGCTGTCCAAGGGCGTGAAGAACTTCATCGGCGGCAACTGCACCGTCAGCTGCATGATGATGGGCCTGGGCGGCCTGTTCCAGCACGACCTGGTCGACTGGATGACCTCCATGACCTACCAGGCCGCTTCCGGCGGCGGCGCGCAGCACATGCGCGAGCTGCTGACCCAGTTCGGCACGCTCAACGCCTCGGTCAAGTCGCTGCTGGACAACCCGGCATCGGCCATCCTGGAAATCGACCGCACCATCCTGGCGACCCAGCACGGCCTGTCGGCCGACGAAACCAAGCAGTTTGGCGTGCCGCTCGCCGGCAACCTGATTCCCTGGATCGACAAGGACCTGGGCAACGGCGTGTCGCGCGAAGAATGGAAGGCCGGCGCCGAGACCAACAAGATCCTGGGCCGCGGCGAAGGCTTCCTGGGTGCCACCGGCGCCGCGCCGATCGCCGTGGACGGCTTGTGCGTGCGCATCGGCGCCATGCGCTGCCATTCCCAGGCGCTGACCATCAAGCTGCGCCGCGACGTGCCGCTCGACGAGATCGAAGGCATGCTGGCGGACAACAACCAGTGGGCCAAGGTGGTGCCGAACACGCGCGAGGCCAGCATGACCGACCTCACGCCGGCCGCCGTGACCGGCACCCTGACCATTCCGGTGGGGCGCCTGCGCAAGATGCAGATGGGCGGGGAATACCTGTCGGCCTTCACCGTCGGCGACCAGCTGCTGTGGGGTGCCGCCGAGCCGCTGCGCCGCATGCTGCGCATCCTGATCGAAGCCTGAGTCGGGAACTGGCCGTGGGGGGGCCTCAAGCACATGTCTTAGGGCATGTCTCGTGGCACTGCTCCGGCTGCCTCGGGGATTCGTTGCGGCAAGGCAACAGAAACCCCGGGCTTTGACGACAACGCCGCGCCTGTGCGCGGCGTTGTCGTTCCCGGCTGCCTATTTCCCCTGGCGTTGCGTCACAATACATCCGGCATATGCCGGGCTGCGGGGCGGTTTCCGCACGCCCGTACGAGTTGGCGCAGGGCTCAGTCAGGACGCTAACTTGCTGCGCTAAACCATTGATGTTAAGTTAATTTCACTATTCAGTGCCCTGCTTCGCAAGTTCACGGCTTCAACGAATTCCGGAACCGGGGCACTGGAACACAACACAACGGAGCACAAGGTGAGTGTGAGCCAACATCGCCGGAAAGATGCGCCTACCGCCCGTCAGCGCTGGTCAACGCTGGCCTTCACGGCACTCGGCTTGCTGCTCGCGCAGCCGGCCGCGTATGCCGCGGGGTTCGGGCAATTGCGGGTACAGTCGAATCTGGGTCAGCCGCTGCAGGCGGAAATCGATATCAGTGGCGTCAGCGCGGAGGAAGCGGACGGGCTTTCCGTCAAGCTGGCACCGCCCGATGCGTACGCCAAGGCCGGCCTGACCTATCTGCCGGCGGTCAGCAGCCTGCGCCTGCAGGTCGAGCGCCGCGCCAATGGCAGCTACGTGGCGCGGGTCCGCTCCAACCAGCCGATCAGCGAGCCTTTCGTCGATATCCTTGTCGACATGACGTGGGCCAGCGGCAAGGTGTCGCGTGCCTATACCTTCCTGCTGGATCCCGCCGGCGCCAAGCCGTCCAACCAGACGTTTTCGCCCACCACCGTGGTGCAGGCCGGAACGCCAGACGAATCCGGTGCCATCAGTCCGGCGCCCGCTGCGCCCGCGCCAAGCGCCGCGCCCGTAGTGGGCGTGGTCCCGGCCCCTGCGGAGCCGCGTCCGGCCGCCAGGCCGCAGGCAAAAGCCCCTGTTCCCGCTCCGCATGCGCGCCGCGCCGCCTCCCCGGCGGCCGATGGCGCCGCCGCGCCTGGCGGCACTTACACCGTGCAGCACGGCGACAACCTTTCCGCCATTGCCGGCGAGGCCTCGCAGGGACAGGAGTCGGTGTCGCTCGACCAGATGCTCCTGGCGCTCTACCGCAATAACCCCAACGCGTTTGTCGGCGGCAATATGAACCGCCTCAAGGCCGGTGCCGTCCTCAAGGTGCCCAGCCAGCAGGAAGCGCAGTCCGTCACACCGCGCGCCGCGCGCCGCGAGGTGGTGGCGCGCACGCAGGGCTTTGATGCGTACCGCAGCCGCCTGGCTACGGCAGCCGCCGCGCGTTCGGTCGAGGCCGGCAGCGGTCGGGAGCAATCGGGCAATGTCACCGCGCGCGTGCAGGAGCAGGCCGCGCCGGCCGCCGGCCCGCGCGACGAACTCAAGCTCAGCAAGCCCGAGCGTGGCAGCCAGGCGGCGGCCGCGGCCCAGGCGGAGAGCAACATTGCCAAGGATCGGCAACTCAAGGAGGCCGAGGCACGCCTCGCCCAGCTTGAGAAGAACCTTAACGACATGCAGCGGCTGGTCGAGCTGAAGAACGCCGAGATCGCCAAGCTGACCCAGGCCCAGAAGGGCACGGGCAAGGACGCTGCAGCACCCGCCGCGGCGCCGGCGGTGGTGCCGGCCGAGCCGGTCAAGGCCGATGCGGTGGCACCGGCTGCCACGACCGGTGCGGCTGGCTCCGGTGCGAGTGCCGCCGCCACTGCTGCTGCTGCTGCCAATGTAGCTTCGGCCCC
>NZ_JARJLM010000225.1 GCF_029335485.1 Cupriavidus basilensis
CCTTCGGGGCGGCGAAACTGCAGTTGACTTTGAAGTTAAGCCGTTAAGCCGTTGATTTTGATTTTGATCTCCCAAAACCAAAACCCAAAACCTACGCCCGCCTGAAAAACGCACTAACCACCAGGCCAGTAGCCGGCGGCGGCCGATTAGCCAGCATCAGCCTCCCCCCATTCCTCTGCAGGATCCGGTTGACGATCGACATCCCCAACCCGGCCCCCTTGGCCTCGCTGCGAGCGCCGTCCAGCCGGTAGAACGGCCTGGTCAGCAACGGCAATTGCGCATCCGGCACCCCGCTGCCATGGTCGGCCACCGTCAACACGGCTTCCTTGTCCTCGATCCGCGTGCTGATCTCGACCACGGCCATGCCGTTGTCTTCGTCCTTGGCATAGCGCCGCGCGTTTTCGACCAGGTTGTCCAGGATGCGCTGTACTTCCATGCGATTGGCCACGGCCATGACCGGCTCGCTGGCGCGTACGTGCACGCGCACGTCGTCGTGCGCGCCGTAGACGCTGACCGCGTCCTGTACCAGGGCCGAGAGATCGACTGGCTCGACGGTTTCCAGCGCCGGCCGCGCGTAGTTGAGGAACTGCCCGATGATGGCGTCCATCTGTTCGATGTCGGCGATCATCGCTTCGCGGGTGGTGTTATCCACGGGCGACATTTCGGTTTCCAGGCGCAGCCGGGTGAGCGGCGTGCGCAAGTCGTGCGAAATGCCGGCGAGCATCACCACGCGGTCGTCATCGAGCTGGCGCAGGTCGCGCACCATCTGGTTGAAGCTGTGA
>NZ_JARJLM010000226.1 GCF_029335485.1 Cupriavidus basilensis
CCTTTACCGCTTGATCGCGCGGTAGCCGATGTCGGTACGGTACTGCATGCCGTCGAAGTGGATCTTCTCGGCGGCGGCGTAGGCCGCGCGCTGCGCCGCCTTGACGGTATCGGCCAGGCCTACCACGCACAGCACGCGCCCGCCCGTGGTCAGCAGCACGCCGTCCGTGAGCGTGGTGCCGGCGTGGAAGGTCACGCTGTCGTCGGCCTCGGGCGGGATGCCGGTGATGGCGTCGCCCTTGCGCGGCGCATCGGGATAGCCGTGCGCCGCCATCACCACGCCCAGCGCGGTGCGGCGGTCCCAGTCCAGCTCGATCTCGTCGAGCTTGCCGCTGACGGCATGCTCCATCACGTCGACCAGGTCGGTCTTCAGGCGCGCCAGGATCGGCTGGGTTTCCGGATCGCCCATGCGGCAATTGAATTCCAGCGTCTTGAGGTTGCCTTCGGCGTCGATCATCAGGCCGGCGTAGAGGAAACCGGTGTAGACGATGCCGTCCTTCTCCATGCCGCGCACGGTCGGCATGATGATCTCGCGCAGCGCGCGCGCGTGCAGCGCAGGCGTGACCACCGGCGCCGGCGAATACGCGCCCATGCCGCCGGTATTGGGGCCGGCGTCGTGATCGAGCAGGCGCTTGTGGTCCTGGCTGGTGGCCAGGGCGAGCACGTTCCTGCCGTCCACCAGCACGATGAAGCTGGCTTCCTCGCCCTCGAGGAATTCTTCGATCACCACGCGCGCGCCGGCATCGCCGAGGCGGTTGTCGGCCAGCATCATGTCGACCGCGCCGTGCGCTTCTTCCAGCGTGGCGGCAACCACCACGCCCTTGCCGGCGGCCAGGCCGTCGGCCTTGATCACGATCGGCGCGCCCTGCGCGTCGATATAGGCATGGGCGGCGGCGGCGTCGTTGAAGGTCTGGTAGGCGGCGGTCGGGATGCCGTGCCGCTGCATGAAGGCCTTGGCGAAATCCTTGGAGGATTCCAGCTGGGCCGCCGCTTGCGTCGGGCCGAAGATGCGCAGGCCCTTGGCGCGGAAGATATCGACGATGCCAGCCGCCAGCGGGGCCTCGGGGCCGACCACGGTGAAGTTCACGCCTTCGCGCTCGGCGAAGGCGGCCAGCACTTCCGGATCGGTCAGCGGAATGTTCTGCAGACGCTTGTCGAGCGCGGTGCCGCCGTTGCCCGGCGCCACGTACACCACCTGCACCTTGGGCGACTGGGCCAGTTTCCAGGCCAGCGCGTGCTCACGACCACCCGAGCCGACAACCAATACTTTCATGATCTACTGCCAGAAAAAATGACGCATGCGAAATGCGAAAAGCGGCAGCAATGGCTTATCGAGCCGCGCTGCCGCCGTGAGGCGAGGTCTTACCCGATCCCCGCCTTACTCCTCGATCACCGCGTTGGTGAAGACTTCCTGCACGTCGTCCAGGTTCTCCAGGGCGTCGAGCAGCTTTTGCATCTTGACGGCGTCGTCGCCGGTGAAGCTGACTTCGTTCTGCGGCTTCATGGTGACGTCGGCCATCTCGGCCTTGAAGCCCGCGGCTTCCAGCGCGGCCTTGACCGTGGCGAAATCGTTGGGCGGGCACAGCACTTCGATCGAACCGTCGTCGTTGGTGACGACGTCGTCGGCGCCGGCTTCCAGCGCGGCTTCCATCAGCTTGTCCTCGGCGGTGCCGGGAGCGAACAGGAACTGGCCGCAATGGGTGAACATGAACGCCACCGAGCCTTCCGTGCCCATGTTGCCGCCGTTCTTGGAGAAGGCATGGCGCACTTCGGCCACGGTACGGGTGCGGTTGTCGGTCAGGCAGTCGACGATGATGGCCGCGCCGGCCAGGCCATAGCCCTCGTAGCGGATTTCTTCGTAGTTGGCGCCGTCCAGGCCACCCACGCCGCGCTGGATGGCGCGCTGGATGTTGTCCTTGGGCATGTTCGCGTCCATTGCCTTGTCCATGGACAGGCGCAGGCGCGGGTTGGAGTCGGGATCCGCGCCGCCGAGCTTGGCGGCGACGGTGATTTCCTTGATCAGGCGCGTCCAGACCTTGCCGCGCTTGGCGTCAGCGGCGGCTTTCTTGTGTTTGATATTGGCCCATTTTGAGTGACCGGCCATGATTCTCTCCGAGGCGGAAAACGTTTGACGCGCGCGCGTTGGCGGGAGCGCGCCGGCCTTGCCGGGCGAACGATGCAGGGTCGCCCGGCACGGCCGGATGATGTTGTGTGTCTGGGAGCCGGCCTGGGGGCTGGCTATAATCAGCCCGGTATTTTATCACGCGGCCCCGCCGCCGCTGGCACCCCCGATGCGGGGATGGCCAGGGGGCGGGGACGGTCGCGGCCACGCCGCTGCGCTGCCTGCCAACCAGAGAGATCATGGCCGAACCTATCATCATCGCCAAGAATGCCGCGCTGGAACTTGCCCTGCTGCCCGAGATGGGCAACCGGCACGGCCTGATCACCGGCGCCACCGGCACCGGCAAGACCGTGACGCTGCAAAGCCTGGCCCAGGGCTTCTCCCAGTTGGGGGTGCCGGTCTTCATGGCCGATGTCAAAGGTGACCTGACCGGCATATCCCAGCCGGGCAAGCTGTCCGACAAACTCAAGGCGCGCCTGGCTGACCTCGGCCTGCCCGAGCCGGTCTGGGGGGGCTGTCCCACCACGCTATGGGATGTGTTCGGGCAGAAGGGCCATCCGGTGCGCGCCACGGTCTCGCATATGGGGCCGCTGCTGCTGTCGCGCATGCTGGAGCTCAACGACACCCAGCAGGGCGTGCTCAACCTGGTGTTCCGCATTGCCGACGCCAACGGCCTGCTGCTGCTCGACGCCAAGGACCTGCGGGCCATGCTGCAGTACGTGGGCGACAACGCCGGCCAGTTCACCACCGAATACGGCAATATCTCGGCGGCCTCGATCGGCGCCATCCAGCGCGGCCTGATGTCGCTGGAGTCGCAAGGCGCCGACGTCTTCTTCGGCGAGCCCATGCTCAACCTGGACGACTTCATCCAGACCGAGAACGGGCGGGGCGTGGTCAATATCCTCGCCGCCGACAAGCTGCTGAATTCGCCCAAGCTCTACGCCACCTTCCTGCTGTGGCTGCTGTCGGAACTGTTCGAAAAGCTGCCCGAGGCGGGCGATCTCGACAAGCCCAAGCTGGTGTTTTTCTTCGACGAGGCGCACCTGCTGTTCAACGATGCGCCCAAGGCCCTGCTCGACAAGATCGAGCAGGTGGTGCGGCTGATCCGCTCCAAGGGCGTGGGCGTGTATTTCGTCACGCAGAATCCCGCGGATATCCCGGACACCGTGCTGGGCCAGCTTGGCAACCGCGTGCAGCATGCGCTGCGCGCTTTCACGCCGCGCGACCAGAAGGCGGTCAAGGTGGCGGCGACCACCATGCGCGCCAATCCCGGGCTGGATATCGAACAGGCCATCGGCGAGCTGGGCGTGGGCGAGGCCCTGGTGTCGCTGCTCGATGCCAAGGGCATTCCCGGCATCACGGAGCGCGCCTGGGTGCTGGCGCCCGGCAGCCGGATCGGCCCGATCACCGACGACGAGCGCAAGCAGTTGCTGGCCAGCTCGCTGGTGGCCGGCACCTATGAGCAGACCATCGATCGCGAGTCGGCTTACGAGAAGCTCAAGGGCAGCCCGGCCGCGCCGGCGCCCGGTTCCGCCCCCGCCACGCCGGCCGGCGGCGTGCCCACGGCCGGCCAGCCGGAGCAGGCGCCGGCACAGGGCGGCGGCTGGCTCGAGCAGGCCGGCGAGATCTTCGGCGGATTGACCCGGGGTACCGGCAAGACCGGTCGCGGCGACTCCATCCTGGAATCGATGGCCAAATCGGCTGCGCGTACGGTCGGCTCGCAAGTCGGGCGCGAACTGATCCGCGGCGTGCTGGGCAGCCTGCTGGGTTCCGGCAAGAAGAAGTAGGAGAAGCAGGCGGCAGCCCGGGCGGCGGTTGGCGCCGGCCGTCGCCGGGGACGTGCTTTCAGCCGCGGCGCGCCGCTTCCGCGTCTTCCCGCATCTTGCGCAGGAACAGCCGGGTAAAGAAACAGCCCATGCCGATGATGAAGGCAATGACGCCGAGGCTCATCAGCCCGGTGCCGGTGGTGAACAGGATTTTCAAGGCTGCCATCTGGGTCTCCCTGGTCAGGCGTGGCACGCACGGATAGCGTGCCGTTGCCGCCAGTCTAGGCAGACCCCTTGCCGCGGGGATTGAGGCGGATCAAGCCGGGCGCATACAGTCCCGGCCACGCCCATTGCCGGGCGTGTTTCAGCGCCCGCTCCCGCGGGAACGTCAGTTCTTGGTGCCGAACAGGCGGTCGCCCGCGTCGCCCAGGCCGGGGATGATATAGGCGTGCTCGTCCAGGTGGCTGTCCAGCGACGCGACGAACAGCTTCACGTCGGGGTGCGCCTTCTGGAAGACCTCGACGCCTTCCGGCGCCGCCACCAGCGCGACGAAGGTGATCGCATCGTCCTTGACGCCGCGGCGCTTGAGCACATCCACCGCATGGGCGGCGGAGTAGCCGGTGGCGACCATCGGGTCGCACAGGATAAAGCTGCGGTCTTCCACGTCGGGCAGGCGCACCAGGTATTCCACCGGGCGGTGCTGGTCGTCGCGGTAGACGCCGATATGGCCGATGCGGGCCGAGGGAATCAGCTCGACCAGGCCGTCGCTCATGCCCACGCCGGCGCGCAGCACCGGCACGATGGTGAGCTTCTTGCCGGCGATGACGGGCGCGTCGATTTCCACCAGCGGCGTCTCGATGCGGCGCGTGGTGAGCGGCAGGTCGCGCGTGATTTCATAACCCATCAGCAGCGTGATCTCCCGCAGCAGCTCGCGGAACGTGCGCGTGGAGGTGTCCTTGTCGCGCATATGGGAGAGCTTGTGCTGGATCAGCGGGTGATCGAGGATGTACAGCTTTGGGAAACGCGGATCTTGCTTCATGGCGGGTAGGCGGCGGCTGGGGAGGGGAGGAGAGCGCGATGGCCCGTTGCAGCCGGATTGTAATGGATGCCGGCCCGCCCGCTGCCGGCGGTGCCCCGGTCCCCAAGGGGCGGGGGAACCGGCCGGACGCAGGCGGCGCGCCGGCGCTCAGTCCATCGAGATGCTGGCGCTCTTGGCAATCTTGCCGAACTTTTCGTACTCGGACAGCGTCAGCGATTGCAGGTCCGCCGCGCTCGACCCCTTGGGGCTGAAGCCGGCCTGGACCAGCTTGTCCCTGACGTCCGCCTTGCCCAGCGCCTCGACAAAGGCGTCATTGAGCGCGTGCACCACTGGCGCGGGCAGGCCGGCGGGGCCGTAGACGCCGAACCAGGGCTCGATCGCGTATCCCGGCAGGCCGGCTTCGGCCAGCGTCGGCACATTGGGCAAGGCCGGCGAGCGGCTCTTGCCGGCCACCGCCAGCGCGCGCAGCTTGCCGCCCTGGATATGCGGCAGCGAGGCCGGCAGGTTGTCGAACATCACCTGCACGTGGCCGCCCAGCATATCGTTGATGGCCGGGCTGCTGCCTTTGTATGGCACATGGGTCAGGCCAGCCTGCGTCATCTGCGAGAACATCGCACCCGCCAGGTGCATCGAGGTGCCGGTGCCCGCGGTGGCGTAGGTCAGGCCGGGGTGGGCCTTGGCATAGGCGATCAGTTCGGCCACGTTTTTCACCGGCAGGCCGTTGCTGACCTCCAGGACGATGGTCGAGGTGCCAAGCAGGCTGACGGCGGTGAAATCCTTGCGCGGGTCGAACGGCACATGCTTGTAGATGTGCGGGTTGAGCGCATTGGTCGAGATCGCGCCGAAGCCGATGGTGTAGCCGTCCGGCGCGGCCTTGGACACGGCCTCCATGCCAATATTGCCGCCCGCGCCGGGGCGGTTTTCCACCACCACGGGCTGGCCCAATTTCTCGGCGACCTTCTGGCCCACC
>NZ_JARJLM010000227.1 GCF_029335485.1 Cupriavidus basilensis
CGAACCCGAGCCCAAGCCGGCCGAACCGCTCGAAGCCCCGAAGGACGATGCGCCACCGAGCCCGTCGAAGGACCTGGGAGACCCGGTCACCATCGACGGCGCCGCACAGGCCGGCACGGACGCCTTCGGCATCCAGGCCGGGCGCGGCGGCGGCATGACCGGTGGCGGCGGTGGCCTGGGCAGCCGCTCTTACTCAGGCTACGTCTCGAATGCGCTGCAGCAGGCGTTCGCGCGGGATCCGCGTACCCGGCAGCTGGCCTTCGAAGACATCCGTATCGAACTCTGGCTGGATGCCGACGGCAGGGCGGCTCGCGCGCAACTGGTGCGCAGCACCGGGAACGCGCAGACCGACGAGGCCGTACTGGCCATGGTGCGCGATTTCCGCGCCGACGAGCGGCCGCCGGCTTCGCTGCGCTTCCCGATGCGGATGTCGATCAAGGGGCGCCGTCCCTGACGATGCCTGATGGCTGATGCCCCATTCCATTCCATAAAAAACTCCTGAACAGACGATGAACCATCCAGCAATCCCTCAGCGCCATTCGGGTCGTGGCGCAGCATGGCCGGCGGGCCGCGCTTCCCAGCAACCGGCGCCGGCAAGAAAGACCCAGATCCTGGCCGCCGCCATGGCGATCGCCTTGCTGGGCGCTAGCGCGGCCGGGCACGCACAAAGCGCGGCTCCCGCCGAAAGCTCGATGGTCAGGCTGATCCGCAGCCTGATCCAGAGCGGCGCCCTCAACAAGGACGCCGGCGAGGCGCTGCTGGCCCAGGCGCAGACCGAGGCGATGGCCGCGCAGCAGGCGCAGCGGCTGGCAGCGGCGCCAGCCGCCGGCGGACTTCGCCCGGAGCCGGGCGACGTGCGCGTGCCCTATATCTCGGAGACCGTACGCGACGAGATCCGCGACGAGGTGAAAGGGCAGGTCATGGCCCAGGCCAAGGCGGAGGGCTGGGCAGCGCCCAACGAAACGCCGGAATGGACCAAGCGCATCCACGTCGAAGGCGATATCCGCGTGCGCAACGAATCGCGCTTCTTCTCCGGCGGCAACAGCGATATCGCCATCGATTGGGCGGCGATCAACCAGGGCAGCGGCTTCGACGTCAACCCCAACACCAACCTCTCGCTGCCGCCGCTGCTCAATACCCGCCAGAACCGTCCCAACATACTGCGCGCCCGTGCCCGGGTCGGCATCCTCGCCGATATCTCCGACAGCACGCACGCCGGCGTGCGGCTGGCAACCGGCAACGACGACAGCCCGGTATCGACCAATCAGACGCTCGGCGGCGGCCTGGCCAAGAAGAATGTCTGGCTCGACCAGGGCTGGCTGTCGTACAAGCCTGCCGAGTGGGTCAACATCACCGGCGGCCGCTTCGGCAATCCCTTCGTGTCCTCCGACCTGCTGTTCTCCAACGACCTGAATTTCGATGGCCTGGCGGCGCAGTTCGAAAAGGCGCTGCCGCAGCGGGACGTGACCCTGTTCGGCACGCTTGGCCTGGTGCCGCTCGAGTATTCGTCGGACAGCTTCCCCAGCCGCAGCCAGAACAAGATGGGCAGCGAGAAGAAGTGGCTGCTGGGCGCACAGGCCGGCGCGGAATGGAAGGTCAACAGCGACAATCGCCTGCGCGGCGCGGTGGCGTACTACGACTTCAGGAACGTCAGCGGCAGGCTGTCCCAGCCTTGCGCCCTCTATGCGGGCGCCGACGGCTGCAGCACGGACTGGTCGCGCCCGGCCTTCATGCAAAAGGGCAACACGCTGATGCTGTTGCGCAATATCGCGCTCAATCCGCTGGATCCGGCTGGCACGCCGCAACCGCAGTTCGTGGGGCTGGCCTCCAAGTTCCAGTTGCTTGACCTGAACATGCGCTGGGAAACCAAGGTGGCCGGCAGGTACGGCCTGCGCCTGGACGCCAACTACGTCCGCAACCTGGCCTACGACGAGAACGGCATGTTCACGCGTGCCAACGGCGGCATCGTCAACAACTTCGGCGGCAGCGGCGGCACCACCCGCGCGGATTTCAAGAGCGGCGGCAATGCCTATATGTTCCAGGCCACGCTCGGCAAGCCCAGCCCTTCGGCCCGCGGCGACTGGAACGTGCTGGCCGGCTACAAGCGCATCGAGCCAGACGCGATGCCGGATGCCTACAACGACCCGACCTTCCACCTGGGCGGCACCAATGCGCGCGGCTATTACGTGAGCGGCTCGTACGCCATCGACAAGAACACCTGGGTCACCGGCCGCTGGACGTCGACCAAGGAGGTCTTCGGGCCGCCGCTGGCGATCGACATCCTGCAGGTCGAGATCAATACGCGCTTCTAGGAGGATCCCGTGTCCACATCATTCCTCCACGTCGCCGCTCAGGCCACGCCTTCCCGCGCGGCCAAGGGCTGGCGGCCGCTGGCGCTGTGCGCCATGCTCGCGATGGCCGCGGCGCCGGGCCATGCCCAGCAGGCCCAGTCCATGGAAGAGCGCCTGCGCGCCCAGTTGCGCGTGACGACGACGCAGTTGCAGCAGGCGCAGAACGAACTGGCCATCCTCAAGGCAGGCGGTCCGCATGCCGGCGCAGCGCCGTCGGGGGCCGACGCGGAAGCGCTCAGGAAAGACCTCGAGCGCGCCCGCGCGCAACTGGCCGCCGAACGCCAGGAACGCGAGAAGCTGAGCGACAGGAATCAGCAGGCGCAGGTACAGGCCCAGGCGGTAGTGGAAAAGGCGGGCACGCAGATCGCCCAATACCGCAATGCCTACGACGAGTTGCTGAAGCTGGCGCGCGCGGCCGAAGCCGAACGCCAGCGGCTGGCCCTCGAGACCAAGGCGCAGCAAGGGGCGATGGCCCAGTGCGAAGCCAAGAATGCGCAGTTGTACGCGGTCGGGCAGGAGATCCTGCGCGCCTATGAGACGGTGGATGTCGGCACGGTGATGATTGCCCGCCAGCCCTTCGCCGCGCAGAGCCGCGTCAAGTTCGAGCAGATCGCGCAGGCCTATGGCGACAAACTCTACGAAGGGCGCTTCACCGCTGCCGGCGCGGCCCAGG
>NZ_JARJLM010000228.1 GCF_029335485.1 Cupriavidus basilensis
CGAACGCATCATGAGCCGCTGGCCGATCCGATGGCTGGCGCGCCGGCTGGCGCAGTCGCTGCTGGTGGTGCTGGCGATGTCGGTGATCGTCTTCGCCGGGCTGCACGCGATCGGCAACCCGGTCGACATCCTGATCGGCCAGGACGTGGACCAGGTCGAGCGTGCCCGCATCATCGCCAGGCTGGGGCTGGACCAGCCCTTATGGCGCCAGTACCTGTCCTTTCTGCATGGCGCGCTGCGCGGCGACCTGGGCAACAGCTTTGTCTATAACGTGCCGGCCATCCAGCTGATCCTGCAACGGCTGCCGGCCACGCTGGAACTGGCTGTGGCGGCACTGCTGCTGGCGATCCTGGTGGGTGTGCCGCTGGGCCTGTTCGCCGGGCTCTATCCAGAGCATCCGCTGTCGCGCGTACTGATGACCGGCAGCATCGTCGGCTTCTCGCTGCCCACCTTCTGGGTCGGGCTGATGCTGATCATGGCCTTCAGCGTGCGGCTCGGCTGGCTGCCATCGGGCGGGCGCGGCGCCACCGCCGAGTGGCTCGGCGTGCCCTGGTCGTGGCTCACCGCGGACGGCCTGCGCCACCTGATCCTGCCTGCCATCAACCTGTCGCTGTTCAAGGTCTCGCTGGTGTTGCGGCTGACGCGCGCCGGTGTGCGCGAGGTGCTGCCGCAGGACTGGGTCAAGTTCGCGCGCGCCAAGGGCCTGTCGCCGCTTCGCGTGGTGCTGGGCCACGTGCTGCGCAACACCATGATCCCGCTGGTGACGGTGCTGGGGCTGGAATTCGGCTCGACCATCGCCTTCGCCGTGGTGACCGAGAGCATCTTTGCCTGGCCGGGCGCCGGCAAGCTGATCCTCGACAGCATCAACGCGCTGGACCGTCCGGTGATCGTTTCCTACCTGATCGTGGTGGTGTGCCTGTTCGTCACGCTGAACCTGATCGTGGACATTCTCTACAAGCTGCTCGACCCGCGCGTGCGGCTGGAGACCGCCGCATGAGCGCCATCGACAACACTGCCCCCGCCATGCCTGCCCCACCCCACGCGCTGCGCCGCGAATCGCCCTGGCGCCGGGTGGCGGCGGATTTCTTCGCCTCGCGCACTGCCGTGTTCGGCCTTGCCGTGCTGGCCATCCTGATGCTGGCCGCCATCTTCGCGCCGCTGGTGACGCCGCAGAATCCCTACGACCTGCTGCAGCTCGACGTGATGGACGCACGCCTGGCGCCCGGCACGCCCAACGGCGCCGGCAGCTTCAGCTACTGGCTGGGCACCGACGGCCAGGGGCGCGACATCTTCTCCGGCATCCTCTATGGCCTGCGCATCAGCCTGACCGTGGGCGTGGGCTCGGCGCTGATCGCCGGAATCGTCGGCACCCTGCTGGGTTTGCTGGCCGCCTATGCCGGCGGCCGCATCGACAGCCTGATCATGCGCACGGTGGACCTGCTGCTGTCCTTCCCGTCGATCCTGGTGGCGATGATGATCCTGGCCTTCCTCGGCAAGGGCGTGCTCAATGTGGTGCTGACCCTGGTGATCCTGGAATGGGCCTACTATGCGCGCGCCGCGCGCGGCCAGGCGCTGGTGGAGAGCCGGCGCGAATACGTGGAAGCGGCGCGCGGCCAGGGCATCTCCAACTGGCGCATCGTGGTGGGCCATATCCTGCCGAACTGCCTGCCGCCCCTGATCGTGATCGGCTCGCTGCAGGTGGCGCGCGCCATCACGCTGGAAGCCACGCTGTCCTTCCTCGGCCTGGGCGTGCCGGTGACCGAGCCATCGCTTGGCCTGCTGATCGCCAACGGCTACCAGTTCATGCTGTCCGACGAATACTGGATCAGTTTCTTCCCCGGCATCGCGCTGCTGGTCACGGTGGTGGCCATCAACCTGGTGGGAGACCGCCTGCGCGACGTACTCAACCCGAGACTGCAGAAATGACGGCGGCAAGCATCGACAAGGCCGTGCCCACGCTGGAAGTCCGCCATCTGCGCACGCACTTCGAAACCCGCGCCGGCGTGCTGCCGGCGGTGGACGACGTTTCCTTCAGCGTGCCGCGCGGCCGCATTCTCGGACTGGTGGGCGAATCCGGCTCGGGCAAGTCGGTGACGGGATTCTCCATCATGGGACTGGTCGACGCGCCGGGACGCATCGTGGGCGGCGAGATCCTGTTCCAGGGCCGCGAGCTGACCTGCATGCGGCCCGCCGAACTGCGCCAGCTGCAGGGCAATCGCATCGCGATGATCTTCCAGGACCCGATGATGACGCTCAACCCGGTGATGCGGGTGGATGCGCAGATGATCGAGGCGGTACGCGCCCATAGCGCCGCGAGCCGTAAGCAGGCGCGTGAATTGGCGCGCGATACGCTGGGCATGATGGGCATTCCGAGCCCCGAGGAACGCCTGCGCGCGTATCCGCACCAGCTTTCCGGCGGCATGCGCCAGCGCGTGGCGATCGCCATCGCCATGCTGCACCGGCCCGACCTGATCATTGCCGACGAGCCCACCACCGCGCTGGACGTCACCATCCAGGCGCAGATCCTGTCCGAGGTGCAGAAGCTGGCGCGCCAGCACGGCACGGCGCTGATCTGGATCACGCACGACCTGTCCGTGGTGGCCGGCCTGGCCGACGAGGTGGCGGTGATGTACGCCGGCCGCATCGTCGAGCAAGGCCCGGTAGACGCCGTGCTCGATCATCCGCTGCATCCCTACACGGCAGGCCTGATCGGCAGCCTGCCGAGCCTGAACAAGCGCGGCCAGCGCCTGCGCCAGATCCCTGGCATGACGCCGAACCTGCTGACGATGCCGCCCGGCTGCGCCTTTGCCGCGCGCTGCCCGCGCGCCTCCGGGGCTTGCCGCGAGGCCCCGGCGATCAGTTCGCCCGGAGCCTTGCGCCAGGTCCGTTGCTTTCACCCGGGCCAGCCGGCCGTCACCGCGGAGTTCGCATGAAGCCGACTGAACACGCCGCCGGCGAGCCGCCGCGCTTGCCTGCGCTGATCGACGCCCGCGGCCTTGCCAAGCGCTTTGGCGAGCAGCATCCCGGCCGCTTCGACTATATTGGCCGCGCGCTGCGGCGGCTGGGCTGGTCGGAGCCGGCGCCGGTCACCCATGCCGTGGACGGCGTCGACCTGCAGATCCGCCGTGGCGAAGTGGTTGGCCTGGTGGGCGAATCCGGCTGCGGCAAGTCCACGCTCGGCCGCATGGTGGCCGGCCTGCTGCCACCGTCGGCGGGGGAGATCCGCGTGGACGGCCAAAGCATCGACGGCCTGGATGCCGCCGCCCGCCGCGCGCTGCGCCTGAAGATACAGATGGTGTTCCAGGATCCGTATGCCAGCCTGAACCCGCGCCTGCGGGTCGATCGCATCGTCGGCGAAGGCGCGCGCCTGCACGGGCTGGTGGATGCGGCCGGCTTCGACGACTACGTCAGCGCGCAACTGGAGCGCGCCGGGCTGGACCCGGCCCTGCGCCAGCGCTACCCGCACCAGTTCAGCGGCGGCCAGCGCCAGCGCATCGGCATTGCCCGCGCGCTGGCCGTGCAGCCGGAGCTACTGGTGTGCGACGAGGCGGTGGCCGCGCTGGATGTCTCGATCCAGGCACAGGTGCTCAACCTGTTCATGGACCTGCGCGAGCAGCTCGGCCTGACCTATCTCTTTATCAGCCACGACCTTGGCGTGGTGGAGCATGTGTCGGACCGCGTGGTCATCATGTACCTGGGCCGCGTGGTGGAGAGCGCGCCCACGGAGGAGATATTCCGGCAGGCCAACCATCCCTACACGCAGGCGCTGCTGGCGGAAATCCCGCGCCTGGATTCGCGCCACAAGACCTTCACCGCCATCCGCGGCGAGATTCCGAGCCCGCTGGCGCCGCCGCCGGGTTGCCATTTCCATCCGCGCTGCCCGCATGCCATGGCGCGCTGCCGGACCGAGGTGCCGCGCCTGCGCGGCATCGCCGTGAACCATTTCAGCGCCTGCCACCTGAACGACGGCGGCTGAAGCGCGCCGCGCCGCCCAACCTATTCCAACCGCCCCGAGGAATCCGTCCATGAAACGCCTGTTGTCCCTTTCCGCCAGCGCCACCGTCGCCGCCATGCTCTGCGCCGGCGCCGCCTCCGCGCAGTCGCTGTCGATCGCCTTTGCCGATCCGCTGTCCTCGCTGGACCCGCAACTCAACAACCATGCGGGCGACCGCTCCGTGGACCTGCACTTCTGGGACCTGCTGGTGGAGAACAAGGACAACAAGCTGCAGCCAGGGCTGGCCCTGTCATGGAAGCCGCTGGACGACAAGACCTGGGAATTCAAGCTGCGCCGCGACGTGAAGTGGCAGGACGGCAAGCCCTTCGGCGCCGAGGACGTGATCTTCTCCTACCAGCGCGTGCGCAACGTGCCAGGCAGCGTGGCCTCATTCTCGGGCTATCTGCGCACCGTGGAAGCGGTCACCGCCAAGGATCCGTACACGCTGATCGTCAAGACCACCATCCCGAACCCGGACCTGCCGCTGAACCTGGCCTCGATCCATATCGTCAGCAAGCATGTCGGCGAGAAATCCGGCACCGAGGACTACAACAGCGGCCGCGCCGTGGTCGGCACCGGTCCGTACAAATTCGTCTCCTACACGCCGGGCGACCGTGTGACGATGACGCGGAACGACGGCTACTGGGGCGGCAAGCCGGCCTGGCAGCAGGTCAGCTACCGCTACATCAACAATGGCCCCGCGCGCACCGCGGCGCTCCTGTCCGGCGATGTCGACGTGATCGACAAGGTATCGGTCTCCGACCTCGCCAAGCTCAGGCAGTCGCCCGGCGTGAGCGTCTTCCCCTATGCCGGCCTGCGCGTCATGCTGCTGCAGCCGAGCTTCAAGCCCGGCCCCAACCCGTACATCACCGACAATGCCGGCAAGCCGCTCGACAAGAACCCGCTGCTGGACGTGCGCGTGCGCCGTGCGCTGTCGCTGGCGATCAACCGCCAGGCGGTGGTGGGCCGCATCCTGCAAAACACGGCCAGCGTGGCCAACCAGTGGATGCCGAAGAACACCTTCGGCTACAACCCGGAGGTCAAGGACATCCCCTACGATCCCGAGCAGGCAAAGAAACTGCTGGCCGAGGCGGGTTTCAAGGACGGCTTCAAGCTGACCATCCACGCACCTAACGACCGCTATCCGCAAGGCCCCGAGACCGCGCAGGCGGTGGCGCAGTTCTGGACGCGCGTGGGCGTCAAGACGCAGGTGGAAGTGGTGCCCTGGTCGGTCTACTCGGGCCGCGCCAACAAGAACGAGTACGCGGTCAGCATGCTGGCCTGGGGCAATGGCACCGGCGAAGCCAGCTACGCGCTGGTCAACGTGCTCGCCACCGTGGATGCCAGGAAAGGCCTGGGGGCCTCGAACTGGGGCCACTATAGCAACCCGGCGGTAGACAAGGCGCTGGACGAATCCACGGCCGAGTTCGACGTGCCCAGGCGCGAAGCCATCCTGCGCCGCTCGGTCAAGCTGGTGTCGGACGACGTGGGGGTGCTGCCGCTCTACCATTACCAGAACATCTGGGCCGCGAAGAAGGGCCTGAAGGTGGCGCCGATGACCAGCGACCGTACCGCGGCGATGATGGTCACGCGCGACGGCAAGTAAGGCGGAGCAGCGGATATGGCATTGCTTACCATCACGCCGGCCGACGAGCTGATCGACGTGCCGCGCCGGATCGCCGTGTCGGGCCTGCGCCCCGGCGAAATCGTCACCGTCGCCGCGCGCACGCTGCGCGGCCGGGAGATTCCCTGGGCCAGCGAGGCGGTGTTCGTGGCGGATGCCGCGGGCACTGTCGACCTGGAACGCGACGCGCCTTCGTCCGGCAGCTACTCGGGCGTCAGCCCGATGGGCCTGCTCTGGTCGCAGCGCCCGGTCGACAGCGACAGCCGGGAGCTATTCCACGCCGACGCCACCCGGCCGCTCGCGACCGACATCACGGTGCGCACGGACGGCGGCGAGGTGCGCGGCGAACTGGTGCAGCGCCTGGCGGCCGCCGGCGTGACCCGGCAGGAAGTGCGCGACGACGGCCTGGTCGGCACGCTCTACCTGCCTGCGGGCCCGGGGCCGCATCCGGCGGTGATGGTGCTCAACGGCTCGGGCGGCGGCATCAACGAGCCGCGCGCCGCGCTCTATGCTTCGCGCGGCTATGCCGCGCTGGCGCTGGCGTACTTCAAGGCGCCGGGGCTCTCGGACTATATCTCCAATACGCCGCTGGAATACTTCGAGCGCGGCCTGCGCTGGATGCGCCAGCAGGTACGGCCGGCGCACGATTTCATCGCGCTGTCGGGCCAGTCCCGCGGCGGCGAGCTGGTGCTGCTGCTGGGCGCGACCTTTGCCGGGCTGGTCTCGGCGGTGATCGGCTATGTGCCGGGGGCGGTAGTGCACAGCGCGCAGAATGCCGCCGACCCCGCCATCGGGCGCGAAGGCGCGGCCTGGCTGCACCACGGCAAGCCGCTGGCGCACGTATGGGAGAACAACCGCACTGCCAGCTGGGCGCCTTTCGACGAAGGCCCGGCGCCGCACCGGCACGAACGCGCCATCCTGACCGCGCTGCAGGACCCCGAGGCGGTGGCGCGCGCCCGCATCCGCGTGGAAAACATCCGCGGACCGGTGATGCTGCTGTCGGGCACCGACGACGGCTCCTGGCCTTCCAGCCGGTACTCGCGCATGGTGGTGGACAAGCTGGCCGAAGCCGGGCATCCCTACGCCGTCGAGCATCTCGATTTCGAGGAAGCCGGCCATGCCATCCTGTTTCCCTATGTGCCGGCCACGCAGATGGTCTACGCGCACCCGGTTTCCAGGCGCATCAGCACCACCGGCGGCACGCCCGCGGCCAATGCGGTAGCGGACGAACAATCGTGGATTGGCGTGCGTGAATTCCTGGCCCGCGCGGTCGCCAGTCATGCCGGCCGCGCCGAAGCACCGAACGACTAAACCCCTGAGTCAAGACAGAGAACCCATCATGACCCAAGCCAACCCCGCCATCGCCGACGTGGTGGACCACGTGGCCGGCCTTGCCGCCGGCTCCGCCACGCATGCGCTGCGCCATCAGCGCGACAAAGTCGCCGTATCCACGCAAGGCAGCTACGACGCCCTGTTCGATCCCGCCCTGCCCGGCCTGGCGCTGGCCGAGCGCCTGCTGGTGGCGCTCTATGCCGCGCGCCTGACGCCGGCGCCGGAACTGGCCGTGCATTACCGCGACCGCCTGCGCGAAGCCGGCGCCGATGCGGCCCTGGTCGCCGTGGCAGGGCAAGGAGATCCCGCCACGCTGGCCGATCCCCGCCTGCGCGCCATCCTGGCCTTCACCCGCACGCTGATCGAAAACCCGGTAGCCGGCGATGAAGCTGCCCTGAAGACCTTGCCCGCCGCCGGCCTGGCCACCCCCGACGTGGTGACCCTGGCGCAACTGATCGCTTTCCTGTCCTACCAGGTACGCCTGGTGGCCGGCCTCAAGGCCCTCAAGACCCTGCAATCCAAGGAGGCCGCAGCATGAGCGCACCGATCAAGGTGAAAGGTTTCACCAACGAAATCCTCGACTGGAAGGCCTGGCTGGACGTGGTCCAGGTAGAGCAGGCGACGCCCGGGCAGGTCGCGGTGCTGGAAGAAAGCCATCCCAAGGCCAAGGTCTCGGATTACTACCTCTTCCTGGTGCACCAGCCCGAGATCCTGCGCCAGCGCTCCACCGCCTTCAACGCCATCATGTACGCGCCCGGCGGCATGGCGCGCGCCGAGCGCGAACTGGCGAGCACGGTGGTGTCGCGGGTCAATGGCTGCGTGTACTGTGCATCGGTGCATGCGCAGCGCTTCGAGCAACTGGCCAAGCGCAACAATGTGATTTCACAGATATTCGAAGACCCGGAAACCGCCGGGACCACCGAGCGCGAGCGGGCAATCTCGAAGTTCTCCATCGAACTGACCGAGCGGCCGAACGAAGTCAGCGCCGAAAGCCTGCGCGCGCTGCGCGAGGTGGGCGTGAGCGACGCGGAGATACTCGATCTGATTCACTCGATCGCCATCTTTGCATGGGCGAACCGGCTGATGCTGAACCTGGGGGAGCCGGTGTTTCCGGCAGAGGCAGGCTGAAGGCGGTGAGGTGGGGCGCGTGCATTGAGAGTAATCGGCTTCGGCTCGCGCCCGCCCTATCCTTGCGTGGCCGCTGCGCAATGCACGGCCAGCCATACCGTAGGCTGGTCCGCATCGGTCCACGCCACGCGGTGCCGGCAATGCGCCGGCAGGTGCAGCCAGTCGCCGGTCATCAGCCGGCGTGGCGCGGCCTCGCCTTCGATATGCAGGCCGGCGCTGCCGCTCAGCAGCAGCACCCATTCGTCCTGCACGCTGTCGTACCAGAAATCCGGCGGGCTGGCCTGGCCGTTGGAGACGATGCGTTCGATCTTCAGGCCCGGCCGGTCCAGCAGGGGTTCGAAACGCTCCGCGTCGCGGTCGACGGGCACCTGCGCCAGCAGGTTGCCCTGCGGCACAGGCGGCGGACCAGTCGTGGCATCCATCATCGTCTCCCGGTGGCGCCGCCCGATGTCAATCGCCCGAGCCCGGCGCCAGCACGTCGCGCGCGCCGTTGCGGCCCATCGGCGAGACCAGGCCTGCCACTTCCATCTGCTCGATCAGGCGCGCGGCGCGGTTGTAGCCGATGCGCAACTGGCGCTGCACGGCGGAGATCGACGCGCGCCGCGTATTGAGCACGAACGCGGCGGCTTCGTCGTACAGCGGGTCGGCCTCGACCTCGCCGCCATCGCCGAACAGGTCCCCGGCGGCGGCCTCCGCCGGATCGCCGGCGAGGATCGCTTCATCGTAGTCCGGCTCGCCGAACTGCTTCCAGTGTTCCACCACGCGGTGCACTTCGTCATCGGCAACAAAGGCCCCATGCACCCGTTGCGGGTAGCCCGTGCCCGGCGGCAGGAACAGCATATCGCCCTGCCCCAGCAGGCTCTCGGCACCCATCTGGTCGAGAATGGTGCGCGAATCGATCTTGGACGAAACCTGGAAGGCCACCCGGGTCGGGATATTGGCCTTGATCAGACCCGTGATCACGTCCACCGACGGGCGCTGCGTGGCCAGGATCAGGTGGATGCCTGCGGCACGCGCCTTCTGCGCCAGCCGCGCGATCAGCTCTTCGATTTTCTTGCCGGCCACCATCATCAGGTCGGCCAGCTCGTCGATCACCACCACGATCAGCGGCAGCGTGCGCAGCGGCTCGGGGGCATCGGGCGTCAGCGAGAACGGGTTGCGCACGTACTCGCCCGCGGCCTCGGCGGTGCGGATCTTCTGGTTGAAGCCGGCCAGGTTGCGCACGCCCAGCGCCGACATCAGCCGGTAGCGCTTTTCCATTTCGCCCACGCACCAGTTCAGCGCATGCGCGGCCTGCTTCATATCGGTCACAACCGGCGCGAGCAGGTGCGGGATGCCCTCGTAGACCGACAGCTCCAGCATCTTGGGGTCGATCATGATCAGGCGCACATCGTCCGGCGTGGCCTTGTACAGCAGGGACAGGATCATGGCGTTGACCGCCACCGACTTGCCCGAGCCCGTGGTGCCCGCCACCAGCAAGTGCGGCGCGCGCGCCAGATCGGTCACCACCGGGTTGCCGGTGATGTCCTTGCCCATCGCCAGCACCAGGTTCGAGTTGTGCGCGAGGAATGACGACGCGGCCACGATTTCCGACAGACGGATCATCTGGCGCCGCGCATTGGGTAGCTCCAGTCCCATGCAGGTCTTGCCGGGAATGGTTTCCACCACGCGGATCGAGGTCACGCCCAACGCGCGCGCCAGGTCCTTCATCAGGCCCACCACCTGCGCGCCGCGCACCCCCATGGCGGGGTCCACTTCGAAGCGTGTGATGACCGGGCCGGCCGACGCACCCACCACCGATACCGGCACCTTGAACTCAGCCAGGCGCTGCGCGATCAGGTCACCGGTTTCCTGCAGGCGCTCTTCGGTGACCTGCTCGATATCGGCCGTGGCGGCCTCCAGCAGGCCCAGGTCGGGCAAGCGATAGTCCGAGATACGCGCAGGCGCCGGCGTCACTGCAATGGCCAGCGCCGCAGGCACGCCGGGTGCCACTGCTGCTGACGTGGCCGCACCTTGCGCGGCACCGAGCGCGACCACCTTGCCGACCACGGCCTGCAACACGATGCGCGGTTTGGCAGCCGGTGCGGCAGGCAATGCCTCGGGCACCGGGGCAGGCTCGGGTGCGATGACGGCGGCCGGCGCCGCTTCCGCCTGATGCGCCGGTTCGGGACCCATCTCCTCGCCCCGGTGCTCGACCAACAGATTGGCATCGAGAACGCAGTCGGCGCTTTCATCCGTACCAGCCTCGGTTTCGGCTTGAACTCCGACCTCGGGTTCGAACTCGGCTTCGACCTCGGCGTGATGTTCGACTTCGGCTTCGGTTTGGGCTTCGGCTTCGAATTCGGCTTCGACTTCGACTTCGACTTCGACTTCGACTTCGACTTCGATTTCAGCCTCGGCCTCAGGCCCGGACGCCGTCAACGAATCCACCGCATCGGCCACGAATGCAACATCACGGGATACGGCGAATTCCGGCGTTTCCGGGACCATGCCTTCGGCATCGCCGGCATTCGCATCGGTGACGG
>NZ_JARJLM010000229.1 GCF_029335485.1 Cupriavidus basilensis
CGAACGCCACCGCATGGCAACAGCCAAAACCCCCCGGGCGCGGCACTCGCACGGCCGTCCGGTGCGCCAACACCCGCAAACCCTGAGCACCCCCGCGATTCGCCCCGGTGTTCAGGGCTTTTGCATGCCGCCCTGCCCGGCCGCCGCTGCATAGCCCAGCAACGCGCTTGCCGCCTGCGCCTCCCGGCGCACCGCGATGGCGATCGGCCCGTCCACCGCCGCATCGAAACCGCCCGTCGCGCCCAATGCCGTGATCACCCCGCCGATGCGCCCCGTGTAGTCGTACAACGGCGCCGCCACCGCGCTGATGCCCTTCAGGTTGGTGTCCCGCACCGCCGAGCACCCCGCTGCCTGCACTTCGCGGCGCAGCACGCCGATCGGGTCGGCGGCATCCAGTTCCGCGCGCAGCTCGGCGGGCGCCGCCGCGAGCTCCGCCTCCGCCATCGCGCGCACGGCCGGCTCGTCCAGCATGCCCAGGAACATGCGCCCGGTGGCCGACCACAGCAGGGGCATCACCGACCCCACCCGCACATTCACCGTCACCGGCAGCCCGGGCTCCTCGAAGCGCACGATGGTCGGCCCCTTGTTGCCCATCACGGCCACGAAGCAGGTCACGCCCAGGCTCTCGCGCAAGCGGATCAGCGAGGGCTCCGCCACGCGGATGGGATCGACCTGCCGCATTGCCGCCAGTCCGATCAGCATGGCTTCCGGGCCGAGGAAATACTGCTGCGAACTGGCTTCCTGCGCCACCAGGCCCTCGTCGACCAGGCTTGCCAGGTAGCGGTGCACCTTGGCCGGGCTTTCGCCGACATGGGCCGCCAGTGCGGTCAGGGCGGCGCGCCCGCCGAGCCGGGCCAGGCCCTTGAGCACGGCCATGCCGGTCTGGGCCGACTGCACGCGCTGCCGGCGCTCGTGCGCGGGCGGTCCGGCAGGCAGATCTGCGCGGGTGGGATCGGGTGATGTCTTCATGGGCGGAGATTCTAGTGCGGCGGCGCCGCCCCGTCAGGCCGGCGGCCTGGAGGCGCTGCCGCGCCCACGTTAACCCGCATCGCCAAATTACGCAATGCGTATATTATTTACGCATAATAGCGTCCGAGAGCCATGTACTCCCGGCCTGCACGAGCACGAGCAAGACCAAAAACCAAAAACTATAAAACCGGAAACAGGAGACAAGATGATCGCAATCCGTAGATTCATGGCCGTGGGGCTGAGCCTGGCGGCCCTCCCCTGGCTGGCGGCGACGGCAGCCGCCGAGCCCGCCTTCCCGTCCAAGCCGGTCCGCTGGGTGGTGCCATACGCGGCGGGTGGCGGCTCGGACTTCCTGGCGCGCTCGATCGGCCAGGCGCTCTCGGCCCGGCTGGGCCAGCCGGTCGTGGTGGACAACAAGCCCGGCGGCAATACCGCCATTGCCGCAGCCGAAACCGCGCGTGCCCCAGCCGACGGCTATACGGTGCTGTCGGCGGACAACGGCACGCTGGTGTTCAACCCGGCGCTGTACAAGACCCTTTCCTACAACCCGGCCAAGGACCTGGCGCCGGTCACGCTGCTGGGCCGCTTCCCGATGATCCTGGTGGTGGGCCCGGGCATGAACGTCAGCAATGTGCAGGAGTTCATCGCCAGGGCGAAAGCCAGGCCGGGCGGCATCGCCTACGCCTCCGCCGGTGCCGGCAGCCCGCACCATCTCGCGATGGAATTGCTCAAGGTGGAAGCCGGACTGAACATGGTCCATGCGCCCTACCGCGGCGCGGCGCCCGCGCTGGCCGACGTGGCCGGCGGGCAGATCCCGGCCATGATGGTCGACCTCGCCGCCGGCGCGGGTTTCATCAAGGGCGGCAAGGTCAAGGCGCTGGCCGTGGCCAACCCCACCCGCCTGCCGCAATTGCCGGACGTGCCGACCTTCGCCGAGGCGGGCTACAAGAACGTGGAGGCCGCGGCGCTGGTGGGCATGGTGGTGCCGGCGGGCACGCCGCCCGACATCATCGCCACGCTGAACAGGCAGGTCGTGGCCGCCATCAGGGAGCCGGCCGTCAGCAAGCGGCTGGTGGACTTCGGCGTGGAACCGGTGGGCAATACCCCGGCGCAATACGCCGACCTGCTGCGCAGCGAGACCACGCGCTGGCACAAGCTGATCCGCGACCTGAAGATCACGCTCGACTGATCGCCCGCCCCCGTGGCATCCCGTACCAGCCAACCGTACAACGCATACCGGAGCAAGCAGACATGGCCAGCGCCACCCCAGATCCACAAGCCTCGGGATGTCCCGTCGACCACCGCCTGCCGGCGGCGCAGCGCACGCCCACCGGTTGCCCGGTCAGCCGGGACGCGGCCGGTTTCGATCCTTTCGAGGATGGCTACCAGCAGGATCCGCCCGAATACGTGCGCTGGGCGCGCGAGCGGGAGCCGGTCTTCTACAGCCCGAAACTCGGCTACTGGGTGGCGACGCGCTACGACGATATCAAGGCCATCTTCCGCGACAACCTGACCTTCAGTCCGTCCATCGCGCTCGAGAAGATCACCCCGACCGGCCCCGAGGCCAACGCCGTGCTTGCCTCCTACGGCTATGCGATGAACCGCACGCTGGTCAACGAGGACGAGCCCGCGCACATGCCGCGCCGCCGCGTGCTGATGGCGCCCTTCACGCCGGAAGAACTCAGGCACCACGAACCCATGGTGCGCCAGCTCGCGCGCACCTACGTCGACCGCTTTATCGACGACGGCCGCGCCGACCTGGTCGACCAGATGCTGTGGGAAGTGCCCCTGACCGTGGCGCTGCATTTCCTCGGCGTGCCCGAGGAAGACATGGACCTGCTGCGCAAGTATTCCATCGCGCATACCGTCAATACCTGGGGCCGGCCGAAGCCGGAAGAACAGGTGGAAGTCGCGCACGCCGTGGGCAACTTCTGGCAGCTGGCGGGCAAGATACTCGACAAGATGCGGCAGGACCCGTCCGGCCCGGGCTGGATGCGCTACGGCATCCGCAAACAGAAGGAACACCCGGACATCGTCACCGATTCCTATCTGCATTCGATGATGATGGCCGGCATCGTCGCCGCGCACGAAACCACCGCCAATGCGACGGCCAATGCCGTCAAGCTGCTGCTGCAGCATCCGCTCGCGTGGCGGGAGATCTGCGAGGATCCCGGCCTGATCCCGAACGCGGTCGAGGAATGCCTGCGCCATAACGGCTCCGTGGCGGCCTGGCGGCGCCTTGCCACGCGCGACGTGCAGGTCGGCGGCGTGGACATTCCGGCCGGCTCGAAGCTGCTGATCGTCACCTCGTCGGCCAATCACGACGAAGGCCACTTCGCCGACGCCGATCTGTTCGATATCCGCCGCGAGAACGCCAGCGACCAGCTCACCTTCGGCTACGGCTCCCACCAGTGCATGGGCAAGAACCTGGCGCGCATGGAAATGCAGATCTTCCTGGAGGAACTCACGCGCCGCCTGCCGCATATGCGCCTGGCGGAGCAACGGTTCAGCTACCTGCCCAACACCTCCTTCCGCGGTCCCGAGCACGTGTGGGTGGAGTGGGACCCGGAACGCAACCCCGAGCGCAGCGATCCGGCTCGGCTGGACGCGCAGGTGCCGGTGCGTATCGGCGAGCCCTCCGGGCATGCGCTCAGCCGGCCGGTGGCAGTGCAAAGCGTGACGCGCGCGGCCGACGGCATCGTCCGGCTGCGGCTGGTCTCGCCCGATGGCCGCGCGCTGCCGCGCTGGGCGCCCGGCTCGCATATCGACATCGAATGCGGCAACACGGGCCTGTCGCGGCAATACTCGCTGTGCGGAGATCCGGCCGACACCGGCGCGCTGGAAATCGCCGTACTGAAGGAAGCGCAGGGCCGGGGCGGTTCCGCCTGGATCCACGACGCCGTGAAGGCCGGCGATGTGCTGAAGATCCGCGGCCCGCGCAATCACTTCCGGCTGGACGAAAGCGCGGGCAAGCTGATCCTGATCGCCGGCGGCATCGGCATTACGCCTGTCAGCGCCATGGCACGCCGGGCGAAGGCGCTCGGCATCGACTACGCCCTGCACTACAGCGGACGTTCGCGTTCGTCCATGGCGCTGCTCGACGAACTCGCCGCGCTGCACGGCGAGCGCCTGCATATCTACGCGAAGGACGAGGGACGCCGCAATGATTTACAAGCCCTGCTCGGCCAGCCCGAGCCGGACACGCAGGTCTATGCCTGCGGCCCGGCGCGCATGCTCTCGGCGCTGCAGGACTGCTGCGCCGGATGGCCCGGCGACGCACTGCGCATCGAGCATTTCGAATCGGCGCTGGGCACGCTCGATCCCGCCAGGGAAGACGCCTTCGAGGTCGAACTGAAGGATTCCGGCATCGTCGTCACGGTGGCGGCGGACCAGACCCTGCTGGCCGCGCTGCGCGCCGCCAATATCGATATGCAGAGCGATTGCGAGGAGGGCCTGTGCGGTTCCTGCGAAGTGCGCGTGCTGGCCGGCGAAGTCGATCATCGCGACGTGGTGCTCACACGCGCGGAGCGCGAAGCCCATACGAAGATGATGGCCTGCTGCTCGCGCGCCAGGTGCAGGCGGCTCGTGCTGGAACTCTGAACGGCGGCGCCGTGCGCGCCGCCGCCGCATGGATGGCTTATTTCACGCGCAGGCGCTTGAGCGCTTCCAGCGCGTATTCGCTATCCTGCTCGGCCGCCAGGCGATACCATCGCACCGCTTCCCTGGTGTCCTTCTTCACGCCCAGGCCGATCTCAAAGAGCCGGCCGAGCCGGTACTGCGCATCGTCATCGCCCTGGTCGGCAGCCAGCCGGTACCAGCGCGCGGCCTCCTTGCCATCGCGGCGGGTCCCTTCGCCGAATTCGCACATATAACCGGCGTTGAACTGTGCCATGGCGTAGCCCTGCTCGCCCGACTTCACCAGCAACTGGAAGGCGCTCTTGTGGTCCTGCGCCACGCCCTCGCCATTGTAGTAAGCCATGCCGAGGTTGTATTGCCCTTCCGGCATGCCCTGGTCGGCCGCCTTGCGGTACCACGAAGCGGCCTTGGCGGGATCCGCTTCGACCAGTTCGCCCGTGGCATACAGCGTGCCCAGGTGGTTCTGGGAACGCGCCCAGCCCTGCGCGGCCGCCTTGCGATACCAGCGCAGCGCCTCCTGCTCGTCCTGCTGCACCCCGGCGCCGCTGGCGTACATGAAGGCGACCTTGTGCTGCGCGTCGGGGTTGCCCTGCCTGGCGAACGGCAGCAGTTCCTTGAAGGCGACCTGGTAGTTCTCGGCCTGGTAAGCGGCGACGCCTTGTTCGAACCCCGCCCAGGCGGTGGGAGCAGCAGCCAGGAGCAGCGCGCAGAACACGGCGCGCATGCAACGTTTGATCATGTTGAGCCTTTCGTCTTTCGTCAATGTGATGGCCATGCCGGAGCGGGTAGCGGCACCCGGATCCGGCACAGGAACGCAATGATACTTCCAGCGCACAAATCACCACAATCCATCGATGCCTTGAAAGACGCCGGGACCGACGGCCCGAAGATCTCGGGTCCTTGAGGACTTGAGGACTTGAGGACTTGAAGACGCAAGGCACCGAGGCATCGGTGCCGCCTGGCCCGCCTTCTTAGCCGCCCTGCTCCGCCGCCAGCCGCGCGTCGATGGCCTGCGCCCGCGCCACCGCCGGGCGCGCGTTGATCCGCGCGGTATAGGCCTGCACCACCGGCGTCGCCTCGATCAGCTTGAACATGGTGATCCAGGTCAGCGCGGTGCCCCACAGCACGTCGGCGGCGGTAAAGGTGTCGCCGAGCAGGTAAGGCCCCTTTTCCAGTTGCCCCAGCAGCGTGCCGACGGTGGTATCGAAGTCGCCATAGGGGCACATGCTGCGCGGCGTCTCGCGCTGTTGCGAGTGGTCGATCAGGGCCGGCTCGAAGCACGAACCGTAGAAAGCCAACCAGCGCAGGTAGGGCCCGCGCAGCGGATCGGTCAGCGCCGGCGCGAGCCCCGCCTGCGGGAACAGGTCGGCAAGGAAGATGAACACCGCTGGCTGCTCGGTCACCAGCGCGTCGCCATAGCGGATGGCCGGCACCTTGCCCATCGGGTTGATGGCCAGGTAGGCAGGCTCGCGCTGCTCGCCGGCCTTCATATTGAGCGGGTGCAGACGGTAGGGCACGCCCAGCTCCTCGAGCAGGACCAGCGTGCCGGTGGAACGCGTATTGGGCGAATGGAAAAGCGTGATTTCGGGCTGTGACATGGCTATGGCTCCTGGGGGAAAGGGGAAGGGGAAAGCAACCGGGCAGGCCGGCGCATGCGATGCGGGCGAGCCTGCGGGCGCGGCCGCTACAGGCTGGCGCCGGTGCAACGGGCCTCGGGCATGGTTGTGTCCGATAGAATCCGGTGGATTTGCCGAAGCCAACAGTTTTACACCCATCGCCTATGGCCAGATTGGAAAAACGCGACGCGCCGCAGACGGCATCCGTGCTTGCGCCTGTCACTGCCGAGCCCAAGGGCATCGTCGACCCGCTGGCCACCGGGCGGCGCATCCGGCTGGCCCGGTATCTGCCGTCCGAGGCGCTGGCGCCCTTCGTCGAGCATTACTGGATCGTCGAATGGAAGCTCGCGGGGCAGCCGCCCGAGATGCAGCGGGTATTGCCCTACCCCAACGCCAACCTGGTGTTCGAGCACGGCCAGACCGCCATCTTCGGCGTGGTGCGCGGCGCCTTCGACCGCAAGCTGGAAGGGGCGGGCCATGTCCTCGGGGTGCGCTTCCGCGTGGGCGGGCTGCGCCCGCTGCTGGACGAACCCTTGTCTGCCCTGACCGACATCGCGCGCCACGCGCACCCGCTGCTGGGCTGCGGGGAACGCCATGCCGAGGCGCAGGTGCTTGATGCCGGCGACGACCAGGCCATGGTGCTCGCCGCCGAATCCCTGCTGTCCGGCGCCGGCAAGCTGCCCGCGCCCGACCCCACGGTGGACCTGCTGCAGGGCGTGATGGCGCATGCAGCCAGCGCCGACGGCCCCGCCAGCGTGGAAGCGCTGGCGCAATACGCGGGCATGGGCGTGCGGGCCTTGCAGCGGCTGTTCCAGGAGTATGTGGGGGTGTCGCCCAAATGGGTGCTGCGCCGCTACCGCCTGCAGGAAGCGGCATGGCGCCTGACGCGGGGCGAGCCGGTCGGACTGGCGCAGCTGGCCGCCGATCTCGGCTACTTCGACCAGGCCCACCTGACCAGGGACTTCACGCGCCTGGTAGGCGTGTCGCCAGGCGACTACCAGCGCTCGCAGCAGGCCCCCGCAAGCGATCGGTGACCCACCTGGCGCCGGCCCCTGTCAGTTGGAGCCGGGCTCGGCGCCCGGCTCCCGGATATGCTCGGCCAGGTAGTCGATCAACGCCCTGACCTTCGGCGGCAGGAAGCGGTTGGGCGGATAGAGCAGCCAGACCGAGCCCACGTAGGCCCGCGCCTGCAGCTCCCAGTCGGCCAGCACCGGCACCAGCTCGCCGCTGCGCAGCGCCGCAGCCGCGGCAAACTCCGGCAGGCTGGCGATGCCGAAGTCCTGCTGCGCCGCTTCAAGCCGCGCGCCGGCGTGGTTGGCGATATAGCGCCCTTGCACTTCCACCGTAAGCGTTTCGGCATCGCGGCGGAACCGCCAGCGGTTATCGTCCGTGGTTTCGCCGAGGTACAGGCAATCGTGGTGGGCGAGATCGCGCGGGTGGGCCGGCGTGCCGCGCGCGCGCAAATACGACGGCGCCGCGCACAGCACCCAGCGCACCGTGCGCAGCCGCCGGCCGGCAAGGCCCGGCGGCGGCTGCCCGGTCAGCCGGATCACCAGGTCGAGATCGCCGGCCAGGGGATCGACGTCGTGGTCCGTAAACAGCAGTTGCAGGTCGATCTCCGCGTAGGTGCGCAGGAAGCCCGGCACCAGCGGATGGATCACCGTCTTCGCGAACGCGGTCGGCGCACTCAGGCTGACCCGCCCCTGCGGCCGCGCGGCGAGGTGGCCTGCGGCGTCGACCGCCTCCGACGCGGCGCTCACCACATCGCGGCAGTACCGGTACACCTGCGCGCCGGATTCCGTCACGCGCACCTTGCGGGTGGAGCGCTCCAGCAGACGCGTCGCCAGGGCTTCCTCCAGCCGCCGGATCTGGCGGCTGACCGTGGACGGCGTGCTGCCGAGCTGGCGCGCGGCCACGGAGAAGTTGCCGGCATCGACGACTCTGGCAAACACGGCCATATCGGGCAGCAGGGCGAAGAGTTCGGTCGGGTTCATGGCGGGGATCGCGTGGGCGCGCTGGATTAATGCATCTGCGACATAAAAGCTTTGCATGACACCCCGATTATCACCGCCAATGCAAAGCCCGACAATGCGGAACCGCTATCCCCGAGTGCCGCGCCATGCCCAGACAAAAACGCCTGCTGCTGTTGTCCGACCTGATGCTGCTCGCGGTTGCCGTGGTCTGGGGCAGCAGCTACGGCGTGGTCAAGAGCGCGCTCGTGTTCTACCCCGTGCTGGGCTTGCTGGCGCTGCGCTTCGGCATCACCTTCGTCGTGCTGTCGCCCACGCTGGCCAGGCTGCGCCATGCCGACCGCGCCGCGCTGCGCGGCGTGCTCGGCACCGGCGTGCTGCTGCTGGGCATCTTCCTGTGCGAGACCTTCGGCGTACTGCTCACGCGCGCAGCCAACGCGGCCTTCCTGATCAGCCTGTGCGTGGTGCTGACGCCGCTGGTCGAATGGTTGCTGCTCCAGCGCAGGCCGGGCGCCATCGAATGGGCCGCGGTGGCCCTCTCGCTGCTGGGCGCGTGGCTGCTGGCGGGCGACGGCGAATTCGTCCTCAATCCCGGCGACGGACTGATCCTGGCCGCGGCGGCGTTGCGGGCGCTGATGGTGTGCGTGACCAAGCGCGTGATGCGCGCGGCGCCCATGCCGGCCCTGACGGTGACGGCGGTGCAATCGGGCGTGGTGGCGCTCGGCAGCGCGGCCGCGGCGCTGGTGTTGGTGCCTGCGCAGTGGCAACCCATGCCGTCGCTCTCCGGCCACCTGGCATTCTGGGGCTGCGTGCTGTGGCTGGTCGTCGCCTGCACGCTGTTCGCATTCTTTGCGCAGAACTACGCCATCAAGCGCAGCCGCCCGACGCGCGTGGCCTTGCTGATGGGCAGCGAACCGGCGTTTGGCGCGCTGTTCGCAAGCTTGTGGCTGGGGGAAAGGATCCCGGCCACCGCGTGGGCCGGCGGTGGCCTGATCGTCGCGGCCTCGCTGCTGGCCACGGTGCGCTGGCGCAAGCCGGTGGCCATCGATGCGCCGCAAGGCTCGCAGGCGTAGCCGCTTTCGCTGCTGCCGTCTATCCTGCAAAGCAGCGTGGCGTGCAGAAAGGCGCCGCGCGTTGCCCCGTGGAGCCCAAGTGCCGCCTTCCAGCGTGCGCGCCGGCCCTTCAAGCCACATCCGGGAGCTTGCGACATGGCCATCCAACTCAACCACACCATCGTGTTTTCTCGCGACAAGCATGAGTCCGCGGCATTTTTCTGCGAGATCCTTGGACGCCCGGCGCCGGTGCCGTTCGGCCCCTTCCTGGCGGTGCGGATGGACAACGACGTCACCCTCGACTTCATGGACACGCAAGGAGAGGTCGCGCTGCAGCACTATGCCTTCCTGGTTGGCGACGCCGAGTTCGACGAGAGCTTCGAGCGCATCCGGGCACGCCAGCTCACCTACTGGGCCGACCCGTACCGGCGCCGCCCGGGCGAGGTCAACACGGATGACGGCGGCCGCAGGATCTACTTCGAGGATCCGAGCCTGCACTTCCTCGAGATATTCACGCGCGGGTGAGGCCTCGCCTTTGCAGCGGGCCGGTGCACGGCATCAACGAATTCAAGTATCAGGACACCAGGCTGCGCCGGCTTCCGGCGCCAGTGGGTCTGCCGGCGGCACGGCCCTCCGGCTACGTCAGGCGTCTCGGCCTGGAAGGCGCGGGCCGATCACTCGCCCCACGTCATACTCTCCGCGTCGCCGCACCTTCGCGACTCTTACGCTTCGCCTGCCTTGGGTAAGGTGACGGACTTATCGGCGGGCAGGGTTCTGTGAGGGGTTTGTCATCGCTTCGCCCAGTTTCTCCAAAAGAAATTCGGCGAAGACCGCTACTGCGGGCGGCACTGGTGGGCGGCTCGTGTAGACGAGCTGCAGGCCGAAGCCGGTGCTCGCGCGCCGATAGGTCGGCAGCACGCGTACCAGTTTCCCCTGCGCGATGACTGGCTCAGCGATTAACTGCGGCAGTAGCGCAATACCCAGTCCAGCGATACAAGCCTGCGCCAGCACTCGCATGTCGTTGACCGCGAACCGGCTGTTGATCGACACTTCCTGACTACCGCGTGGACCCTGCAGCCGCCACGTGTTGCGACCCCGGCGATTGGAAATCGTCAGACAGTCGTGTTCGGCCAGCTCACGCAGCGTGCGTGGTCCAGGGCGCCGTTCCAGATAGGCCGAACTCGCCGCGAGAATCATTGCACTCGGCGCCAGCCGACGTACCTTAAAGCCGCTACCGGTCTCGATACCCATGCGCAAGGCCAGATCGATGCGCTCGGCGATCAGATCGGTCGGCGTATCGTCGAGCAGGAAGTCGATGCTGATGTGTGGATAGCGCGCATAGAACTCGACCAGCCATTCCATGCGGAAGAATTCGAACAGGCCGGCCATCGCGGTGACGCGAACCGAGCCGGATGGTGCCTGCTCATCTGCATGGAGTCGCCCGATCTCGAGGATCTGGTCAAGCGCCGGCGCATAGCGCTCGAACAGCGCCTGACCTTCGGTGCTCGGCGCGAGTTTGCGTGTCGTGCGATGCAGCAGACGTGTGCCGAGCTGCCCTTCGAGTTGATCGATGCGCCGGCTCAGCGTATTCGCCGGCATGCTCAGACGCCGCGCCGCCTCGGAGAAGCTGCCGGCGCGGACGACCTGGATGAACATCGCCAGATCATTCAGATCGATCATGAGATTTCTCCAAAAATGGATTAATCAAATCCTATTTTACCATCTAGTGTGAAACGCCTTCAATGCCCATACTTGAGGTGTCACGCAGGAGACGGCCGTTTCTGGACCGCCGACCAAGGTAGCTACCGCAACAGCTTCAGTTACTCGAAGTGCATTCAGCAAGCCAAGAATGAGGTGATACCGATGAGCCGAATCCCCATCCATACAGTCGAGGACGCACCCGATGCGTCTCGCCCGCTTCTGCAGAGCATTGCTCAGCTCTCCGCAACGGGACGCCCCCTGAACCTGCATGCCCAAATGGCGCATTCTCCGGCGGTGCTGGCGGCATACGCGTCGCTCCGCGCCGTAACCGCCGAGCACGGCACCTTCGACCCGGAGGTGAGTGCGGCACTGGCTCTTGCAACTGCGGCTACGGTTGGCAATGACTACGTCGTCAGCATCACCAGCCGACTCGCCCGCATGAACGGCTGGACCGAAGATAAGGTCGCCGTCCTGCGGACAGGCACCACGACGGGCGACGCCAAGATCGACGCGCTGACCCGCGTGGTCAGGGAAGCCGCTGCCAATTCGGGAAAGGTCACCGACGCCACCTGGAAGGCCGCTCAACAAGCCGGCTGGAGCGATGAGCAACTGACTGAGGCATTCGCGTTCTTGGGGCTGACGGTGTTCACGGGATATTTCCTCAATTACGCGCAAACCGATACGGACCTCTGACCAGGCGCATCGTCCCTGGCAAGTCAGATAGCTGGAGAGCGCCCCATGAATACCGTCATCCGAACTCCGCCCGCCTCCCTCGCCGGGGTCGGCCGTAGCGTCATCTTCCGCACGCGCGGCCACGCGCACGGGCCGGTCGTCCGCATGGTCAGCGCCTCCGACGTCGGCGCGATGATCAAGCCGTTCGTCTTTCTCGATCTCGTCGATACGCAGGAGGCACTTGGCCAGCCGGGCGTCGGCTGGCATCCGCATTCGGGCATCGCTACGTTGACATTGGCGATCGAAGGTCAAGGTCGCTATGTCGAATCCATCGGCCAGGCAGGAACGATGGTGGCGGGCGATATCGAATGGTTGAGCGCCGGTCGTGGCGTCTGGCATTCCGGCTTCGCCCTGCCCCCGATCAAGGCCTTCCAGCTGTGGATTGCCTTGCCGCGAGAGCGCGAACTGGCTCCCGCCTTCAGCCAACATCTTTCGGTCAACGAAATCCCGTCGGACGGCCCGGCACGCGTGCTGCTCGGCCGTAGCGGCGAGGCGGTCAGCCCGATCGATGCACCTCCGGGCGTCAACTATTTCGTTGTGCAGCTCAAGGCCGGCCAGCGCTGGACCTACCAGCCGTCGCGAGGCTACCGGGTCGGTTGGATCGCAGTGATGGACGGTGGCCTGTGTACGCCCGACCCAGTCGACAAAGGCGAGCTGGCCGTATTCGACCAATCCGATGCGGCGATCGAATTCGAAGCTGTGACCGATGCGCGCTTCGTGTTCGGTACGGCAATCCCGCATCCGCACGATCTCCACCTCGGCTACTACTCGGTGCACACCAGCCGCGCTGCACTGATGGAAGGCGAGCGCGAAATCGCGCGCATCGGCCGCGAGCTGCGCGCCAAAGGCGTATTGCGCTGATTCTCCAGCACGAGTGCCGACCCTCCTCCCACCAAACCGGAGCACATCATGACCGTCATTTCCGTCATCGTTGGAAGCGTTCGTCAGGGACGCTTCGCGGAGAAGCCCGCGCGCTGGATTCTCGATCATCTGAAGAAGCGCGAAGGCATCGACGCCCGCCTGCTTGACCTCAAGGACTATCCGATGCCGTTCTTCGACGCGCCGGTCCCACCCGCAATGCCGGGCCGGCCGGCATATGAGCAGGAGGTCGTGAAACGCTGGACCCAAGCGATCGCGGCTTCAGACGGTTTCGTCATCGTCACACCCGAGTACAACCACGGATCGCCGGCAGTGTTGAAGAATGCAATCGACTGGATCTATCCGGAATGGAACCGCAAGGCGGTCACCTTTGTCGGCTACGGCAGCGTCGGCGGCGCACGCGCAATTGAGCAACTGCGCGAGGTCGCGGTCGAAATGCAGCTCGCGCCGATTCGGTCGGCAATTCACGTTCCGGCCGCGGCGATATACGCGCATTTTCAAGGCCAGGACATCACCCTGCACTTAGCCGAACTGGATGCTGTCGCCGAACAAATGATCGACGACCTGCTGTGGTGGACCAAAGCGCTGAAGACCGCGCGGATGAGCTGACGATGCTCGAATGATTCAAGCGAGTTGGCCCAGGCAACAGCGGTTCGATCAGCGTCCACCGCTCGTCGTCGATGATCGACTTGCCCATCTCACTGATTCCGCCTGCATCGACGACTCAGGTTAGCCGCATGCCGGTGAAGTTGGCAGTCCTTCGAGGTCTTTTTTTAACCGTCTCTCATACCAAAGGCCATTGCCGTGGCGCCATCCTCGGCTATGCCGCTACGCACCCCCGCAACGCTCGCGTGCGGCGCGCAATCGGCCATATGAGCGCGGTGTGCGGCAAGGCTTTTGCAACTGGCTTCGCCAATCCCGAATCCGCTGCGCAGCCTTGAACTGCCAGCATCCGACAGGAGCAGTTCCATGACGCATGATATCGACGAACGCAAACGCTGGCTTGCCCTCATCGTGCTCTGCCTGGGCGTGCTGATGATCGTGCTGGACACGACCATCGTGAACGTCGCACTGCCGTCCATCCGGGCAGACCTGGGCTTTACCGAAACCTCGCTCGTGTGGGTGGTCAACGCCTACATGCTGACCTTTGGCGGCTTCTTGCTGCTGGGCGGGCGGCTGGGCGACCTGTTTGGCCATCGGCGGTTATTCCTGCTGGGGATCACGTTATTTACGCTGGCCTCGGCGGCCTGCGGGCTAGCGAATTCACAAGGGCTGCTGATCACGGCGCGCGCCGTTCAGGGCCTGGGCGGTGCAGTAGTGTCGGCCGTGTCGCTGTCGCTCATCATGAACCTGTTCACCTCGCCGGCGGACCGCGCGAAGGCAATGGGTATCTACGGGTTCGTGGGCGGGGGCGGCGGCAGCATCGGCGTGCTGCTGGGCGGGCTGCTGACCAGCGCATTGAGCTGGCACTGGATCTTCCTGGTCAACCTGCCGATCGGCGTGGCGGTATATGCCGGGTGTGTGGCGCTGCTGCCGGTGGGGAAGCCGCCGGCCGATCGCGCCAGGCTGGATGTGGCGGGCGCCATCACAGTTACCGCATCGCTGATGCTGGCGGTGTACGCCGTCGTGCACGGCAACGAAGCCGGTTGGATGTCTGCGCAAACGCTTGCCCAGCTGGGTATTGCCATCGCGCTCATGACCGCGTACCTCGTCATCGAATCGCGCGTGCCGCATCCGCTCATGCCGCTGCGCATATTCGCGCGGCGCAACGTGGCCACGGCCAACGTGGTGGGTGTACTGTGGGCGGCTGCGCTGTTCGCGTGGTTCTTTATCTCGGCGCTTTACATGCAGCGCTTGCTGAACTACAGCGCGATGCAGGTGGGGCTGGCGTTCCTGCCGGCCAACATCATCATGGCGGTGTTCTCGCTGGGGCTGTCGGCCAAGCTGGTGATGCGCTTCGGGATTCGCGCGCCGCTGTCGCTGGGCTTGCTGGTGGCGGCAGTCGGGCTGGTGCTTTTTGCGCGTGCACCGGCCGGCGGCAGCTTCGTGCTGGACGTGCTGCCGGGCATGTTGCTGATGGGTCTGGGGGCGGGGGTGGCCTTCAACCCGGTGTTGCTGGCCGCGATGAGCGACGTAGCGCCGGATGAGTCGGGTCTGGCCTCGGGTGTGGTCAACACGTCGTTCATGATGGGCGGCGCGGTGGGCCTGGCCATCCTGGCGAGCCTGGCGGCCGCGCGCACCAATGGCCTGGCCGCCGCGGGTGCCGATGCCGTTACTGCGCTCAACGGCGGCTACCACCTGGCTTTCCTGCTGGGGGCCATTGCGGCGGTAACGGCCTCCGCGCTGGCCGGTGCGTTCGTGCGTACGCGCACGCACGGTCAGGCGCAAGGCGAGGCATCGTCCACCGCTTCCATCTAAAGCAGGCTGGAGCCTTCTTTACCCGTCATGCTTGGCGTCATTCAGGAGTTGCTCGACCAAGGAGATGTGGTGGAAGTTATGCTTGACCCTGACCGGCCCTATGGATCGTTCGACTGTCTTCTGGACGCGCACCGCTGGGCGTGGAACTGAGGCTGGCTACCGATTGATTCTGTTTGGATCGAACCTGCCCGCCAGTTCCGGCGCAAGCTCGCAGGCCTGTGCGCGAGGGCAGGTATTGGACGGCCCTTGGCAGAAGCAGCCATTCTAGCCAGTGATTTCACCCAGCCGCTTCCCGGGTCTCTTCGGCCGCTTATGACTGGCCCCTTCCGTTGGCCTGCAGCCATGCACTGGCCGCCAGCGACGGGCAGCAGCTTGGGATCAGTGAACCACAACCTAAGGAAAGCAGCCCCAAAAACCAAGCGGCTCACAACGCCAGGCTATCCCGCCTATCCCAACCTTCAACGCCCCAAAAAAACTGCCCCTGGGCAAAAATACCAAGGGGCAGTCTTGTTTCCTTTGCAGGGCGGCCCGACCGGTCGCCTGCGACGGATGATCCGTCGCTCAACAACTTCCGATCAATCCCAGGACAACGCCCCACCCGTCTGATACTCGATCACACGGGTCTCGAAGAAGTTGCGTTCCTTCTTCAGGTCGATCATCTCGCTCATCCACGGGAACGGGTTTTCCTCGTTCGGGAACAGCTGCTCCAGGCCGATCTGCTGGCAGCGGCGGTTGCAGATGAAGCGCAGGTAGCCCTTGAACATCGGTGCGTTCAGGCCCAGCACGCCGCGCGGCATGGTGTCCTCGGCGTAGCGGTATTCGAGGTCCACGGCCTTCCTGAACAGCGCGGTGATCTCATCCTTGAACTCGGTGGTCCACAGGTGCGGGTTCTCGAGCTTGATCTGGTTGATCAGGTCGATACCGAAATTGCAGTGCAGGGATTCGTCGCGCAGGATGTACTGATACTGCTCGGCGGCGCCGGTCATCTTGTTCTGGCGGCCCATCGCCAGGATCTGCGTGAAGCCGACGTAGAAGAACAGGCCCTCCATGATGCAGGCGAACACGATCAGCGACTTCAGCAGCTTCTGGTCGTTCTCCGGCGTGCCGGTCTTGAAGGCCGGGTCGGTCAGCGTGTCGATGAACGGGATCAGGAACTCGTCCTTGTCGCGGATCGACTGCACTTCATGGTACGCGTTGAAGATCTCGGCTTCATTGAGGCCGAGAGACTCCACGATGTACTGGTAGGCGTGGGTGTGGATCGCCTCTTCGAAGGCCTGGCGCAGCAGGTACTGGCGGCATTCCGGCGCGGTGATCTGGCGGTAGGTGCCCAGCACGATGTTGTTGGCGGCCAGCGAATCGGCGGTGACGAAGAAGCCGAGGTTGCGCTTGATGATGCGGCGCTCGTCTTCGGTCAGGCCGTTCGGGTCCTTCCACAGCGCGATGTCGCGCGACATGTTGATTTCCTGCGGCATCCAGTGGTTGGCGCAGCCGGCCAGGTATTTTTCCCAGGCCCACTTGTACTTGAACGGCACCAGCTGGTTGACGTCGGTCGAGCCGTTGATCACGCGCTTGTCGGCGGCGTTGACGCGGCGGTCGCTTTGCACGGCGGCGGCGTTCGGGTGATTGCCGAGGATGCCCGTGCCCGCCGGCTGCGTGGCGGCCGGGGGCAGCACGCCGTGCTGGTCGACGGCAAGTGCGGCGATGGGATTCGGTGCGGGCTGCGGGGCAGCCTGCGGGGTGGCTTGAACGTCGTCGTCCCAGCTCAGCATGATGTGGTTCTCCGTGGAATGCTTTGGTTTGCCATGCCTCCCGCCGCGCGAACGGCGCGGCGGGAGCGACGGCAGGTAATGACTGACTGGGGGCGGCTTACTGGCAGGCCTCGCACTCTTCGAAGCCGGGGTCGCCCGGGCGCATCGTGCAGACCGCGCCTTCGGCTTCCGGCATGGCCGGTGCGGAGGCGGCAGCCTGGTCGATGCCGGCGGCACCGATGCCACCTTCGCTACCCGACGACACGGCGTTGAGCGAGCCGCGCGACACGGTGGATTTCTCCACGTGGGTGGCTGCCATGGTGCGCAGGTAGTACGTGGTCTTCAGGCCGCGCAGCCAGGCCAGCTTGTAGGTATCGTCCAGCTTCTTGCCCGAGGCGCCGGCCATGTAGATGTTCAGCGACTGGGCCTGGTCGATCCATTTCTGGCGGCGGCTGGCGGCTTCCACCAGCCAGCTCGGCTCGACTTCGAACGCAGTGGCGTAGATGTCGCGCAGGTCTTGCGGAATGCGGTCGATGCGCGACAGCTTGCCGTCGAAATACTTCAGGTCGGCAACCATCACTTCGTCCCACAGGCCGCGTGCCTTCAGGTCGCGCACCAGGTAGTCGTTGACCACCGTGAATTCGCCCGACAGGTTGGACTTCACGTACAGGTTCTGGAAGGTCGGTTCGATGCAGGCCGACACGCCGATGATGTTCGAGATCGTGGCCGTCGGCGCGATCGCGATGCAGTTGGAGTTGCGCATGCCGTGCTGCTTGATGCGCGCGCGCAGGCTGTCCCAGTCCATGGTCGAGGAGTGATCCACTTCCAGGTAGCCGCCGCGTTCTTCGGCCAGCAGCTTGAGCGAGTCCTGGGGCAGGATGCCGCGATCCCACAGCGAGCCTTCATAGGTGCTGTAGCGGCCGCGTTCCTCGGCCAGCTCGCTCGAGGCACGGTAGGCGTAGTAGCACACCGCTTCCATCGAGGTGTCGGCGAACTGCACCGCGGCGTCGCTGGCGTACGGCAGGCGCAGCACGTGCAGGCAGTCCTGGAAGCCCATGATGCCCATGCCGACCGGACGGTGGCGCAGGTTGGAGTTGCGCGCCTTCTCGACCGCGTAGTAGTTGATGTCGATCACGTTGTCGAGCATGCGCATCGCGGTGCGGATGGTCTTCTCGAGCTTGGCGTGGTCGAGCACCTGGGTGCCGTCGGCCTGTTGCTTCAGGTGGGCCACCAGGTTCACCGAACCCAGGTTGCACACGGCGATTTCGCTGTCGTTGGTGTTGAGCGTGATTTCCGTGCACAGGTTGGAGCTGTGCACCACGCCCACGTGCTGCTGCGGGCTGCGGATGTTGCACGGATCCTTGAAGGTGATCCACGGGTGGCCGGTCTCGAACAGCATGCCCAGCATCTTGCGCCACAGCTGCAGCGCGGGGACCTTCTTGAACAGCTTCAGCTCGCCGCTGGCGGCCTTGGCTTCATAGCCCAGGTAGGCGGCCTCGAACGCCTTGCCGACCTTGTCGTGCAGGTCCGGGCAGGTGGCCGGCGAGAACAGCGTCCATTCGCCGGCTTCCATCACGCGCTTCATGAACAGGTCGGGAATCCAGTTCGCCGTGTTCATGTCGTGGGTGCGGCGGCGGTCGTCGCCGGTGTTCTTGCGCAGTTCGAGGAATTCCTCGATGTCCAGGTGCCAGGTTTCCAGGTAGGCGCAGACCGCGCCCTTGCGCTTGCCGCCCTGGTTGACCGCCACGGCGGTGTCGTTCACCACCTTCAGGAACGGCACCACGCCTTGCGACTTGCCGTTGGTGCCCTTGATGTGCGAGCCGAGCGCGCGCACATTGGTCCAGTCGTTGCCCAGGCCGCCGGCGAACTTCGACAGCAGCGCGTTTTCCTTGAGCGCTTCATAGATGCCCTCGAGGTCGTCCGACACGGTGGTCAGGTAGCACGACGACAGCTGCGAGCGGCGGGTGCCCGAGTTGAACAGGGTCGGCGTGGACGACATGAAGTCGAACGACGACAGCAGTTGGTAGAACTCGATGGCACGTGCCTCGCGGTCCTTCTCGCCCAGCGCCAGGCCCATCGCCACCCGCATGAAGAAGGCCTGCGGCATTTCGATGCGGACTTCGTCGATGTGCAGGAAGTAGCGGTCGTACAGGGTCTGCAGGCCCAGGTAGTTGAACTGGAAGTCGCGCTGGGCGTCGAGTGCCGCGCCCAGGCGGGCCAGGTCATAGGTGGCCAGCTTTTCGTCCAGCAGCTCGGCCTCGATGCCGCGCGCGATGAACTTGGGGAAGTACTCGGCATAGCGCGAGACCATCTCGGTCTGGGTCACTTCGGCACCCAGGATTTCCTTGCGGATGGTGTGCAGCAGGATACGCGCGGTAACCTGGCTGTAGGCCGGGTCCTTCTCGATCAGGGTACGCGCGGCCAGGATGGCCGAGTCGTAGACCTGCGTCATGGGCACGCCGTCGTACAGGTTCTTCAGCGTTTCCTTGAGGATGGGCTCGGCGCTGACCGCGTCGCCCAGGCCGGAGCAGGCGTTGTCGATCAGGCCGTGCAGCGCGTTCAGGTCCAGCACGCGGGCCACGCCGCCATCGGTCACATTGAAGGTGACGCCGCCTTCCTGCACGCGGGCCACCGCCTGGGCGTTGGCCTGGGCGCGTTCCTGGGTGCGCTTCTCGCGGTACAGCACGTAGGAACGGGCCACTTCATGCTCGCCCGAACGCATCAACGCCAGTTCCACGTGATCCTGCACGTCCTCGATATGGAAAGTGCCGCCGTTGGGACGGCTGCGCAGCAGGGCGCGGACCACATTCTGGGTCACTTGCTCGACCACTTCGCGCACACGCGCCGAAGCGGCGCCCTGCCCGCCGTTGACGGCCAGGAAGGCCTTGGTCACCGCCACCGAGATCTTGCTCGGCTCGAACGCCACCACGGCGCCGTTGCGGCGGATGATCTTGTAGTCCTGGTAGCCGCCAGCGGCGGCAGTAGCGGGGCTCGACTGCGGGTTCGCTGCCGCACCGGCGGCGGTGGCGCTGGCGGAAAATTCGTTCTGGGCTGTCTGCATGAGGAACTCCTGTTCTGACCCGTGTTTTATGAGTGACAAAGAGTCCCTGGCAAAACGCGCAAGAAATGACCAGGCACGCCGGCCGGCCCTGACCGGGGAGCGCGCTACCTTGCTGGATTCTGCTGGGACTCTTGTGATGCGCCGATCCTTGGGCGGACCACGGCGTAACGCCGCGGCGGAAACTGCACACCTAGGCCGGCTCCCCGAAAGCACCACTAGATATAGTGGTCGATGCGAAAAACTGGACTAAGTATAGTGAAACGAGGCGGTTTAACCAGTCTTGACAAGCATATTTTTGATGCGATTCCAGTGCCGGCCGAGGCATGCGGCGCTGCGCCATACCCGCCAGCCCAAGAGACGCAAGGGATCCCGCCCGACGGTGCGTTACCGCGCCATGACACGAAATTTTTTTGATTGACCGGGCCGCTTCGATAGGCGCGCACTTTATCAGGGTTTCCCCCAATTCGCGCTTTCCCCCTAGGCCGCGCAGTTGCCGCTTGCTTCAGGGCAGGTCTTTGCGGTAGGGCAACAGCGCCGGAGCCAGGCCGGCGGCGGCGGCAAAGCCCGTCCAGTCGAAATGCGGGCCGGGATCGGTCTTGCGTCCGGGCGCGATATCGCTGTGCCCCGCCACCGCCCGCACCGGGTAGGCGGCAAACAGCGCACGCACCAGCGCCGCGGTGGTGTGGTATTGCGCCAACGCGAACGGCAGGTCGTCGCAGCCTTCGATCTCGATGCCGATGGAAAAGTCGTTGCAACGAGGCCGCCCCAGGAACTCGGACTGGCCTGCGTGCCAGGCCCGGTCCAGGCAGGAAACGAACTGGACCATTTCGCCTTCTCGCGTCACCAGGAAATGCGCCGAAACCCGCACCTGACAGATCGTAGCGAAGAAGGGATGGCGGGCCGGGTCGAGGCGGTTCTGGAAGAAAGCCTCGATATCGCCGCTGCCGAACTGGCCCGGCGGCAGGCTGATGTTGTGCAGCACCACGAGGTCGACCGGCATATGTGCCGGGCGCGCATCGAAATTGGGCGATGGCACGCGCCGCGCCGCAGGCACCCAGCCCGCCGGGTCCGGACTGAACCCGGGGCCGGGATCGGGAGCGAGGCGAAGCTCAGGCATCGCGGCCTCCCTCGGCGGCGGCAAATTGCCCGCCATCGGCGCTGTCGGCCGTGCCCTCGGCCGGGTCGTCCCGGCCCTCGCGAATCCCCAGTTGCTGGATGCGGTAGCGCAGCTGGCGAAAACTCAGGCCCAGCAGCGGCGCGGCAGCGGTACGGTTGAAGCCGGTCTGCTGGAGCGCCTGCAGGATCAGGTCGCGCTCCAGCGCTTCGAGGCGGCCGGGCAGGTCGATCGGGAAGCTCGCACGGCAAGGCTCTCCCGCCAGCTCCCCCAGACGCGGCGCCACGGGCTGCGGGACGGGTTCCGGCGGCATGCCCGATCGGGCCGGCGCGGCCTCGGCTCGCGCGTCGCGCTGCGGATCGGGCCAGCCATGCTGCCCGGGATCGGACCAGGCAGCCGGTGCGGCAGGCGCAGGCGCCGACCAGCCGGCCGCCAGGGAGGACGGGCTGGGCGCTGCCGCTACCGGCGCCGCCCCGGCGGCCCGTTGCAACGCCTCGGCCGGCGGCAGGTACGGCGGCTGCCCGGCCGGGCGCGGCGTGGCGGAAAGCGCCATGCCCGCCTCCAGCGGGCCAAGGTCGGCCACCTCGATGATCAGGCCTTCCGCGAAGGCATAGGCGCGCTCGAGCAGGTTTTCCAGCTCCCGCACATTGCCGGGGAAGGGGTAGTCCGACAGCACCTGCAACGCGGCCGCGGACAGCCGCTTGGGATAGCGGTCGCCGTAGCGCACCGCCAGGTGCTCCAGGATGGCGCCCGCCAGCACCGGGATATCCTCGCGCCGTTCGCGCAGCGTCGGCATGCGCAGCGCCAGCACGTTGAGGCGGTAGAACAGGTCCTGGCGGAACTGGCCGGATGCGACCATGCCGGAGAGGTCCTTGTGGCTGGCGCACAGCACCCGCACATCCACGCTCTCCTCGCGGCTGGCGCCGATCTTGCGCACGCGCCGCTCCTGCAGCACGCGCAGCAGCTTGACCTGCATCGCCAGCGGCAGGTCGGCCACCTCGTCGAGCAGCAGCGTGCCGCCGTTGGCGGCCTGGAAGAAGCCGCCGCGCTCGGCGTCGGCACCCGTGAAGGCGCCCTTCGCATAGCCGAAGAACTCGGACTCCATCAGGGTTTCGGGAATGGCGCCGCAATTGACCGCGATAAAGGGATGCGCGGCGCGGGTGCTGACCGCGTGGATGGCGCGCGCCGCGCGCTCCTTGCCGCTGCCGGACTCGCCGCTGATGACGATCGGCGCCATGCTGCGCGCCAGCCGGGACAGCGCGCGCCGGACTTCGTGCATGGCGGGCGAATGGCCCGGCAGCAGGCTGGCCGCGCGGTCCGCGGTCTCAGGCGCCGCGCCGCCACCCTCCTCGGCGCTGTCGCGCCGCTGGCGCCCCAGCGCGTTCAGGATCAGGCTGCGCAGGTGGTCCAGCGAGACCGGCTTGGCGATGTAGTCGAAGGCGCCTGCCTTGAGCGCCTCCACGGCGTTGTCTGCGCTGCCGTAGGCGGTGATGACCGCCACCGGCACCCGCTCCGGCGCGCTCGATAGCTGGCGCACGATATCGATGCCGAGCCCGTCGCCGAGCCGCATGTCGGTCAGCACCAGGCTGTAGCGGCGCGCCGCCAGGTGCTGGCGCGCCTCGGCCAGCGAGCCAGCCAGCACCACGTCGTGACCCATGCGGCGGATGGAGATCTCGAGCAGTTCTCGCAGGTCGGCCTCATCGTCGATGACAAGAATCGGATCGGGGCCTGGCGTCTTGAGGAGCATGGGTCTGCGTCTGGCGGGTTGGCGAAGTGGCGTCGGGCAGCCGGCGCGGGTCAGCCGCCGGCGTTGTCCGGCGCGTCGATGCGCAAGGTCAGTACAAAAGCCTTGGCCGGCAGTGTATCGCGTGCGGCCGGCGCCAGCATGCCGGTCTGCGCCAGCAGCGCGTCGAGGGAAATCGTGCCGTAGCGCACCTGGGCGTCGTTGGCGCCGCATAGCTCGCGCGCCATGAACAGGCCCAGTCCGGTGCCCTGGGCATTGCTGGTAAAGAAAGGCTCGAACAGGGTGCGCTGGTGCTCGCGCGACACTTCGGCGCCGTCGTTCCAGACGATCAGCTCGGCGTGATGCTGATCCAGCGCATGCGCCAGCAGGCGGATCGCCCCCGGCAGGCGGCTGCAATACCGCCACGCGTTGTCCAGCAGGTTGCCGAGCACCTGCTGCAGTTGCGAGGGGTCGAAGATGACCGGCCGCGCCACGTCCACCGTCAGCCGGATCGCATTGGCATTGATCTCGGCCGA
>NZ_JARJLM010000022.1 GCF_029335485.1 Cupriavidus basilensis
ACAAACGCAAGAGGACCCTCCAGGCGCCAAAAACACCCATCAGCCCCCCCAAAAAACCACTACCGAAAATTCACCGTCACCTGATTCGCCTGCCCCAGCAACACCGGCGTCAACGCCCCCCGCCCCGGCACCTGAAAAGCAAAAACAAACCCCTTCGTAGCATCGTCGCCGCGAAAGGCCTCGGTAAGCCCCTCCGCCCCTGCCAGCAGCACGCAGCGCTGCGCATTGCAGAGATAGGCCTGCAGTTCCCGCGGCGGCGACGGATTGAAGCTGTAGCGCCACCGCACCGTCGTGATCTCGCCTTGCGACTGTGGCAGGTAGCCAGTCGGCGCGATCGGCGTGGATACCGCACGCGCCCCTTTGCCATACAGCGCGGGGCCGCCCACGGAGGCGGTCCAGGAATGGAGCGCGGACACATCCGGCGCCGCCCACGCCTGGCAGCAGGCATAGGCCAGGACCGCCGCGGCGGCGCAGTGGCGGCGCAAAGTCATAGCAGGCCGCGCAGCTGCGAGCGCAGGCGCGTGATGGCCTGGCTGCGGATCTGGCAGACCCGCGATTCCGTCACCTCCAGCACGGCGCCGATTTCACGCAGGTTGAGTTCCTGGTCATAGCACAGCGACAGCACCAGTTTCTCGCGCTCGGGCAGGCGTTCGATGGCGCGGATGAGTGCTTCGCGCATGCCGCTTTCCATCAGCACGGTGAGCGGATTGCCATCGTCGCTGACGCTCAGGTGCCGGTCGAGGAAATCCTCCTCGCCGGAGCGTTCGAAGTCCTCGTAGTGCAACAACTGGCAACCGTAGACCTCGTTGAGCAGTGTCTGGTACTCGTCGAGCGGCAGGTCCAGCTCCTGTGCCACCTCGGAGTCCAGTGGCGCGCGGCCCAGCGTCTGCTCCAGGCCACGTATGGTGCGCTCGATGCGCCGCGTGAACTGCCGCAGGCTGCGCGATTGCCAGTCGTTGGCGCGTACCTCGTCGAGCATGGCGCCACGGATGCGCTGGCTGGCGTAGGTCTCGAAGCGTGCACCATGGGTGTCTTCGTAACGCTTGGCGGCGTCTAGCAGGCCGATCATGCCGGCCTGGATCAGGTCGTCGAGCTGGACGCTGGCGGGCAGCTTGGCCGCCAGTTGCAGAGCGATGCGACGCACCAGGGATGCATGCGCGGTCACGGTATCGGTCTGTTCGAGCTTTCCCTGAATCGTGTACATAATGGAATTCTCGTGAGTCCTGGCTTGGCTTGCCGGCCCCGGCGCTAGGCCAGGGCCGTGGCTGACGGCGCCGTCGGCGCCGTCAGGGTTGAACGGGAACCGGTGGCCAATGGCCAGGCTGCAATGCTCAATGCAATGCGGCGCAGCGCGGCGGTGGCGGGTGCGGCGGGAAAGGCCTCGACCACGCAGCGGCCCAGCGCGGCGCTGCGCCCGACCAGCGGGTCGGACGGCAGGCTGCCGGCGGGGCGCGCGTCGACGCCGAGATACTGGCTGGCGGTGCGCGCCAGGTTACCCAGCACGGCGCCGGCGGCGGACTCGCTGGCGGCGGCGTTGATCACCAGGTGGAAGCGGCGGCAGGCATACAGGTGGTTCATCCGCTTGATCGCGGCGTAAGCGGCCTTGATCGAGTCCGGCTCCGCGCGCAGCACCACGACAAGGTTGTGCGCCGTGCCGGCAAACTGCGACAGGCCACCGTCCGCCTCACTGCGGGCATCGCTCACCACGGTGCGAAAGGCGCTCAGCGCCTGCGGGTCGCCGCTGGCTTGCGGGCTGCCGGGCAGTACCGCGATAGCACCGGCAGGGCGCTTGCCCAGCGCCGCTTCCAGCGTCAGCGCGCCACCCAGCACGGCGGCCAGGGTGCCCTCCGGGCTTGCGCCGGCCAGCCGGGTGGCGCGCGCGCCGAAGCGATCCTCATCGATGAGCAGCACGCGCTCGCCTTGCAAGGCAAGCGCGTTGGCCAGGCCCAGCGCTACCGTGGTGGCGCCGGCGCCGGCATCGCTCGCGACCACCGCGATGCGGCGCGTGGCGCGTGGCGCCAGCATGCGCCGCAGGCTCTCCGCCTGGTCGGAGGCGAGTAGATTCACGGCTTATTCCCCCTGCACCTGCGCCAGCGTCCGGAACGTGCGGCTATGGCTCATGCTCGCTTCGAGCAAGCCACCGGCATCGCTGGCGCGAGCATTTTCCGGCTGGGTTTCCGGCACGGCGGGCATGGCGGCGCGATGACCCCGGGCCGGATAGTTCTCCAGCACGTCGAGCAGGGCCAGCAGACGCCCCATGCCCTCCACCAGCACGGCTGCACCCGGCGTCTGGCGGGCCGGCGCACGGCCGGACAGACGCGCGAGGAAGGCCGCGGCCGTGCCCTCGGCTGCCAGTTCCAGCCGCAGCGCGGCCAGGCCCATCTGCAGCGCCAGCAGCCGGGCGCAAGCCTGGACCTCGTGCGCGGACCCGGTGCCGCCGTCTTGCCGCTCTGCGCCCTGGCCAAGATGGTCCAGCGCATGGCGCAGCGTGCGCAGTTGCGCTTCGCCGGCCTCGGCCCAACGGGCCCAGCGGGCCAGCTGCGCGCCTTCGGCCGACAGCGCCGGATCGCACAGCAGGTAATTCACCGCGAGGGTCTGACCGTTCTCGCGATCGACCACACGCGACACCAGCAAGCCTGCCTCGATGCCTGCCTCGGCAGCGCCGCGCGTGCCACGGGCCTGACCCTCGAGCACCCGCACGGGGCCCTGGGCGATCCACTGCACGGCATCGCGGCCGCGGTAGTCGATATCCTCTACCGCGTGGAAGGTCAGCGTTTCAGCCAGCGCGTCGAGCTTGGCGGCCGCGCCGCCGCTGGCCACGCGCGTGGTCTTGCGGGCGGCGGCGAACCAGCGCTCGCCAGCTTGCTGCCAGCGCGCCAGCGCGGCGGCACCTGGCATGGCGTCCAGCACATGGACCACGGTACGGGCTGCGGCGATGGCAGCGCACAGGTTAGCGGCATCCGCCTCCCAGCCACCCTGGGCGGCTTGTAGCGAGGGGCCCACCCGGCCCGCCGGCGCGGCGGCAGCGGCCAGCGGCAGGCCGTCGCGATCCGCCAGCCACAAGGTGTGCTGCCAGGGGCGCGG
>NZ_JARJLM010000230.1 GCF_029335485.1 Cupriavidus basilensis
CGAACGCCAGAAGCCGCTATCCGTTCCCAGATGAAAATTCCCTCAGCCGAATTCGTCGCCCCCAAGGACGACAACGCCCGCCTGCAGAACCTGTGCGGGCCGCTTGACGAAAACCTGCGCCAGATCGAGCAGGCGCTCGACGTCACCATCCAGCGCCGCGGCCACCGCATGACAGTGCGCGGCGCCTACGCCCGCGACGCCGCCGCCGCGCTGGAGCGCTTCTACAACCAGGCCCGCACCGCGCTGTCGATCGACGACGTGCAGCTCGGCCTGGTCGAGGCGCGCCAGGTCGCCGCGCACGGCACCTATGTGCCGGATGGCGCCACCGCCGAGGCGGACGCCTTCGAGGACGAATCGCCGGTGCTGCACACGCGCCGCACCGGGCTGCACGGACGCACGCCGATGCAGCGCGACTACCTGCGCAACGTGCTGTCGCACGACCTCACCCTGGGCATCGGTCCGGCCGGCACCGGCAAGACCTACCTCGCGGTGGCCTGCGCGGTGGACGCGCTGGAACGCGACGCGGTCAAGCGCATCGTGCTGACGCGCCCGGCGGTGGAAGCCGGCGAGCGCCTGGGCTTCCTGCCCGGCGACCTGGCGCAGAAGGTGGATCCCTACCTGCGCCCGCTGTACGACGCGCTCTACGACCTGCTCGGCTTCGACCGCACGCAGAAGATGTTCGAGCGCCAGATGATCGAGATCGCGCCGCTGGCTTATATGCGCGGACGCACGCTGAACCACGCCTTCATCATCCTGGACGAGGCGCAGAACACCACGCCCGAGCAGATGAAGATGTTCCTGACCCGGATCGGCTTCGGCTCCAAGGCGGTGATCACCGGCGACACCACCCAGATCGACCTGCCGCGCGGCCAGAAGAGCGGCCTGGTGGAAGCGCAGCACGTGCTGCGCGAGGTGCGCGGCGTGGCCATGACCCGCTTTACCAGCATCGACGTGGTGCGCCATCCGCTGGTGGCGCGCATCGTCGATGCGTATGACGAATATCACGCCCAACACAGGGATGCTTAATTGAACGCCAACACCTCCCCCGCCAGCCTGATCCTGTTCGACGCCAACGGGCGCGCCCGCAAGACCCAGGCGCACGCCGTGCGCGTGCAGCTGCCCGACGGCCGCAGCATCACCGTGGACCTGTCCCAGGCCGCCGACGGCGTGCTCGCGCTGCTGGCCGAGCACACCGACGACCGC
>NZ_JARJLM010000231.1 GCF_029335485.1 Cupriavidus basilensis
CGAACTTGACCGCACGCCCGGCCCGGAGCCGTTCGCCGCACCCGTGCTCGATCAACACGGGGACATGGTCCGGGATGCCGCGGACAGGCTGGGGCGGGATGCCTGATTTCACCCATGGCGGCGCGGCCCCGCTGGTGACGAACAGCTCGGCTACCGCCGCGCCGCACAGCGCGGCAGTAGCGGATGCCTGCGACGCCCATCTGCATATCTACGACGCGCGCTTCGCGGCCATTGCACCGATTGTGGCGGATGCGACCGCGGAAGACTACCGCGGCATACAGGCGCTGCTCGGCACGAGCCGCGCGGTCGTGGTACAGCCGCGATGCTATTGGACCGACCACAGCTGTACGCTCGATGCGATCCAGCGGCTGGGCCCCGCCAATACCCGCGGCATTGCAGTGGTACGCCCGGATGTGACGGACGAGGCGTTGCACACCCTCCATGCGGGAGGTATCCGGGGCATACGCTTCTCCCTCTATACGGAGGCGCATGCCGTCGTCGGCTTCGAGATGGTGGAGCTGCTCGCCAACCGCGTGGCCGAACTCGGCTGGCACCTGCAACTGCATTGGACCGCCGACCAGATCGCCGCGCATCGTGGCCTGCTGTCGCGGCTGGGCACGCCGCTGGTCTTCGATCACCTGGCCCGCATGCCGCTCCCCGGAGGAACGGCACACCCGGCGTTTGCGGTCGTGTCCGAGCTGCTGGATCGCGGCAAGGCCTGGGTGAAGCTGTCTGGCGCCTACCTCGACTCCCTGGCGGGCGCCGCCCGGCATTATGCCGACGTCGATCCGGTGGCGAAGGCATGGGTGCGGGCTGCCCCGGAACGGCTCGTCTGGGGCAGCGACTGGCCTCACCCCACCGAGACGGGGCACAAGCCCGACGACGCCCTGCTGTACGACTTGCTTGCCCATTGGGCAGGTACCCGGGAGGCCCGCCGCAGGATACTGGTGGACAACCCTGCCTTGCTGTATGGATTCCAGGCCGCGTAAGCCGGCCAGACCAAAAGGAGACAATATGAGAAAGACCTTGCTGGGCCTTTGCAAAGGCCTGACGATCATGGCTGCCCTGGTGCCGCTCGGCGCCATCGCCTTCCCGGACAAACCGATCCGCATGGTGGTGCCCTATTCGGCTGGCGGCGGCGCCGACAATACGGCGCGCATCGTGGCGCAGAAAATGGGGGAAATCCTTGGGCAGACCATCGTGATCGACAACAAGCCGGGCGCCGGCGGTGTCATCGGCGCCGACGCGGTGGCGAAGGCCGCCCCTGACGGCTACACCGTGCTCTACGACGCATCGGCATTCGCGGTAAACGGTGCATTGCGCAAGCTGCCATTCGATCCGCTCGGGGACTTCATTCCGGTCTCGCTGGTGGTGACAGCGCCGCAGATCCTCGTGGTAGCCGCCAATGCCCCCTACAAGACGGTCGCAGACTTCATCGCCTCGGCGAAGAAGACGCCCGGCAAGCTGACCTACGCATCCGCCGGCGCCGGGACAGGATCGCATCTTGCCGCGGAGATGTTCAACGAGCAGGCGAAGATCGAACTGCTCCACATCCCATACAAAGGTGGCGCGCCAGCGCTCACCGATGTGATGGGGGGACAGGTCGCGACTTATTTCGGCAACTCGGCATCCACGCTGCAATACGTTGCCAGCGGCAAGCTCAAGGCGCTCGCGGTGACCTCCAGGAAACGGATACCGGGCTTGCCCAATACGCCAACCCTTGCGGAAAGCGGCATGCCGGACTATGAAGTGCTCGAGTGGAACGGCGTGTTCGTCCCCAAGGGCACGGCACAGGATCGCGTGCAGGCCATCGCGGCCGCCGTGCAGAAGGCGGTCGCCGATCCGGGCGTGCGCGCCAAGCTGCAGCACACCGGCGTGGACCCGGTCGGAAACGCTCCGGAAGCCTTCAAGCGCTTTGTGCAGGCCGAATCATTGCGCTGGCACGCACTTGTCAAGGCACGCGGGATCCGGGTCGAGTAGGACCGGCCCCGCCGGGCGGCATCGTGCCGGCTGGCGGGGACTCATCGCCGCCCTGCCGCGCGCGTTCGCTGGCCCCCTGCTGCAACGATAACTGCAGCGCCGGAATGGCAGTCAGGCGCCGCCAAACAGGGCCTTGGCCACCATGCCGAAGGACACCAGTCCGGCAACGACGGCGAAACCTTGCTGCAGCCGGGGCCCGCTGACGCGACTGGAAAAAACGCGGCCGAGCAGCATGCCGCCGAGGGCGCCAAAGGCGAACGGCAAGCCGACATGCCAGTTCATGCGCCCAGCCAGGGCGGTGGAAATGACGCCGGAGGCGGACACCAGGGTGATCACCGCGAGCGACGTTGCCACGATCGCGTGCATCGGTGCATTGGTTGCGCGCTTCAACGCCGGTACGATGACAAAGCCGCCACCGACGCCCAGCAGGCCGGACAGGAAGCCCGCGCCGATGCCGGAGGCCGCCAGTGCCCGCGTGCAGGCCGCGGTCCAGATGAAGCGGCCGCTCCCGCTGTCGAGCTGGCAGGGCTGCGGCGGCCCGGACGGCGCGGCGGCCTGGAGGGCTGGTGCGCTGGCTTGCCTGAGCATCCGCAGGGATACGAAGGCAAGCACGCCGGCAAAGAGCAGCGTCAGCGGCCGGTTCGGCAATCTATGCGCCAGCCACAGGCCCAGCGGCGAACAGATGGTGCCCGCCACCGCCATCAACGCGGCGGCGCGGTAGCGCACAATGCCCGCCCGCAAGCCGATCACGGCGCCCAGGGCTGCCGACACGCCGACCGCGAGCAACGCGATCGGACCCGCCTCGGCCATGCCGAGATGCAGCACGAACAGCAGCAGCGGAACGGCAAGAATGGCCCCGCCCGCGCCGGTCAGCGCCAGGATCAGCCCGACGACGCCGCCCAGCACGGCACTTGTTGCAACGACACTCTCCATTCCTCCATCCTTCCAATATGGCCCCTGGCCTGAATCTGTAAGGGCGCTCCCGCGCATCACGCGATAAGCCCAACCGGTGTAGAAAACAAGGATGGGCATGAAGATCGGCGTTGCCCGGAAATCCAAAGCCAGAGCGCCGCCAGCACAGCTCCTTCACTGCAATGACCGGCAGCAGAATGGCGCGGGAGCCGACGATCATCCGGGCTCAGGGCCATGAACCTATCAAGAACCGTGCCAGAGATCGCATCCGAAAAAAAGCACATCGAATCAGCGACTTGGCCTGCCCCCTTGCCGCGCGGCAGGGCGCCGACTGGCAGTGACTGGCAGCGCCTGGCAGTTTGGCAGACGCACTGGCAGGGCGCGGACCGCCTGGCCGGCGCGCTCAGGCCAGTCCGAGCGACTTCAGGCGGCGGTACAGCGTGCGTTCGCTCAGGCCGAGCGCCGCGGCGAGTTCCCGCCGCGTTCCCCTGAAGGCGGCGGCCTGCTGGCGCAACCCGGCTTCCGTGAGCACGGCGGCGGCGGCCGGCAGAAGCGGCGCCGGCGCCAGGGTCTGCCCTAGCCCGGGCGGCAACGCATCCGTGCGGATGACATCGCCCTCGGCAAACAGGCGGGCGCGCTCGAGGACGTTGCGCAGTTCGCGGATATTGCCGGGCCAGCGGTGGGCCTGCAGGCGGGCCATGGCCTGGGGATCGACGCTCAGCCGGTTCCTGGAGGCAACGCCGCGCTGGAGGATGGATTCCACCAGCATGGGGATATCGCCCAGGCGGTCGCGCAGCGGCGGCAGGTGCACGGGGAACGCGCTGATGCGGTAATACAGGTCCTGGCGGAACTGCCCTTCCTCCACCATCCGTTCCAGCGGCTTGTGCGTGGCCGCGACCAGCCGGAAATCGGCCCGCTGGGTATCCACGCTGCCAACGCGGCGGAACGTGCCGGACTCGATCAGCCGGAGCAATTTGACCTGCATGGACAGCGGCACGTCGCCGATCTCGTCGAGAAACAGCGTGCCGCCCTGCGCGGTCTCGACCAGGCCCTTCTTGCGCGCCATGGCCCCGGTAAAGGCGCCCTTCTCGTAGCCAAACAACTCGCTTTCGAACAGGGTCTCGGTCAGGCCGGAACAATCCACCACCACGAAGGGCCCGCTGGCGCGCTCGCTGGCTTCATGCACGGCGCGGGCAAACAGTTCCTTGCCGGTGCCGGACTCGCCAAGCAGCAGCACAGGCAGCATGGACGGGGCGACGCGCTGCACATCGGCCAGCGCGGCATTGAACACCGGCGAGCGCCCCACCAGGCCGTCCGCGCTCGGTTGCGCCGAAGCATTGCGCACGGTGCTGAGCCGCTCCACATAGGCCACCACCTCCCCTGCGCCGTTCAGGATGGGACGCAGTTCCACATCGACATGCGCGGGACCGCGCGGCGTGTGGTGGATGTGCAGCACGCGGTTCGGCCCTTTGGTCTCATGCGCCCGGCGCATGGGGCAGTGCTCGCCGGCCAGATCGCACGGCATGTCGTACTGGTGCGAGACGCGATAGCACTTGTGGCCGATATAGGGCCGGTCGACTGTAGCGAACTGGCGCTGGTAGGCCGTATTCGCCGCCAGGATGTTGTAGTCCGGATCGAGCACGATCATCGGCTGGGCGTCGTGCTCCAGGAAGGAAATCAGCGCCTGCACCTGGGCAGAGGAACGCAAGTCGCCAAGATCGGACATCGAAGCGGCTGCGTTTTGAGGG
>NZ_JARJLM010000232.1 GCF_029335485.1 Cupriavidus basilensis
CGAAGTGGATTGCCTGGACCGCGACGGCAACAGCCTGTCGGGCAAGGACCGCTACCGCTCGCTGCAGGTGTCGCAGGCCTTCCTGCGCGGCCGTCCGCGCACGGCGCTGCTGTTCGATGAGGTCGAGGACGTGTTCCCCGGCAGCGCGCGAGAGCTGACCAGCCTGTTCGGGCAGGAGGACGCCCGCGGCTCGGTGAACGGCAAGGCGTGGGTCAACCAGACGCTGGAGCAGAACCCGGTGCCGGTGATCTGGATTTCAAACTCGATTCGACAGATCGATCCGGCCTACCTGCGCCGCTTCCAGTTTCACCTGGAGCTGAAGATCCCGCCGCCGCTGGTGCGCGAAAACATCATCCGCAAGCACCTCGGTACGCTGGACGTGAGCGACGCCTTCATCGCGTTGCTGGCGGCGCGCAAGACCCTGACGCCGGCGCAGGTGCAGTCGGCAGCGCGCTTCGTACAGCTGGCGGGCCCCGGCGTGGCCGAGCCGGTGGAGGCGCTGATATTGCGACAGCTCGACCATGCCGATCGCGCCATGGGCTTGCGCCCGGAAGTGGAAGGGCGGCCGGTGGTGACGCACTACCGGCTGGACTATCTCAACCTGGAGACCCGCTACGAAGTGGGCAAGATCGTGCAGGCGCTCAAGGCGCGCCAGCGCGGAACGCTCTGCTTCTACGGACCGCCCGGCACGGGCAAGACCGCGCTGGCGGAGCACATCGCGGCGGCGCTGGAGCAGCCGCTGATGATCCGCCGCGCCTCCGACCTGATGAGCAAGTATGTGGGCGAAACCGAACAGCAGATCGCCGCCATGTTCGCCCGGGCCGAAGAGGACGGCGCGATACTGCTGCTCGACGAGGCCGACAGCTTCATGCAGAGCCGGCAGAACGCGGTGCGCAATTATGAAGTGTCGGAGGTCAACGAGATGCTGCAGGGCATGGAGCGCTTCAACGGCATCTTCGTCTGCACCACCAACCTGTTCGAACGGATCGACGAGGCGGCGCTGCGGCGCTTTTCGTTCAAGATCCGTTTCCTGCCGCTGAAGGTGGAGCAACGCACCGCGATGTTTATCGAGGAAGCGCTGGACGCCGACGCCGGCCGCCTGGATGCCGCAATGCGCGAGGAACTGGCGAAGCTGGATTGCCTGACGCCGGGTGATTTCGCCACCGTCAAGCGGCAGTGCGTGCTGCTGGAGGAAACGCTGACGCCCGATGAATTCCTGGCACAACTGCGCCAGGAACATGCGGTCAAGCCCGATGTGCGGCAGCGCCGGCCACTAGGTTTTCTCCAGTAGCCGGACCGGATCGATACGGTTAAAGGCGCCGCCGCCGCCTCAGCCGAGCGCCGGCGGCGCGGGTTCGATCACCACGGTTTCGGCCGGCGCATCCACGTGCAGCAGCGCCGCTGCCATGGCGCGCAGGTGGGCGGCATCCTTGGTCGACGCGTAGCGGTCGACCGGCACGGCGCCGGCATCGGCGGCCATGCCGTGCTCGGCGAGCTTGCGGTGCAATTGCCGTGCAATCGCGTCACCGGTGTCGACCAGCGCCAGCCGGTCGCCCACCAGATCGCGCACGGTGTCGGACAGGAAGGGGTAATGGGTGCAGCCAAGCACCAGCGTATCGGCGCCGGCTTCCAGCATCGGTGAAAGGTAGGCCGTGAGTTTCTCGCGCACGGCCGGCCCGTTCACATCGCCCTGCTCGATCAGCGGAACCAGCCCGACGCCCGCCTCGCACAGGAAGCGGCTCTCGCCTTCCATCGAGGCGAGCAGCCGGCCGAACTTCGCGCTCTTCAATGTATTGCTGGTGGCCAGCACGCCAACCACCTTGCTGCGGCTTGCCGCGGCGGCAGGCTTCAGGCCCGGCTCGACGCCGACGATGGGTAGCGCAAGCCGCGCGCGCAGCGTCTGCACTGCATGCATGGTGGCCGTGTTGCAGGCGATCACCAGGGCCTTGCAGCCCTGCGCCACCAGCCACTCGCAAACCTGCAGGGTGCGTGCTTCGACGAAGCGTTCGGGTTTCTCGCCATAAGGCGCGTATTTCGAGTCGGCGACGTAGATCAGCGATTCATGCGGCAGCAGGGCGCGGACTTCGCGCAATACGGACAGGCCGCCGAGGCCGGAATCGAAGATGCCGATGGGTGCGTTGTTCACGGGGAGGATAAAAAGGCAATCGGACGGTCGGACAGTCGGGCCAGCAAGAGGGCCGGTAGCAAAAAGCCGGGTCGGAAGACCCGGCTTTCGCTGACAGCATGGCTGTCGCGGTGCGGCACGCTTTACAGCGCTGCGACCGGGATCTTGCCGATCTTGGCCTGCCATTCAGCAGGGCCGGTCTTGTGCACCGAGGTGCCTTCGCTGTCCACGGCCACCGTCACGGGCATGTCCTTGACGTCGAACTCGTAGATGGCTTCCATGCCGAGGTCTTCGAAGCCGACCACCTTGGCGTGCTTGATGGCCTTCGCCACCAGGTAGGCTGCGCCGCCGACCGCCATCAGGTAGGCCGACTTGTGCTTCTTGATGGCCTCGATCGCCACCGGGCCGCGCTCGGCCTTGCCGATCATCGAGATCAGGCCGGTTTCGGCCAGCATCATCTCGGTGAACTTGTCCATGCGCGTGGCGGTGGTGGGTCCTGCCGGGCCGACGGCTTCGTCGCGCACCGGGTCGACCGGACCGACGTAGTAGATCACGCGGTTCTTGAAGTCCACCGGCAGCTTCTCGCCCTTGGCCAGCATGTCGGCGATGCGCTTGTGCGCGGCGTCGCGCCCGGTCAGCATCTTGCCGTTGAGCAGCAGGGTCTGGCCGGGCTTCCATGAGGCGACTTCTTCCGGCGTCAACGTGTTGAGGTCGACGCGCTTGGAGGTTTCGGTGTTCGGTGCCCACTCCACCTTCGGCCAGGCCGACAGGTCGGGGGCCTCGAGCTTGGCCGGGCCGCTGCCATCCAGCGTGAAGTGCACGTGGCGGGTAGCCGCGCAGTTCGGGATCATCGCCACCGGCTTGGAAGCCGCGTGGGTCGGGTAGCCCATGATCTTGACGTCGAGCACGGTGGCCAGGCCGCCCAGGCCCTGCGCGCCGATGCCCAGTGCATTGACCTTCTCGTACAGCTCGACGCGCAGTTCCTCGATCCAGTCCTGCGGGCCGCGTGCGATCACATCCTGGATGTCGATCGGGTCCATCAGCGATTCCTTGGCCATGACCATGGCCTTCTCGGCGGTACCGCCGATGCCGATGCCCAGCATGCCGGGCGGGCACCAGCCGGCGCCCATGGTCGGCACGGTCTTGAGCACCCAGTCGACGATGGAGTCGGAGGGGTTGAGCATCACGAACTTCGACTTGTTCTCGGAGCCGCCGCCCTTGGCCGCCACCTGGATGTCCACCGTATTGCCGGGCACCACTTCATAGTGGATCACGGCGGGAGTGTTGTCCTTGGTGTTCTTGCGGCCGCCTTCGGGCGGGTTCACGATGGAGGCGCGCAGCACGTTGTCGGGGTTGGTGTAGCCGCGGCGCACGCCTTCGTTGATCATGTCCGAGAGCCCCATGGTGGCGCCGTCCCAGCGCACGTCCATGCCCACCTTGACGAAGATCGTGACGATGCCGGTGTCCTGGCAGATCGGGCGCTTGCCTTCTGCGCACATGCGGCTGTTGGTCAGGATCTGCGCGATCGCATCCTTGGCGGCGGGACTCTGCTCCAGCTCATAGGCGCGGCCCAGGCTGGTGATGTAGTCCATCGGGTGGTAGTAGCTGATGTACTGGAGGGAGTCGGCGACGCTCTGGATGAGGTCTTCTTGCTTGATGACAGTCATTTTATGGGGAGGACAGTCGAGGGGAAATTCAACCCGCGATGATACACCCAGGCGGGGTGGGTTGCCGGCCTGCATGCGCTTGTCGACAGTCTCTCGGGTGATGCCGGCGCCACCGCGCGTGAGCGCGCGCACCCGACGGCCGCGGCCCGTCAGCCCGCGTGGCCGGAGTCGGCCCCGCGCGACGTGGCGCGGTCGGCGCGCCACGCGCCGCGCGCGATCGGGCCGGGCCAGCTGGCCAGCCCGATGCCGGCCAGCACGCACGCCAGCGCCACGCCATGCGCCCAGCCGGGCTGCTCGCCCAGGAAGACGATGCCATAGGTGGCGGCAGCCACCGGCAGTACCGCCGTGAACACGCCGGCCAGTTGCGCCGGTACGTGGCGCACGCCTTTCATCCACAACCAGAACGAGAAGATGCTGGCCGACAGCGCGTACCAGAGCAGCATCAGCCAGATGGGCCCCGGGACCGTGCTCGCGTCGAAATTCAGCAGCGGCACCAGGCCCAGCGGCAGCATCAGCAGTCCGCCGATCAGGTGTGTGTACGCGCAGATCTCGATGGCAGCCAGCGTCTGCGCCAGGCGCCGCGAGAGGATCACATAGATCGACTCGCAGATCACCGCGCCCATGATCATCAGGTTGCCGAGCAGCGCGCGCTCGCCGCCGCTGCCGTGATCCGTGCCGCGCGCCACGTTCAGCACCGCAATGCCTGCAACCGCCAGCAGCACCGATAACACCGTGCGCCGCGATAGCCGCTCGCGCAGGATCAGCCAGGAGAGCAGGGCGACCGTGGCCGGGATGGTGCTGGTGATCACGCCCGCCGCCATGGCGCTGGTCAGGCGTACCCCGCCCAGCATCAGCAGCGTGAACAGGAAGGTGCCGAAGAACGCCTGCAGGAAAAGGTTGAGCCACTCGCCGCGCGACACCATCCGCATGCGTGACGGCCGGTACCAGGGCGCCAGGCAGGCAATGGCGATGGCAAAGCGCAGCAGGGCGAACAGCAGGATCGGCACATAGGCCACGATGGCCTTGCCCAGGCCGACATTGCTGCCGACCAGGGCCATGGAGGCGATCAGGAAGAGGGCGTGGATGGGCACGTGGGTTGCGTGAAAGCCATGGGAGCGGCAGGGATTCGGAGGTGTGTGCGGCGGCCCGCGCGACCTGCAATGCCGTAGCGCCATGTTCGGGAAAGGGCTCGCGGCATTATAGCTGTGCTAGCCTAATGGATAAGGCTGCACATCCCATGCGCGGATGCTTCGCCGGGACGATATTTCATGCTGCATTGCAACAGCCAGCGCGCCGGCGCCGGCTGTTGCCTGCGTCAGGTTTAAGTAAGGCGTCGCGCGTAAGTTGGCAGCCAAGCAGCCAGGCCATATCAGGAGACAAACAAATGTCCGCCATCGAGTCGGTGATGCAGGAGCATCGCGTTTTCAATCCCCCGGAGTCGTTCGCCAAGCACGCCGCGATCCCCAGCATGGAGGCTTACCAGGTGCTGTGCGACGAAGCCGAGCGCGACTACGAAGGCTTCTGGGCCCGCCACGCGCGCGAGCTGTTGCACTGGAACAAGCCGTTCACCAAGGTGCTCGACGAGAGCAACGCGCCGTTTTACAAGTGGTTCGAGGACGGCGAACTCAATGCCTCGTACAACTGCCTGGACCGCAACCTGGACAACGGCAACGCCGACAAGGTCGCCATCGTCTTCGAGGCCGACGACGGCACCGTCAGCAAGGTGACCTACCGCCAGCTGCATGCCAAGGTCTGCCAGTTCGCCAATGGCCTGCGGGGGCTCGGCATCAAGAAGGGCGACCGCGTCGTCATCTATATCCCGATGTCGGTCGAGGGCGTCGTGGCCATGCAGGCCTGCGCCCGCATCGGCGCGACCCATTCGGTGGTGTTCGGCGGTTTCTCCGCCAAGTCGCTGCAGGAGCGGCTGGTCGACGTCGGCGCGGTGGCGCTGATCACCGCCGACGAACAGATGCGCGGTGGCAAGGCGCTGCCGCTCAAGGCCATCGCCGATGAAGCGCTGGCGCTCGGTGGCTGCGAAGCGGTCAGGAATGTGATCGTGTACCGCCGCACCGGCGGCAAGGTCAACTGGACCGAAGGCCGCGACCTCTGGATGGACGACGTCGCCGCCGGCCAGCCGGAAACCTGCGAGGCCGAACCCGTCAGCGCCGAGCATCCGCTGTTCGTGCTTTATACCTCGGGCTCCACCGGCAAGCCCAAGGGCGTGCAGCACAGCACCGGCGGCTACCTGCTGTGGGCGCTGATGACGATGAAGTGGAGCTTCGACATCAAGCCCGACGACCTGTTCTGGTGTACCGCCGACATCGGCTGGGTCACCGGGCACACCTATATCGCCTACGGCCCGCTGGCCGCCGGCGCTACCCAGGTGGTGTTCGAGGGCGTGCCGACCTATCCCAATGCCGGCCGTTTCTGGGACATGATCGCACGCCACAAGGTCAGCATCTTCTACACCGCGCCGACCGCGATCCGCTCCCTGATCAAGGCGGCCGAGGCCGACGAGAAGATCCATCCGAAGCAATACGATCTGTCCAGCCTGCGCCTGCTGGGCACGGTGGGCGAGCCCATCAACCCCGAAGCGTGGATGTGGTACTACCGCAATATCGGCGGCGAGCGCTGCCCGATCGTCGACACCTTCTGGCAGACCGAGACCGGCGGCCACATGATCACGCCGCTGCCGGGCGCCACGCCGCTGGTGCCGGGTTCCTGCACCTTGCCGCTGCCGGGCATCATGGCGGCCATCGTGGATGAAACCGGGCAGGACGTGCCCAACGGCAATGGCGGCATCCTGGTGGTCAAGCGCCCGTGGCCCTCGATGATCCGCACCATCTGGGGCGACCCGGAGCGCTTCAAGAAGAGCTACTTCCCGGAAGAGCTGGGCGGCACGCTCTATCTTGCCGGCGACGGTTCGATCCGCGACAAGGACACCGGCTACTTCACCATCATGGGCCGCATCGACGACGTGCTCAACGTCTCGGGCCACCGCATGGGCACGATGGAAATCGAGTCCGCGCTGGTGTCCAACCCGATGGTGGCCGAGGCCGCGGTGGTGGGCCGGCCGGATGACATGACCGGCGAAGCCATCTGTGCCTTCGTGGTGCTCAAGCGTTCGCGCCCGAACGAGGAAGAAGCCAGGCAGATCGCCGCCGAGCTGCGCAACTGGGTGGGCAAGGAGATCGGTCCGATCGCCAAGCCCAAGGACATCCGCTTCGGCGATAACCTGCCCAAGACGCGCTCCGGCAAGATCATGCGGCGCCTGTTGCGCTCGCTGGCCAAGAACGAGGAAATCACCCAGGACACCTCCACCCTGGAAAACCCCGCCATCCTGGATCAGTTGAAACAGGCCCAATAACGGGGCTACAAACCAGCCTGCCGGCGCGCCATGCCGGCAGGTTCCCGCCGCATCCACCCCGCCCGTCCAACCACTTTTCCCATGCCCGACGAACAGTCGCGCTTTCGCCGCCGGCTGCTGTTGTACTACGGCCTGTTCACCGTCGGCCTGTTCACCTTTATCGGCATGATGGGCCTGCTGGAGCATTCCAGCGGCGATGCGCTCTGGCTTGGCTATGTCTTCCTGTTCGTCACCATCGCCATCTATGCGTGCATCGGGCTGATCTGCCGTACCTCGGACCTCAATGAGTACTATGTAGCCGGACGGCGCGTGCCGGCCTTGTTCAATGGCATGGCGATCGCGGCCGACTGGATGAGCGCGGCGTCCTTCATCGGCCTTGCCGGCATCCTGTTCGCGTCGGGCTACGAAGGGCTGGCCTATGTGATGGGCTGGACCGGCGGCTATTGCCTGGTGGCTTTCCTGCTCGCGCCCTATCTGCGCAAGTACGGCGGCTACACCATTCCCGACTTCCTGGCGGCGCGCTACGGCAACGGCAAGCCCGGCGGCAATATGCCGGTGCGCGCGATTGCCGTGCTGGCGGCATCGCTGTGCTCCTTCGTCTATCTGGTGGCGCAGATCCAGGGGGTGGGGCTGATCGTCACCCGCTTTATCGGCGTGGAGTTTGCCGTCGGCGTGTTCTTCGGCCTGGCCGGTATTCTGGTGTGCTCTTTCCTGGGCGGCATGCGGGCAGTGACGTGGACCCAGGTGGCGCAGTACATCATGCTGATCGTGGCCTTCCTGGCGACGGTCTCGATGATTGCCTGGAAGCATCATCACGAAGCGCTGCCGCAGCTGAGCTACGGCAAGCTGCTGTCGCAGATCGACGCGCGCGAGCGCAGCATGGAGCGCGACCCGGCGGAGCAGGCCGTGCGCGAGTACTACCGGCAGCAGGCGATCCAGATGCAGGAGCGCATCGCCAGGTTGCCGCAATCGTATGACGAGGAGCGTAACGCGCTGGCCGTGCGCCTCCAGGAACTGCGCCTGCGCAATGCGCCGCTGCGCGAGATCAAGACGGTCGAGCGCGAACGGGTCGAGTATCCGCGCGACGTGGCCGCGGCCCAGCAGCAATGGAACCAGCAGCGCGAGGAAGCACTGGCACGCAGCCAGCCGAGCATTCCGTCGACGGAACCCTATCCGTCCCCTTCGGAGGGGGAGCGCAAGACCAAGCGCCTGAATTTCGTATTGCTGGTGTTCTGCCTGATGCTGGGAACCGCCAGCTTGCCGCATATCCTGACCCGGCTCTACACAACGCCGTCGGTGAAGGAGTCGCGCAACTCCGTGGCCTGGGCGGTGTTCTTCATCGCGCTGCTCTATGTGTCGGCGCCGGCGCTGGCCGCGCTGGTCAAGTACGAATTCCTCCAGCACCTGGTCGGCACGCCCTATGCGGAACTGCCGCAATGGGTGGTGCAGTGGCGCAAGGTCGATCCGCCGGTGTTCGGCATCCGCGATGTCAACGGCGATGGCATCGTGCAGTGGGCGGAGCTGCTGATCCAGCCCGACATGATCGTGCTTGCGGCACCGGAGATCGCCGGCCTGCCCTATGTGATCTCGGGGCTGGTTGCCGCCGGCGCGCTGGCGGCGGCGCTGTCCACCGCCGACGGCCTGCTCCTGACCATCGCCAATGCGCTCTCGCACGATGTTTTCTATCATATGATCGACCGCACGGCGAGCCACCAGCGGCGGGTCACCACCGCCAAGATCGTGCTGCTGGGCGTGGCACTGTTTGCCTCTTATGTCACCTCGCTGCGCCCCGGCAATATCCTCTTCCTGGTCGGCGCGGCGTTCTCGCTGGCGGCTTCCAGCTTTTTCCCGGTACTGGTGCTGGCGATCTTCTGGCGGCGCACCACGGCCGCCGGCGCGGTCGCGGGCATGGCGGCGGGACTCGGGGTGTCCGTTTACTATATTTTCGTCAACTATCCCTTCTTCACCCGCATGACAGGCTTCTTCGGCAACCGCTGGTTTGGCGTGGACCCGATCGCATCCGGTGCCTTCGGCGTCCCTGCGGGCTTTGCCGTGGCCATCCTGGTGAGCCTGCTGACGCCCCGCAATGCACCGGTGATAGATCGCCTGGTGACTTACTTGCGACGCGGCTAACGGATTGCATCAAGAAATACTGGATTTGCTGAGCAAGCCTGCTATAATCGCGGACTTCTCGGAGAGATGGATGAGCGGTTTAAGTCGCACGCCTGGAAAGCGTGTATAGGTTAATAGCCTATCGGGGGTTCGAATCCCC
>NZ_JARJLM010000233.1 GCF_029335485.1 Cupriavidus basilensis
CGAATCACGAATCACGAGATCCAGATGCAAGTTCGCAGCAACCTTGGCGCCCTGGCCGCTTCCGTCTTTCCGGGGGCTTCCGTTTTCCTGGCCGCGCGCGGCCGCGCCCGCATGCTCGGCGGCCTGCTGGCTGGCCTGGCGGCCATCCTGAGCCCCATCGCACTCGCCGCACCGGCGACGCCGGCCGGCGCGCCGCTCGCGCTGCGCGTGGAGCACCAGCTTTCGTCGCTCGGCAGCGACGGCGTCAAGCGCGACGTTGCCTTCGCCGAGCGCGTGTACCGGGCAGGCAACGCCGTCTGGATCGAACGCGAACTGCCGCGTGGCGTGCCCCATGAGCATGAGCAAGAGTCCGGAAAGGGCGGCGGCGGGCATAAGCATGTGGACCTGTCCACGGCGGCCCGCTGGATCGAGAACCCGCCCTCCGGCAAGCTGTCGGTGACGGTGGTCAGCGACCACCTGAAGAAGGTGTTCGATGTGAAGCCCGCCGAATACGGCAATATCGGCTTCGACGGATCATGGCCCACCGCCTACCACCTGCTCGACCCGGCCGCGCTCAAGCAGATGCGCGCGGTGGGGCCGCTGCGCAACGGGGCGCAGCAGTACCAGGCGCAGCGCGGGGGCGAATCCGTCACGGTCTGGTGGGACGTTGCCGGGCAGTTCCCGCGCTCGGTGGAGTCGCGCAATGCCGGCGGCACGTCGACCAAGCTCACGCGCGTGACCACCGTGGCCACGCCGCAGCGCGCCCCGTGGGAACGCGCCCGCGCCTACGCGCGTGGCGAGTACACCGACCTGATGGACTGAGGCGGGCGAGGCGGGCACGTCCCGCCCCCGCTTCCGTGCGCGTCCGGCGCCATGCCTTAGAATGGGGCGCCTTCGTCTGCGTTGTCCGTCTGCCGGAATTGCCAGCCGTGCGCACGAGGGCTGACCGATTCCGGGAGCCCGATGCGCTACGAACTGACCGACCTGCGCCTGTTCCAGGCCATTGCAGAAGCCCAAAGCCTGTCCAGCGGCGCTTCCGCCATCCACATCACGGCGTCCGCCGCCAGCTACCGGCTGAAGAATCTCGAGCACGCCATGGGCACGCCGCTGTTCGTGCGCAGCGCGCGCGGCATGGAGCTGACGCCCGCCGGCGAAACCCTGCTGGTGCACGTGCGCGAACTGCTGCGGGGCGTGGAGCGCATGCATGGCGAGGTCGGGCGCTTCTCCGCCGGGCTCAAGGGCCATATCCGGCTGCTGGCCAACAGCAGTTCGCTCAACGGGTTCATCATTCCCAGCGTGAGCCGCTTCCTTGCCGCCAACCCCGACGTCAACCTCGACCTCGAGGAGCGCGCCAGCCCCGCCATCGTGTCGGCGGTGGCGGCGCAGGAGGCGGATATCGGCATCCTGGCCGGCGACATCGATGCCAGCGAAGTGCGCGCCGTGCGCTACGCCGTGGACGAACTGATCCTGGCCGTGCCCGCGGACCATCCGCTGGCGCGCCAGACCGAACTGCGCTTTGGCGCCGCGCTGGATTTCGATTTCGTCTGCATGAGCCGGAGCAGCAGCAATTTCCTGTTCCTGCGCGATATGGCGCAGCGCGCCGGCAAGAGCCCGAATGTGCGCTTGCACGCCCATAGCTTCGACGCCGCGCTGTCTCTGGTGGAGGCTGGCGTGGGCGTGGCGCTGGTGCCGCGCAGCGTGGCCGCGCCGGCCCTGCGCGAGGCGCGGGTGGCCGGGGTGCGGCTGGCCGAGAGCTGGGCCCGGCGCGAGTTGAACCTGATCGTGCGCGCCGACGGCAAGCTGCCGTCCTTCACGGCTGCCTTCGTGCAGTTCCTGCTCGACGATCCCCGCGTCGCCGCTACGCGCGACTAAGGCGCGGCCCGGCGCCCGGCGCCCGACGCCCGACTGCCGGCGGGTGGCATCGCGCCATGCCATGAAAAAAACGACTCGATTCAAATTGTATATATCATTTTTAGAATGCATGCGGCGTCGCTAGACTTTCCTCATGCCTACCCACAAAAGCACTCCACAAAACCGGGTGGGCACAAGGAACGAACCATGACCAAGAAGCAAAAGCAGAAACTTGCCGCCACGCTGGCACTCTCCATTCTCAGCATTTCGTCGGCCTGGAGCGCCAATGCCCCGGCGGGCAGCGCCAACACGCACGAGGCCGTGCAGGCCAAGGCCAGCAAGGTGGCGGCCCTGTTCGGCAGCCCGGCCGCCATCGGCAACACCACGCGCACGGTAACCCTGGCGCCCGGCATGAACTACGTGAACGTTGCATCGGGGGAATCGGTTGCCTTCCGCGCCGGCGACAAGACCGTCGGCTGGACCTTCCTGGAAGCGGTTGGCGGCACCTCGGTCGACATGAAGACCATCTTTCCCGAGATGGCCGAGGCCAAGGGTATCCGCGTGTATATCGCCCCCAGCCGGATGTTCAGCGGAGGCTGATTCCGCAAGCCGGTGGCCCCCGCCGCTCTTGACGGCACGCGAGCACGCGCAAAAAAAAATTGGCCGGCAGCAATGCCGGCCAAAACGTCCTTGGACTCAGTGAAGGAGACTAAGGTCGATATGACTTGTCTCTGGCGCGCTCCCCGCG
>NZ_JARJLM010000234.1 GCF_029335485.1 Cupriavidus basilensis
CGACAGGCCTGCGAACAAGCCGTGCGGCGGCTCGCGCACGCGCCGAAATCTGTTTTGACGCATGGCAATGTTATGCTTTGGGCCTCAATAACTCCTGCGCGCACAGGGCGCGCACCCTGATGGAAATTGCCATATTACTGGCGCTGATCCTGATCAACGGCTTGTTCGCGATGTCCGAGATCGCCTTGATGACGGCCCGCAAGGCCCGCCTTCAGCGACGCATCGAGGATGGCGACCGCGGCGCCATCGAGGCGATGAAGCTGGGCGAAGACCCCACACGCTTTCTGTCGACCGTGCAGATTGGCATTACCTCGATCGGGGTGCTCAACGGTGTGGTTGGCGAATCCACCCTCGCCCAGCCCTTCGGCGTGTGGCTGCAGGGCTTTGGCCTGCAGGCAACCACCGCCGGCTACGTGGCGACCACCATCGTGGTCGCAGGACTGACCTACTTTTCCATCGTATTGGGCGAACTGGTGCCCAAGCGTCTCGGCCAGATGGCGCCCGAATCCATCGCGCGCCTGGTATCGCGCCCGATTTCCTTCCTGGCGCTGGCCTCCACCCCCTTCGTCAAGCTGCTCTCCAGTTCGACCCGGCTGGTGCTGCGCATGCTGGGCGTGAAGAGCGGCCGCGGCCCGGCCGTGACCGAAGAAGAGATCCATGCGCTGCTGGTGGAAGGCTCGGAAGCCGGCGTCATCGAGCAGCACGAGCACACCATGGTGCGCAATGTATTCCGCCTCGATGACCGTCAGCTCACCTCGCTGATGGTGCCGCGCGGCGACGTCGTCTGCCTGGATGTGGAAGTCCCGCTCGAAGAAAACCTGCGCCGCATCGAGGAGTCCGATCACTCGCGTTTCCCGGTGGTGCGCGGCGGCATGCACGACATGCTCGGCGTGGTGAGCGCGCGGCAGTTGCTGGCGCGCCGCCTGCGCGGCGAGCCCACCGACCTGACCGCCGTGCTGCAGACCCCGGTATTCGTGCCGGAGAGCGTGACCGGCATGGAGTTGCTGGAGAACTTCCGCGCCTCCGGCGGCCAGATCGCCTTTGTGATCGACGAGTACGGCGAGGTGCTGGGCCTGGTGACGCTGCAGGACCTGATCGAAGCCATTACCGGTGAGTTCAAGGCCGATGGGGCCGGCGAGGAATGGGCGGTACAGCGTGAAGACGGCTCATGGCTGCTCGATGGCCTGATCCCCATCCCGGAGCTGAAGGATCGCATCGGCCTGCGCCACGTCCCGGAGGAAGACAAGGAGCGCTACCACACGCTGTCCGGCATGCTGCTCCTGCTGCTCGGCAGGCTTCCGCAGACCGGCGACACCGTGCGCTGGGGCGACTGGAAGTTCGAGATCGTCGATATGGACGGCAAGCGCATCGACAAGGTGCTGGCCGCCCGCGTCCCCCCCGAGGATGGCGCCGACGCCGAGACCACCGGCTGACGGGCAAGGGTACGCACGGCGGTTGCCGCGCCCGCGGCGCCGCCGGTTCAGGATTCTTGATCTCCGGCACGCGCCTGCAAATCCGCACTATCCCTGTATCCGCCCTGCTTCGGGCGGCGCCCGCCGTGCCGTATCATCGTGACTGTGCCGTGACATCCCTGAGGCCGGCTGGAGGGTGTACCCCTCCAGCCCCGCAAGGAAGCCACGGCGGTTGCCACGGCCACGGCGTCGCCGGACCGCGGCGCCCATGCTAGCGCGCGGCAAACCACCGCCGCCCACAGGGACCCCTCATGCAGCCTGACGCAGACGGCACTGTCCGCCAGCCAGAGGCGGACTCGCAGGACACAAACGATTTTGCCGCCATGCTGGCGGCGCACCGTCAACAACCCGCCGCCACGCCTCATCTCGTCGTGCTGGTGATTCATCTCGACCGCTTCACGCACGCAAACGAGACGCTCGGCGCGCAGCCGGCCTTGCGCCTGCGCGCGCAAGCGGCGGCACGCATCGCCGCACTGGCGCATCCGGCCGAAATCGCCTGGCTGGGCCAGGCCGACATCGGCGTCATCGTGGCGCTGCCGCCTGGCGGAGCGCCTCCCATGGAAGCCGCGTTGCGCCTGGGGCGTAGCGTGGGCGCCGGCCTGGCGCGACCGTTCCAGCAGGATGGTTTCGAACTGTTCCTCTCCAGCAGTATCGGCGTGGCCATGGACGACCCGGTCAAGCCCGCCGAACGCTGCCTGCATGAAGCGTATGACGCGATGCTGCGCGTGCGCAAACGCGGCGGCGACGGCGTAGCCGGCGACACGGCTGCCGCGTCCCCGCCCCTCGCCACGCCCTTGCTGGCAGCCCTGCCGTACGCCCTCGCCCGCGGGCAGCTCTCGCTGAACCTGCAGGCCCGGGCGTCGCTCGCCACAGCCTGCGTGACCGGCTACACCGTCAGGCTGCGCTGGCAGAGCCCCGAGTTGGGGCGGGTTGCGCCCCAGGACTTCCTGCCTGCACTGGAAGCGCTGGGCCTGATGGGCGATGTCGCCCATTGGCTGATGGAAAATGCCCTGCCCATGCTGGGCTGCACGGGCATCCCCAGCCCGGTGGCGCTGTCTTTTCCGGTTTCCAGCGCGCAATTGCACGGCACCCCCATGATCGACACCCTGCTGCGCACGCTGGAGCAAGAGCAGTTCGACCCCGCCAGGGTCTGCCTGGAGATCCCCGCCGCGGCACTGCCCGCAGGCGATCGGGAGGCCGCCGGCAAGCTGGCGAGGCTGCGGCGCGCTGGACTGCGGTTCGCCTTGAGCGATTTCGCCGAGGCGCCGGACGGCACAGCGACACTGGAGCGGCTGCAACCCGACCTGCTCACGTTCAACGCACGCAGCATCGGCAACGCCGATCAGGCAGGGCCGCCAGGCCAGCGCAATGCCGCCGTGGCCCGGCTGCAGGCGGCTTGCGAGCAGGCGCAGCGCCTTGCTCTGCCGGTTTGCGCCAGGGGGATCGAAACACGCCTTCAGCTTGGTGTGGTGCGCCAGTGGGGGTGCAGCGATATGCAAGGCTACCTGCTGGCCCAACCCTTCCCGGTCCACTGGCTCGCCCAGACGCATGCCGCCATCTGCGCGCGTGCGCGCGAATTGCTTGGCTAGACGGTGTCCTGAGTCTGAATCGGGACACCAGCCCACCTTTGCCTGGCACGAGTGGTTACAAATTGGCGCGCGCCATGCTTCAATAGAGCACGGCCGCAACGGTAGAATTGCGGCGAGATTATTGACCCAAAGGAGTCTGGCGTGAAAAAAGGATGGATCTTCTGCGTTCTGTTTGCCACCTTGCTGGCTGGCTGCAATACCATGGCCGGCCTCGGCCAGGATATCCAAAAGGGCGGGCAGAAGCTCGAAGGCGCTGCCGACCGCAGCAAGTAGCCGCGGCAGCCAGGAAATGCCGGCGGCCATGGGCCCGGCATCGCGCCGGCGGCCCGTCGGCCTGCGCAACCCCGCCGGCAGCAAGGCTGGCTTCGGCAACGGAGCCGCCGCTACAACAGTTCCTCCGGCGTAAACGGCGCCAGCAAGTCGATCCCCAGGCGCCTGGACCATGTCGTGTCCGGCTCGGTGTCCAGCACCACCGCCCTATCCCCCTTGCCATCCACCCACTGCACCGCGCCCCGATCGGACAGGCGCAGCAGGTAGCTGTTGTCGTCGATTGCCCCCGCGAATAGCTGCGCAACCCGGTAGCGCCGGTAGCCGACATGGACGATGGGCGCATCGGTCGCCGCCAGCGGATTGGTCGGCACCCGCAGCTTGACCCCTTGCCTGACCAGCTTCGCCATCCATGCCACCCCCCGGTCGCCCGGGACAAAATACGGGGAGATCAGGATGATCTCCTGGTGCGCATCGCTCGGCATCCGGCCCAGCTCCGCGATCGTGGTATCGATACCCTCCGGCGCCTTGTCGGGCGACGCCTTGTCCGGCGTATCCACCATGCAAGGCGGGATGCACGCGGAGGGGTCCCGCGCCCGGCGTCAGGCCGACTTGCGCAGCGCGGCGGCCTCCTGCGCCAGCGTGCGGATCCGCGCCCAGTCGCCCTTTGCCACGGCGTCCTTTGGTACAACCCACGAGCCGCCCACGCACACTACGTTGGGCAGCGCCAGGTAGGACGGGGCACGGGCCACGTCGATGCCGCCGGTAGGGCAGAAGCGGAGCTGCGCGAAAGGGCCATACAGCGACTTCAGCATCGGCACCCCGCCGGAGGCTTCCGCCGGGAAGAACTTCAGGAACTTGAAGCCGGCCTCCATCGCGGCCATTGCCTCGCTGGCGGTGGCCACCCCGGGCAGCAGCGCCACACCCGCACCCTGCGCGGCCACAGCCAGTGCCGGCGTGAGCCCCGGCGAGACCGCGAACTGCGCGCCGGCGTTGCCGACGGCTTGCAGGTCCGCCGCTGTCAACACCGTGCCTGCCCCAACGCAAGCCTGCGGGAAAGCGGCGGCCACGGCCTTGATGGCATCCAGCGCCACGGGCGTGCGCAGCGTGATTTCCAGCACCGGCAGACCGCCGCCGATCAATGCTTCGGACACATGCAGGGCTTCGTCGACGGAGGAGAACTCAAGTACCGGGATCACCGGCACATTGACAAGGCGTTCGATCAGCGAGGGAGATTGAGTTTGCATGGCAGTTTGTGTTCGGTGAGATCGATGGGTCGATGGGGTCGGGAAAACGTAAGGCTTCAGTTTGCAGGCCAGCATGCGCGGCGGCCCGAGGCCGCCCCGGGCATCAGGCAATACCGTCGCTATCAGGCAATCACGGAAACCGTCTGGGCCATTCGCGCCAGCACGGTTTCGATAAACGGGATCGGAGCCACGGCGCCGTAGCCGGTGGTGGACAGCGCCGCGGCCACGTTGGCATAGCGCGCAGCCTCGAAGGGATCGTCGCCGGCCGCGAGGCGCGCCACGAAGCTGCCGCCGAAGCAATCGCCGGCGCCGGTGGCGTCGAGCGGGTGCACCGGATACGGCGGCACCAGCGAACGGGCTTCCGGGGTCGCCACGTACGCGCCCTCCGCGCCCAGTTTCAGCGCTACCAGGCCGATGCCGCAGTCCAGCAGGTAGTCGGCAATGGCATCGCGGTCATTGAGGCCGGTCAGCACGGTGATGTCGTCCCAGCTCGGCAGGCACACGTCGGTCAGCGCAAAGGCTTCGCGCATGATGCCGCGTGCCCGCGCCAGCGTCCACAGCCGCAGGCGCAGGTTGGTGTCGAGCGTGACCTTGACGCCGGCCTTGCGCGCATGCTCCATCGCCGCCAGGCCCGCATCGCAGGCGCTGGTGCTGATGGCCAGGCTGATGCCGGACACATGCAGGTAGCGCGCCTCGGCGATGGCATGGTGCGGCAGGTTCTCGTGGCTGTAATGACTGGCCGCGGAACCGCTGCGCAGGTAGTCGAAGCGGTGGCCATGCGCGTCGTGGGTGACGAAGTAGACGCCGGTCGGGGCGCCGGCATCGATGCGCACGTGACGGGTATCGACCCGTTCCTGCGTCCACAGCGCCAGCAGCCGTTCGCCGAAGGTGTCCTCGCCCACCGCGCTGATATAGCCGGCGCGCGCGCCTTGCCGCGCAGCGGCGATGCAGAAATTGGAAGTGTCGCCGCCGAACCCCTGCAGGTAGCGGGTGGGATCGTCGGGCTGCTGGTTGAATTCAACCAGCGCTTCGCCGAACGCGAGAATGTCGATGCTCATGGTGCAAGCGCCCCCAGTTGTAGCCGTTGCTGTCATTGCTGTTGCTGCCATTGTCGCTGTCTTCGCCTTGCCGTTGCGCGGCTCAGAAGAACGTCTGCACGAGGTCGATCACGCGCAGGTCCGCGTCGAGCACCGGGATGTGGCGCCACTTGTCGAAGGTCAGGCAGGGATGCGAGATATCGAAGGCGATCATATTGCCCACCTTGACGTCATCGCCCGGGCGGATCTGCAGGTAGGCATGCTGGTCCATCATGCCGGTCACTTCCCAGTGGGCAGGCACCGCCACCGGCGCAGGCGCACCGGGCCGGTACGACTGCGCGGGGATGGGCATGCCGGCATCAAAGGCGGCATCGCGCTTGCCCATGCCGATGATGGCGCGGTCGGGCTCCGGAATCGACTGCACATAGGCCCACAGCTGCAATGCCGGCAACAGCCCCTCGCGCATCTTCTGCGCGACCGGGTTGCTGGCCAGGATGCGTTGCTGCGCGGCGCGGTAGATACCCACATCGTGCGTGAGGTAGCAGCCGGGACGCAGCACGATATCGATCGGCGCGCCGATCTCGGTACGGGCGAACTCCTCCGCCACCACGTCGTACCACGCCGAACCCGCACCCGACATCACCACCGGGCTGCGGCCAAACCGGCCCGCCGCGAAGAGCTCGCGCGTCACCGCCACCGTGCGCCGCAGGAAGTCGCGGATGTCGGCCTCCTCCTTCAACACACCTTCATAGATTTCCACACCCGCCAGGGACAGCACGCCAGGCCAGCGCGCCAATGCCGCCAGCACCGCCGCCTGCTGCGCCGCGTCGCGCACGCCGGTGCGGCCACCGGCCACGCCCAGCTCCAGCAAGACCTGCAGCCGCTGCCCGCGGCCGCTGAAATAGGCGCCGAGCAGGTCCACCAGTTCGGGCGAATCCACCAGGGTGAAGAACTCGAAATCAGGATCGCGCAACAGGTCGGCCACGATCTCCATATTGCGCCGGCCCACCAGTTGGTTGGCCATCAGCACGCGCCGCACGCCATGCGCGTACGCGGCGGCGGTCTGGTGGGCGGTGGCCAGGGTGATGCCCCATGCGCCGGCCGCCAGCTGGCGGGCGAACAGCTTGGGCGCCATGGTGGTCTTGCCGTGCGGCGCCAGCTGCACGCCGTACTCGCCCATGAAGCGGCGCATCCATTCGAGGTTGTGCGCCAGGCGTTCTTCATACAGTACGGCGGCCGGCAGGCTCAGGTCTTCCGCCAGCAGTTGCCAGCCCACCTGGCCGGCGGCATCGGGAGCCAGCGGGGCATCGAGCTTGCCCAACGCCTTGTTGAGCGGATCGATCGTGCCGGTTTGGTACTTTGTTTCACGCATGCTGTCATCACCCTGCAAAAATTCCGATTGACGTAATGATAGCCTTGAATTTACGATATTTCATCCTTGTTATAAAGTAACAATTCTAGCCAAGCACGGGCCACATGCCGATCGGCCCGGGCTGGCGGGGAAACGATGCGAACGGCGGATATCGAGAGGCCGACATCGCCGTTGCGCCCGCCCCTCCCCTTCAAGCCGCCACCCCAGTCCGCCACTCGCCAACCATGTCCGCGCCCTTCGACATCCTGACCCGCATCGCCGAGCGTGGCCCCACGCTGCGCCTGGCCGAGCAGAAAGTCGCCCAGGTGATCCTGCAGGACCTGGCCGGCGCCGCGGCCACCAGCATCAACGAACTGGCACGCCAGGCCGGGGTGAGCGAGGCCAGCGTGACCCGTTTCGCCAAGGCCATCGGCTGCCGCGACGTGCGCGACCTCAAGCTGCGCCTGGCGCAGGCCACCGCGGTAGGCCAGCGTTTCCTGCATGCGCAGAGCGCCCGGACGGCGGAGCCGGCGCCGGCCACGCTGGCCGACAGCATCCACGCGGATATCCTGGACTCTCTTGAGATCAACCGCAAGCTGATCGACCCCGACCATATCGAGCACGCCGCACGCCTGTTGCTGGAGGCGCGCATGGTCTACGCTTTTGGCATGGGTGGCGGCTCGTCCTTCATGGCCGACGAGGCGCGCTACCGGCTGGCCCGCCTGGGCCGTCCCGTGGCCAGCTACCAGGATGCGCTGCTGCAGAAGATGGTGGCGGCCACCTTGCACAAGGACGATGTCGTGCTTGCCTTCTCCGCCACAGGCAACGTGCCCGAGATGCTCGCCAGCTGCGATATCGCCCGCGAATATGGCGCCAGGCTGGTCGCGGTGACCGCGCTGGGCTCGCCGCTGGCGGGCCGTGCCGACGTGCTGCTTCCGGTGCGCACGCTGGAGACCGATTTTATTTTCAAGCCTTCGGCCTCACGCTACGCCATGTTGCTGGTGGTGGACGTGCTGGCCACCCAGCTCGCCCTGCTGCAGCAGGACCAGAGCCAGGACCGGCTGCGCCGGCTCAAATACGTGCTCGACGCGCACCGGGGCAACACGGCCGGACCGGATAGCCCGGACAACCGCCAGCCGCTCGGAGACTGACCATGCCTGAACTGTTCGACACCCTGATCCGCGGCGCGACCGTGCTTGACGGCTCCGGCGCCGAAGCGCGCCTGGCCGACGTCGCGCTGCGCGCCGGCCGTATCGCCCGCATTGCCATGCTGGAGGACGACGCGGAGCGCATCGACCCCGGCAGCGCCGGGCATGTCGTGCAAGGCGAAGGGCTGGTGCTGGCCCCCGGCTTTATCGACGTGCACACCCACGACGACACCAATGTGGTCCGGCAGCCCGAGATGACGCCCAAGCTCTCGCAGGGCGTCACCACCGTGATCGTCGGCAACTGCGGCATCAGCGCCGCGCCGGTGACGCTGCACGGCGAGCCGCCGGACCCGATGAACCTGCTGGGCACCGCCGACGCCTTCCGCTATCCGGACTTCGGCGCCTACGCGGAGGCCGTGCGGGCCGCGCAGCCGGCTGTCAACGTGGCGGCCCTGGTGGGCCATACCGCACTGCGCAGCAATCATATGGACCGGCTGGACCGCACCGCCACCCCGGCCGAGATCGCCGCCATGCGCGCGCAGCTGGAAGAAGCGCTGGATCATGGCGCGCTTGGCCTGTCCACCGGCCTTGCCTATGCCAATGCCTTTTCGGCCAGCACGGACGAAGTGCTGGCGCTGGCCGAACCCCTGGCCCGCGCCGGCGCGCTCTATGCCACGCACCTGCGCAGCGAGTTCGCCGAAATCCTGGAGGCCATGGACGAAGCCTTCCGCATCGGCCGCCACGCCCGCGTGCCGGTGGTGATCTCGCACCTGAAGTGCGCCGGCGTGGACAACTGGGGCCGCAGCGGCGAAGTGCTGGACGCGCTCGAGCGCGCCGAGCGCTGGCAACCCATCGGCTGCGACTGCTATCCGTACACCGCCAGCTCCTCCACGCTGGATATCAAGCAGGTCACCAGCGATTTCGACATCATGGTGACCTGGTCCGAGTCCCACCCGGAGATGGGCGGCCGGCTGCTGGCCGATATCGCGGCCGACTGGGCGCTCGGGCTGGAGGACGCCGCGCGCCGCCTGCAGCCGGCCGGCGCCGTCTACCACTGCATGGAAGACGCGGACGTGGACCGCATCCTCAGCCACCCGGCTACGGTGGTGGGTTCGGACGGCCTGCCCAACGACCCGTTGCCACACCCCCGGCTGTGGGGCGCCTTTCCACGTGTGCTGGGCCATTACGCCCGCGACCGCGAACTATTTCCGCTGGCCGTGGCGGTCAACAAGATGACCGGCCTGTCGGCGGAGCGCTTCGGACTGGCCGAACGCGGCTTCGTGCGCGAAGGCTATTGGGCGGACCTGGTCTTGTTCGATGCCGCCACCATCCGCGACGCCGCCAGCTTCACCGACCCCATGCAGCCAGCCGAAGGCATCGCCGCGGTGTGGGTCAACGGCGAGCTGTCGTGGCGCCAGCGCAAGCCGACCGGCGCGCGCGCGGGCCGTTTCCTCGCCCGCGGCAGGCCCGCCGGCGCGAACGCCGCAGCGTCTGCGCAATAGGGTAACCCGCATCCGGCAACGCGCAGGCAGCCCCGCGCATCCGGCAACAACGCATCTGCAATCTCTTTCAGGAACAGGAGTCCCCATGGATATCAAACGATTTGGCGTGGAAGGCGGTGCCGGCACCGGCGGCCAGCACATGCCCTTTGCCCGTGCCGTACAAGCCGACGGCTGGCTCTACGTGTCCGGCCAGGTGCCGATGGTCGCCGGCGAGGTGATCGACGGCGGCATCGTGCCCCAGACCCACCAGGCCATCAAGAACGTGCTGGCCATCCTGGCCGAAGCCGGCTACGGCACCGAACATATCGTGCGCTGCGGCGTGTGGCTGGACGACGCGCGCGACTTTGCCTCTTTCAACAAGATATTCAAGGAATACTTCGGCGCCAACCCGCCCGCGCGCGCCTGCGTGCAGTCGAGCATGGTGGTCGACTGCAAGGTGGAAGTCGACTGCATCGCCTACAAGAAGCCGGTGGCCTGAGCCATGGCCGGCCAGTCCCGCGGGACAGCCGGCCTGCCAACAATTCCAAAACCGGCCGCCGCCAGCGCGGCCCTTTTCATAGCGGACGCGGGGGAGCCCCGCCGGATTGCCGGCGGACCCCGCACAAAGGAGACAATATGGGCGCCGTAACAGGAACCACACTCTTGCTGTACGCGCTGATCGCCGTGATCGCACTGGTCGTGCTGATCGCGCGCTTCAAGCTCAATCCCTTCATCACCCTGGTGGTGGTTTCCGTGCTGCTCGGCTTTGCCGTCGGCATGCCGATGGGCGACATCGTCAAGTCCTTCGAAGCCGGCGTGGGCGGCACCCTTGGCCATATCGCGCTGGTGGTGGGCCTGGGCACCATGCTGGGCAAGATGATGGCAGAATCCGGCGGCGCCGAGCGCATCGCGCGCACCCTGATCGATTTCTTCGGCGAGAAGAACGTGCACTGGGCCATGGTCACCATTGCCTTTATCGTCGGCCTGCCGGTGTTCTTCGAGGTAGGCTTCGTGCTGCTGGTGCCGATCGCCTTCAACGTGGCCAAGCGCACGGGCACCTCCATGGTGCTGGTGGGTATCCCCATGGTGGCCGGCCTGTCGGTGGTGCACGGCCTGATTCCGCCGCACCCCGCCGCCCTGCTGGCGGTGACCGCGTACAAGGCGGATATCGGCAAGACCATCATGTACGCGCTGATCGTCGGCATCCCGACCGCCGCCATCGCCGGCCCGCTGTTCGCCAAGCTGATGGACCGCTACGTGAAGCTGCCGGACATCAATCCGCTGGCCGCGCAGTTCACCGAAGAAGACGAAAGCGTCAAGGCATCGCACCAGTTGCCCGGCTTCGGCATTACGCTGTTCACCATTCTGCTGCCCGTGTTCCTGATGCTGATCGGCAGCTGGGCTGACGTGATCAGCACGCCCAAGACCTTCCTCAACGACTTTCTCAAGCTGATCGGCAACTCGGTCATCGCCCTGCTGATCGCGGCGCTGGTGAGCTTCTACACCTTCGGCAAGGCGCGCGGCTTCACCCGCGAGAACATCCTCAAGTTCACCAACGAATGCGTGGCGCCCACCGCCATCATCACGCTGGTGGTCGGCGCGGGCGGCGGCTTTGGCCGCGTGCTGCGCGACTCGGGCATCTCCAACGCCATTGTCGATGTGGCCACGGGCGCGCATGTGTCGGTACTGCTGCTGGGCTGGCTGGTGGCCGTGCTGATCCGCATCGCCACCGGTTCCGCCACCGTCGCCATGACCACCGCGGCCGGCATCGTCGCCCCGATCGCCGCCAGCGTGCCGGGCACCCGGCCGGAACTGCTGGTGCTGACCACCGGCGCCGGCTCGCTGATCCTGTCGCACGTGAATGACGGCGGCTTCTGGCTGGTCAAGGAGTATTTCAATATGACCGTGGCCCAGACGTTCAAGACCTGGTCGGTCTGCGAAACGCTGATCTCGGTGATCGCCCTGCTGCTGACGCTGGCGCTCGCCACTGTGGTCTGATCGTCCGGCGGGTTGATCCGTCCGTTCGTCCGCAAAGCGTCGCTGGACGCCTGCCTGGGGGGAGGAGGCACTCGCAGTGCCCCTCCCTTTTTTGCGCATTTCCTTGTGTCGACTACCGGGCGTCATCGTGACCCGTGGTGCTCTTCCGGCCGAGATTGTGCCGAGATGTGCTAATGTGTGCACCGCAACAATCGCTGTTGTCACGCCAGCCGGCAGCCCCGACGCTATCGGGCCGGGTCTCTGGCATGCCTTGTCATCCCGTCCGCGGCCCATGACATGTCACAATTCTTTCTTATTGGGAAGCAGGTAAGGCTTCCCCCCTCAGCGATAGAATCGAGCCCTAACCGGAGGAAAAAAACTATGCCGAAAAAGCCAAGGAAAACCGAGGAAGCCATCCCGGCCACCACCACGGCGCAAGGCCTGATCGCCCTGCTCGACCATATAGCCAACGCCACCGCGCAAGGCCAGCTGGATCCCGAGTTCTCCCGCAAGCTGGGCAAGCGTACCCGCAAGGAAGCCGACAGCCTGATCGAAGCCGAGGCGTTCTCCACCGCGCACGCCGCTGCGGTCAAGGCTGCCCTGGCTACGCTGGAAGAAGCCGTATCGAATAGCGAAGGCGGCCTGCTGGGCAAAGCCGTGAAGCGCCTGCGCGACGCCGACAGGCGCACGGAGGAAGCCGCCAAGTAAGCCACCCCGCCCCCTGGGCGCGGGAACGTTGCACTGCCCCATGCGCTGTGGCTCCACATGCGTGGCACGCACGAATTGCCTCCTATCCGGGGCACATAGCCGGACGCGGTCCGGGCCTTGTGGGGATAGGGGGCGGACAATGGCATCCATCCTTGCGCCGGCAGGTGCGGCAAGAGAGGGAGCGGGCCGTGCACACGGCTCGGTGCGAAGTCAGGGAGCCGTGTCCTGGACAGCGCCGTTCCGGGCCTCACGGCACCAGTTGGATATCGCCCGGAGCCTGCGGCGGCAGCTTGATCGCGAGGACCTTGAACTCGCCGCTGGCCGGTACGGAACCCGCATGGACGGTGCCTTTGGGGATAATGATCAGGTCGCCGGCGTGGATCTGCCGCTGCTCGTTCCCCAGCCAGAATGTGCCGCTCCCCGAAATGACATACTGGATTTCATCGGAGCCCGCATGGGTATGCTTGGGCACATTGCCGGACTGCACCGCGATGGTCCCCGATGGCGTCGCGACCAGGCCCTTTGAACACAGCGTCCCCAAGTTCGGGACCTGTGCGCCGATATCGGCATCGGTCATGGCCGCCACGTCGATGATCTGCGCCGATAACGTCGGAGGCGGCGTCTGCGCCACTGCCGGCGTGGCCAGGCGGGACACAAGAAAACCGCAAGCAAATGCGGCCGGAATGGCAGCAAGAGTGGCAAAGCGACGCATGCTCGTTTCTCCTTTCGTTGTCTGCTGGTGTTGTGCGGTGCAATAGCGGCATGATGGCGCTGCGTTGCCATCGGATTGTCGCACCGGCGAACAGCTTGCCTGAGACCGGGAGAAACCCTGAACGAGAACGGGGGCAGGGCCGCCCCACCCTCGATCCGTCGGGTGAAGCGCTCGGGGGGCGCCGCCTCATTTACAATGCCGGACGTTTCTCGTGTCCTAACCTAGTCTCGGCATCTCAAAAGCAGGGTCTCCATGATCATCAAACCACGCGTGCGCGGCTTCATCTGCGTTACTACCCATCCGGCTGGCTGCGAAGCCAACGTCAAGGAACAGATCGAGTACGTCACCGCAGGCGGACCTATCGCCAACGGGCCCAAGAAAGTGCTGGTGATCGGCGCATCGACCGGCTACGGACTTGCCGCCCGCATCGCAGCCGCATTTGGTTCCGGTGCCGATACCCTCGGTGTGTTCTTCGAACGTCCCGGCAGCGACAGCAAACCGGGTACGCCTGGCTGGTACAACACGGCCGCTTTCGATAAGTTTGCCACGGCGAAAGGCCTGTACGCGAAGAGCATCAACGGGGATGGTTTTTCGGACGAGATCAAGCAGAAGACGATCGACGTCATCAGGCAGGATCTCGGACAGGTCGACCTGGTTGTCTATAGCCTCGCCGCGCCGAGAAGGACGCACCCGAAGACCGGCGAGGTTTTCAACTCGACGCTGAAACCCATCGGCAAGGCAGTCAGCCTGCGCGGCCTCGATACCGACAAGGAAATCGTCAAAGAGTCCGTCCTGGAACCGGCCACGCAAAGCGAGATCGACAACACGGTTGCGGTGATGGGCGGCGAAGACTGGCAGATGTGGATCGACGCGCTACTCGAGGCGGGCGTCCTCGCCGACGGCGCGAAGACTACCGCTTTCACCTACCTCGGCGAAAAGATAACGCACGACATCTACTGGAACGGATCCATCGGCGCAGCCAAGAAAGACCTGGATCAAAAGGTCCTCGGTATCCGCGGCCGCCTGTCCGCCACCGGCGGCGATGCCCGCGTCTCCGTATTGAAAGCCGTGGTCACGCAGGCAAGCTCCGCCATTCCGATGATGTCGCTTTACCTGTCGCTGCTGTTCAAGGTCATGAAGGAGCAAGGCACGCACGAGGGCTGCATCGAGCAGGTCTACGGACTCTACAAGGACAGCCTGTACGGCGAGGCTCCGTGCCTGGATCAGGAGGGGCGCCTGCGCGCGGATTACAAGGAACTGCATCCGGATGTCCAGAGCCGCGTACAGCAACTCTGGAATCAGGTCACCAGCGATAACATCTATGAGCTAACCGATTTTGCCGGGTACAAGAAGGAATTCCTGCGCCTCTTCGGCTTCGAGATCGATGGCGTGAACTATGAGGCCGACGTGAATCCAGACGTGGCGATTCCCAATCTCGTCTAGGTTCAGCCAAACGGCTTGGAGAAATCACACTCCAAGCCGTTTTATTGCCGATGCTCACGGGGCCTTCGCGCAAGCCGGAAGGGCTTCACCCGATGTCCCGTCCCACCAGGGCTGCCGGCGCGCCGGAATCACTTGCTGCGATCGTGGCCGTCGCCGCCCAGCGGATCGACGATGATCATGGTGCGATCCAGTACCCCGCGGTCGTCAAAGTAAGCGCTGAAGTGCGCCGGCTGGTAGGCGCCCACATAGAGCCGGTAGGACCATGCCTCGCGCTTCATGAGCGGATAGTACTGGACTGGCTCGCGCGGCAGGCCAAAACGCTCTGCCACGTCATGCTTGGTCCAGATGCCCGGCCGTGCCTCGTAGATCTCCTTCTCCGTCAGCATCTGACGGAATCTGACCAGGTTTCCGGCGGCGTCGAAATCCGCCGCGTAGACGTCGAATCCGAGCGGCTGCTTCGAGTAGATCCAGCGGCTGGTGCCGCCGGCGAGTTGATAAGTCTCCGTGGGCGCGCCGAAGGTGCCGCGCACGGCGCTTTCCGGGCTGCCTATCATTTTCTGCGCGGTCTGGACTGGCTCCAGGGACGCACAGGCACACAGCGCGGCCGCGGCCAGCGCCGCGCCCATCCATCTGGCTAAGTGATATTGCATGACCATCCTCCAGCATCGACGCGGATCGCGTTCTCGGGGCCAGGAACCCTTTCAGCATAGTTCACGCACGTGCACCTGCCTGCGCGCCCTGCCCCTGAGTAAACGCTTTGGGAGGGGAGAATATTCCATCGCACGGAAACAAGCAGTGCAGGCGCCGCTTGGTGCGCGGAGCAGCAAGCGAACATCGGGCGGCGGCGCAATGTGTTCAGTAGTGTTCGTTTACGTTGCGGAAGGGGCCAAACTTGGCGCGCTGGTATGCCCGTGGTGACTGACCGGCGAAGTGCTCGGGGATGGCAAAACCCTGTGGACGCAATGCCGCATCGGGGTAAAGCTTGGCACGATTCGGGTTATGCCTGCGTGGCGTGGCGTCGTCGTTCACATAAGCAGCGATATCGAGCGCCTCCGCGGCAGTGAGTTGCGGCTTGTCATGGCTGGCTCCCAAGGGCATGGATGCACGGATGTATCGTGCCAGCAACGGCACAGCAAACATATGGCCGGCGTTGTCATAGGTGTCGTCGCCTGTCAGCGGGGGAAACAGGTAGCCACCACCATTGTTGAAATCGGCCTTGCGCTGGCCAGTGGCATCCGCACCATGGCAGGCCTGGCATTTTGTGGCAAACAGCTTTTGGCCGCGCAGTGGGTCGGCAGCGCGCGGCATGGCGTCCATCGGCATCAGCCCTGCCCCGTCCATGGCAGCACCTGGCCGGGTGTCCCGGGCCAGCCAGCGCAAGTAGGCCATGATGGACTGGAACTCAGGGGTATCGGCCAGGATGGGCACGCTGCCCGCGCCAAACATGCCCAATGCCCGTTGCTCCAGCGAGATGATTTTTCCCGACTTGATGTCGAACTTCGGGTAGTCATTGACCGCGTTGACCAGAGGCAGCGCGAACTTCTTGCTGCCGGGCAAGCCCGATGGACCGGCCTGATGGCAGTTGACGCAGTTCAGGCTATTCCAGTTCATGCGCTTGGTTTCATCGGGAGCCAGTTTGCCCACGCGGCGCGAAGTGTTCCGCAGCAGGTCGATGCCGTCGCGGATCTGGTCGCCTTCGGGGCCAGCAGGGATGCGCGCCTCGTCGGGTTCGCGCCATGGCTGCTGCGGCCGTGCGGCATAGCGCGCCAGCAGGACCCGGGCTTCGCTCGCGGGCAAGCTGTCGCCCACGCGATACGGGGTGATATCGAAAGCCTGGGCGAGTCCGCAGGCGCACCAGAACAGCAGAGGCAAAGCTCGGCCCATGTGCTTACTCCGTGAAGTCGTGACAATCGGGGTTGCGTTGGCGCGCGAGCCAAAACAACTTGTCCGGCGCCGGCTCGCTCACCTGAAAGCCAGATTCCTCTGCTCCTCCACCCGCCCTTCCCGGCGCATGAGCTCACCGCGAACCATCCCGCATTCGCCGGCGCGAGATCGATGTCGAGCGCTGGGTCCCTGTTACCCGCCATCGTCGTGAGCGCAGGCGCGCTCAGGTGCCACAATGGCCACGCGATATCTATCGAGCCACGCGGCAATGGGTCAGCTTGATGCTGGGCACAATTGCGCCGGGCAGATAGCCTTCGTTCAAACAGTCGATCAGGAATTCGTTGGACGATTTGAACGCAACGATTTCCTTGTTTGCAAATTTTGACTTCAATGCCTCGCGCGCCTCTACATCAAAGGACGTATCAAATTTGTGCCCATCCGCGGTATAAGCACCGAAATAAGTGGTGGTAGGCGAGGATCCCATGGCGATGACACGGCCGGTAAACGCGATGCGCTTGTGATCAAATCGCTTGGCCGCCGCGACAGGATCCGCCGTATAGGCAGCAATGATCTCGGAAAATTCCATCTTCAATACGGGTGCGTTCAGCTTGCCTTCCGCCTGCGATTGCGCCGGATAAACGGTGAAAAGAAATGCCGCCAGGAGCGCGGAGGTCAGCGCGGAATTTTTGCGTGTCATCGGCTTGAATACCATCATTGTTAAAAAAGACAATATCATATGCCACATTGCTTTTGCTATTTCATTGTCTCGCGGCTACATCCCCTTTATTCGCGCACAACCCTGCTACGCAGCCCCGCCAGGATCAACGATGCCGCCACCCTGGCATCAACGAGCGCCGAATCGATAACAACCCGATTCGTCTTCCATGGCTCATATTCGTGGCGGAGTACCGACGCCCAGGTCGGCAGGACGTGCCCGGGAATATCGGCGCTGCGCCCTTCCACGCGCCTTCGATGTTCCGCCGCATCCGAGCATACGATTTCCACCTCGATCAAGCCCGAAGACGTGCTGGCAGCGACGTCCCGCCATGCCTCGCGAGTGACCGCCAGCGGATTGACGGAGTCCGCCACCACCGTCAGGCCAAGCGCGAGATTGGACCTGGCCAGCTCGTAGGCAACGAGGTAGCCCAGCGGGCCAACCTCCCCGGCAAGCGCGTTTGACGAGTGGAGGGCCTGCTCGATGGTGTCGATGCGTAGATAAACCGCGGAACAATGCGCAACCAGCTCGCGCGCTATAGTGGTCTTGCCCGTGCCTGGCAGACCGCCGAGAACAATCAGCATATTCGTCCTTTGGGTCGTCAAACAACGCCATGAGGGACCTGACGCCCGATCCCCTCATGTGAATCCTAGCCGAACGGCCGTTTGCGGCCGGGCCACGGCAGCGGGGTCAGGGCGGCGCGTGTCCGGCGCGCGGGCCAACCGCCAGCATCGCGCCCACGGTGTGCGCTGCGCCTGCGGCTCCTCGACCAGCAGGTCCTCGAGGCCGGCCGCTGTGGCCTGGGGGCTTGGGGGCATTTCGGATAACCGGTGTGTGGCGCGCTTCAGGTTGCGGCAAAGATCACCGGGACCAAAATGGTGTCGTTGATCAGCGCGCCCTGCCAGACCGCCGGCGAGTAGCGCCAATTCCTTGCGGCATCCAGCGCCGCCTGGTCCAGTGCGCGGCGTCCGCTGGACGTGGCTACCTTGATCCGGATGGGATCGCCGGCGGCATCCAGCCTGATTTCCAGTTCGACCACGCCAGCGGCCTGCGGCTCCAGCTCACTCGCATAGCGCGCCGGATGGCGCTGCTGCGATACCGGGTCCACGCTGGCGCCGCGGTTGGCCACGGGTGGCAGTTCGGCCAGCTTCGCAGCCAGTTCCTCCGCAGCGTGGTTGGCGCCCTCCCAGCGCTTCTGGTCCGACATGAGGCGAAGGCGCAGCCTGGGCAGGAAAACATTCAGTGCGCCCGCATCGTCCATCGTCGTCCGCCAGCGGGCGATCGCAAAGCACGCAACCGCCTCTTTGTCGCGCTGTGCGCGCAGCGCTACCGCACCCAACCCGTCCCAGCCGACGGCACCGCCTGGATTGCCCCACACCGCCTGCTCGAAATACAGGCGCGCAGCCACCGGTTCCTTGTGGAGCAGATGGTACTCCCCAAGTTCAGCGGCCACGAAGGACGCACCGGGATCGCTCGCCAGCAGGTCGCGGTGCTGATCGTAATGCTTTTCGAGTTCAGCCTCCGCGGCGAGGGTTCCGCCCTGCGCTCTCGCCACTGCCATGCGCGCCTCGCGCAGCGTGTTCCGGTAGCTGGCCTGGTCGCGCTTGTATTCCATCAAGCTGCCAGGGGCGCTGACGGGCACCTGCGCTTTCAGGCGCAGCAGATCGAACTGGATGGTATCCAAGCGCCCTGCGGCGACAGCCTCGATGATCCCCCGGATCTCGGCCCGCCCGCTGGCCAGCGATGACGAACGCTCGGCGCGCGCATCGCGGCTCCATTCAAGCGGCAGCGCTGCTTCTGCGGCATCGGGCGCCACAGGCGTGCTCTTGCTGCTGTCCAGGCGCCCGGAAAGCACCAGTGCGCCCACCATGATAAAGATGGAGACCGCGATAACGGCCCCCACGCCCGCGCCGCCGCGGGTCGGCGTGTTAGCGGCGGATGGCGCGACCGGCGCCTGGGCCTGGCCCATCGTTGCCTGGATGGCTTGCGCCAAGGGCTGCGGTACCTGTTGCAGACCTTGTTGCCGGGTGGCGGCCTGCCGTCCGCGCTTGCCCCGGCCAGCCTTGCGCCTGGCGCCAGCCTGCGCGGCAGTGGCAGCCGCTGCTGCGCTGGCGGCCCCGGCGATCAACGCGCCGCGCGCGCAAGCCGCGCAGGCCAGGCCCGCAAAATGCTGGTGCGACGGGTCGGCCCCGCATACCTGCAGGCGCTGGCTGGTGCGCAGCGCATACTCGCACAGAACCCGCGCCCATTCGGCCGGCGCAGGCCGCGTGCCCGGCTGACCGGCGAAGGCGCTGTCGAACATCTGGCGCAACTCCGCCGGCATCTGCGCGTGGCCGCTCACCGGGTTGGGCGAGATCGCCTTGTGCGCGCGCAGGCCGTAGGCATAGTAGCGGCCGCGGATGCGTCCGGGCAGATCGGTGGGAACCTGCGCATTGGCGGGCCGTCCGCTGAACGGATGGATGCCGAAGTTCAGCAACTGGAAGATCACCACCGCCAGTGCGAAGCGGTCCTGTGCTTCCTCGCCCGCGGCGGTCAGCCCGCCGCCCTGCAGTTCCGGCGCCAGGTAGTCGACGGTGAACTGCTGCGCCGGGAAGCGCTCCGACTCGCCCTGGATGCTGAAGCCATCGCAATCCAGCATCGCGATATAGAGCGAATCGCGATAGAAGCGCAGGTTGACCGGCTTCAGGTCCACCACATAGTGATGCTGCTGGTGCAGGGCGGCGATGACCCCGCTCAGGTTGGCGGCCAGCGTGATCTTGGCGCCCAGCCCGGTGGGCAGGCCGGCAGCGCGCGCCTGGCGCTCCTGCAGGATTTCCTCCAGCTCGGCCGTCTGCTGGATATCCAGCGTCGGCATGGCGAAGCCGATAAAGCGGCCGCGGGCGTCCTGCAGCGGCGCCTGCGGCCAGGCGATCTGCACATAGCGCCTGCCGCTCTCGATCTGGTCGGGCAGCTCCGGCGACAGGCGCAGCATCGCGTCGATCTTGCGCCGGTAGCTGGCCAGGTCCATGTGCGCGTGATAGAGCTTGGCCACCTGGGCCGGCGACTCGGCCAACAGGTACACGCTGCCGGCGCCGCCGCTCTTGATCAGCCGCGCCAGCGTCAGGTTGCGCTGGCGGTCCAGCCAGACCTTGCCGCCGCTGCGTGCGCTCATGCGCGCAGCGCGATCAGCAAGGTCTTGTCATCGCCAGTGATGTGGTGCGTGCGCGGATCGTCCAGCGTGGCCGCCAGCGCACGGTTGCCTTCGTCCTCGCCGGCCACCCCGAGCAGATAGCGCTCGACCGGGGTCATGAAGGGCGGGTAGAGCCCCGCATTGCCTTTGCTCATGGCGAATGGCATGGCGCCATCCGACATCAGCACCACACCGCGCAGCGGCTGCCGGATAGGCAGCACCTTGAGCCGTTCGCGCCAGTGCGGCCCGGTCACGAAGTAGGTCTCGTTTGCGTACTCGCCGTTGGCAGGCAGCGAAATATCCGGCACTGCCGTGGTATCGCATGGCTGGGCCACGCCCACCCCGTCGCCGATATGGAAAAAGCTGCCTCGCTCCGGCGTGGCCACCACACCGACCAGCGTGCTGGCATAGTCCGCCAGGCCGGCCCCCGCGGCACGCGCCACTTCCTGCAGCGCATTGCGCGCCAGCCCGATCACACTCGCCACGGCCTGCTCGAACTGATCGCCGGACAGCTCGGGCAACTCCTCGCCCTGCCCCACCCGCGTGGACAGCGCATGCACCACCGACCTGGCAATAAACTCCGCGCCCGCCTGGCTGTAGCGCGCCGAGCCCGCGCCATCGCAAACCACCGCGATCAGCACGTCGCCCACCAGCGCATGCGCGAAAGCGTCCTGGCACGGCACGCCGCGGTCGGCGTGCGACTTGCCCGTCGCCGAAGCGGCAAATATCCGCCAGCTCGTCATTCAGATGGAAACCGTCGACCAGCTGTCGGTGGAAGGCAGTTGCGCCTGTCCGCCCGGCGTGGACTGCGATACGACCTGCATGCTGGCGCTGAGCCAGAGGAACAACTCGCGGAACTGCAAGCCTTTGAGCTGCTTCACGCCACCGGCACCCCGGTTGCTGAACTGCTGGAGTACATCGGCGCTGGCGCCGGCGCCCACCGCGATCGGGAACACCGCCACCTTGTTGGCCTGCTCGGCCCGGCGCGCCTGCGTGGCGCTCGGCTCCCACTGGTCGGTGGGCGCTCCATCCGACATCAGGAACAGCCATGGGCGTGTATAGGCCACGCCGGCCTGGCGGAAACGCAGCTTTTCCTGCTCGATCTCCGCCAGCGCCAGTTCGATGGCCTGGCCAGTGGGTGTCGTGCCGTCGGCCCGCAATTGCGGCGCGCTGAAATCCATTGCGTCGCACCAGTCGCCGGCGATCTCGGCGCTGTCGTAGCCGCCGAACTTCACCACCAGGATGCGGACCCGCTTGCTTGCGATCACATCGGACTTCAGTTCCTGCTCCAGCAGCTTCAGTCCTTCGTTGAGTTGCTGGATCGGCTCGCCGTCCATGCTGCCGGAGCAATCCAGCACAAGCACGAGGGGCGTGCGTTGCTCGGTGTTATCGATCAAGGCAACGTCGGGAATGATCGTTTTCGACATCTTGTTTCCTGCGGCGTTTTCGGCGAATTTTGCATTTTACCAGCCTTATTCGCCACATCGGAAAATGCGGCGGCGGGATGGCCGGCAGCAAGGCCACCAGACCGGGTCACGGTGCCCGGTTCCCCCTGCTCGCACAGGGCTTGCGGCGCGCCCCCGACCAAAGCAGCGCCGGCAGGCCAGACGATGGCAACATGCGGTCGCCAGCTCGCACCTCCGATGGCAAGGCATGCCACGCGGTGTTCGGATTACGATGATGCTGCAGGTGGAAGTTGATGTGATATGGCCAGATGAAAAGCCGCCCAAGCCATCCCACGCGCCACGAATAGGTCCAGTCGCCCCAGCCGGGCGTGACATCCGGTCCGCCGCTGTGCTCTGCAAAGCTGCGAATCTTCTGCAGCAGGACACCGGTGGTGAAGAGCGGCCCGAACCATAGCGCGGCAAGCAGCGCCAGCGTCTGCGCGGAACACAGGCAGGCCAGCATCGCGACGATGGCGCCCCACGCTATCGCCGCGGCCAGCAGCGGGCCGGTCGGCCGGACGAATTGCCCGCCGGCTTTCCGGTAGGCACGCATCGTGCGCAACGTGTTGAGCATCGATGCGTCTCCGAGCAACTGCCTGGCGAGCGCTATCGTATCGAGCGGCCGGAACCGCCACGGCTGGTCTTGATACAGAAAACGGCGCTCGGGATCCAGTGCGGTGCCGACATGCCGATGATGCGCAAGATGCAGGGGCCGATAGAATTCGATCGGCACCGTGCCAGGCACGCCGATCGCGAGGTTGATCAGGAAATCGTTGCTGCGCCGATGCCGGCTCAGATGGTAGTGGGCGGCGTCGTGGTACAGGATGAACAGCGCGTGCTGCCGCGTCGCGATGATGGCAAAGGCCAGCGGATAAAGACGCCAGTCGCCGGCGGCAAGCGCAACGCGCAGTGTCACGACAATGCATAGCCATTCCACCAGGATCATGGCCATCGAACGCAAATCCACCCGCATGCGCAGCAGCACGGCCGTTGCCGTGCCGGCCAGCACGCCCACCGCGGCGCCACAGGCGGCATCGTAGAACAGATGCTGCCCGGTGGTCAGGACGGCCAGCATCAGCAGCGCACTCCATGCCGCGAAGAACCATGCGCTGCGCTCACGCAGCATGGCCAGCAGCACGCTGATCGCCACCGGCAACGCGACATGGCCGCTCGGCAACGCTGCCAGCGGTGAATCGATGCGGTGCAGCCAGGCAAGCCAGCCCGAGCCGGCCACAGGCCAGACGATCGCCGTCGGCCAGAACAGGTGGCTGACGAGACAGGCGATGGCGGCGAGCGCCCCGGCAAAAAAGGCCGGCAGCAACCAGTCGCGCTTGCGGCCGAGCCATACCAGTACCGGCATCACCAGCAGATAGCTCAGATAGAGCGGCACGGTCGCCGGCAGGATCGGCGTCCAGGCATCGAACATGGATGGCGGAACCGTCCGCACCGGCCCCAGCGGGAAATGCGTCACGATGAAATACAGCGCCCCGGACACGAACAGGTAGGCCAGGAGCCATCTCATGGGACTGGCCATGGCCATGGGCATGGTGCCGGCAGGCAGGCGAGTCGGCGGCATCTTCATCGCGGCAAGATCACGGTAATCGGTCGGGTATCATAACAAGCTGTCCAGTCATGCAGAATTCACCCATGCGCCTTCGCGCTACGCCCATTGAACGCGCCGCCTTGAGCGCGGACCAGATCGACCGGATGTTCGCGCTCTACTCGGCGTCATACTGCGATGCCCACCGCGATCTCTTCGATCGGGATCTCTCGGACAAGACCCACTGCATCATCCTGTGCGATACCGAGAGCGTGATCCAGGGATTCTCAACGCTGAAGCTCTACGCCACCACATGGGGCGGAACCCCGCTGCGGGTAATTTTCTCGGGCGACACGATCATCGACCCGGCGCACTGGGGCAGCCAGCAACTCGCCTTCGCATGGATTCGCCTTGCAGGCGAAATCAGCCGGAGCGCGCCCGGCGTACCGCTCTACTGGCTCCTGATATGCAAGGGGCACCGTACCTACCGCTACCTGCGCGCGTTCGCGCATGACTACGCGCCACGCTTCGACGCCGCCACCGCGCCAGACGTCCAGGCGCTGACGGATCATCTGGCGAACCAGCGGTTTGGCGCGGCGTACGACGGCAACACAGGGGTCCTGTCGTTCCCCACGCCGCAGGGACGGCTCACTCCGACGCTGGCGGAAGTGCCCGACGCCCATCGGCGGCTGCCGGACGTCGCCTATTTCCTGGCGCGCAACCCGCGCTATGCGAACGGCGACGAGCTGGTCTGCCTGTGCGAACTGTCGACGGCCAACCTGCGGCCGATGGCGCGCCGCCTGTTCTGCTCCACGTAAGCCGCACGATGCAGATCCGGCGCGCGCAGCCCGCGGACAATCCGCGCATCCTCGATTTCCTGGCGCAGCACGCGATGCAGGGCGCCTTGCCGCTGCGCTTCGATCGCGCGCCGGACTACTTTGCCTTGCATCGCTGCCATGCGGCCGATCACCGGACATGGCTGGCCGAGGGCGAAGGCGGCGACATGAAAGGCATTGCAAGCCTGGTCGTGCGCGACGGATACCTGATGGAACGGGTGCAGCCGGTGGCCTACCTCGGCGACCTGCGCCTGGTCCCTGACCGGATCCTGTCACGCGCATGGATGGAGGAAGTGCGTGCCCGTCTCGCCGGCCTGGAGCATGACGCCGGCGTGCATCATGCCTACTGCTGCATGATCCGGGACAACCGGCTGGCGGCGCAGTCGCTGCTGGGCTCCCGGCGCGCGGACCGCCTTGCACTGTCGCACTGGCGTGGCTACAGCAACGTGTCGGTGTACGGCCGGCGAGGCTGGCGCGGCGCGGCGCGCACCGCCGGTTCGATCCGGGTCGTGCAGGCGCAGCCGCATCATGCCGATGCGCTGCGCCACTTTCTCGACGCCGAATCGGCCCGGCAGCCATTCGGCTGCGTGTTTTCCGAGGCTGAGTTCGGGCGCCGGCTGCAGACCTGGCCCGATTTCGGCATCGGGTCCTTCCTGCTGGCACTCGACGCCCGCGGCAACCTGCACGGCTGCGTCGCGCCCTGGGATGCCGGGCGCATCAAGCGGATCGTGCTGGAGAGGTTCCCGCCATCCATCCAGGCAATCCGTCTTGCCTACAACGCACTGGCGCCGGCTTTCGGCCGGCCCAGGATCGCCGCGCCAGGCGAGCCGCTCCAGGATATCTATCTCACCCACCTGCAAGTGCGGCAACGCGATCCTGCCGTGTTCGCCGCACTGCTCGATGCCGCCTGGGCAGGCCTGCGCAGCCGCTACGCGCTGATGCAGCTCTGCCTGTACGACAACGATCCGCTCTGGCCCGCGATGGCTCCCTACCGCTTGACGCGCCTGCCGATGGACCTGTATACGCTATCCGGCACACGCAACGCGCCGGCGGTCGATCCGGCATCGGCTGCTCCCATACCCGGCTTTGAGATCTATCTCGTCTGACCCGGTCATCCGCCTTGCGAGCCGGGCCTGCCCGCATGCAGCACTTCGGCCAGCGCCAGCCAGAAGCGTCCGGCATCGAAACCCAGCCCGCCCAGCACCGGCTGGCCGTGGTCCAGGTGCGGCAGGCACACCTGCGGCATGCCGGCCAGTACCTGATGTTCGAGATAGAACTGCCCGTCGTGCGCGCAGCCGGGGCGGCGCGCATTCAGCCGCGCATGGTGGGCGTCGAAACGCGAACTGCGCTCGATCGACCAGCTGACCGCGTGCACGCAGTGCAACTCGCGCGGCAGCCTCGCGAGCATCTCCGCGACGCTGGGATCGCGGCGGCTACTGATGTCGCGCGTGCCGTCGGCCACCCAGCGTGTGCGCAGCAAAGGGCGTGCGACGCTGTCCTTCCAACTCGGCCCGCCTGGCGCCGGTGTCGCACCCCAGCCCATGATGTCGTCGACGATCGACGCCGGACCCACCGGCGGCTGAACCAGCGCGACCCCGTCGCAGCGCGCGCGCAGCGCAGGGGCGCCGTCCAGTGCCGCGAGCATGTCGATGCCGCCCTTGCTGTGCGTAAGCGCGACGAACCGCTCACCGCCGCGCAAGCGCTTGTGGAGCGTCGCTGCGATGTGCTTGCCTTGCGCCACCACGCCGCGCGACGAGCGCATCGGCAGCCGCAGCACGCTGTAACCCGCCTGCCGCAGCGCGAGCACCGCATCGCGATGGCAGCGCGGCAACCCCTCTGAGTACAGCCCGGCCACAAGGACCACGACGGTCGCCCGCGGCAGGTCCGTGCGCGCGCGTTTCCAGCAATCGACATAGCGCCCGGTCCAGTCGAGGCCCTCCCCTGCCCGCGCGAACGGCGTAGCCGGATAGTGCTGGCGCCACTCGTCAAAGCCGTGGGGTGTCCAGGACTGCCTTGCTGTCATAGCGGGTCTCGCGTATCGGGCGCTGCGGCGATGGTTTGCCGTTGTCCGTCAAGATGGCGGCGGGCGGCCTCCAGCACCGCCCGGCTGTCGATCCGGTTGGGATGAAACCAAGGGGCGAACCAGAACAGCCACGCCGGCAGCACGCGCGTGAATACGCCGGGATGTACGAACAGCCACCATTGAAGGCGCCCCCATTCGCGCCAGTTGGCGCGTTGCCTGTCACAGGCGGCAAGGCGATACATGAAATAGACCAGATCGATCACGAAATACACCGATACGCCCAGCATCGCGCCGCAGCGAACCAGATACCTGCGCAACGGGTTGGATCCGATTGCCCTGAAGACATCGAACGCGACGGCCTTGTGCTCGGTTTCCTCGATCGCGTGCCATTGCCAGATCGCGGCCATTTCCGGATGGGCGCCGTCGAGCATGTCGGGGTGGCGCAGCAACTGGTCGGCAAGGATGGCGGTATAGTGCTCGAGACACGCTGTCAGCGCCAGCCGCATGGCCGGCGAGGCAACCCGCAGGCTGTTCTGCTGGCGACGCCTGATCAGTGCCTCGAGCTCGTCGACGGGCGCGCCCTGGGCGGCCAGCCGCTGGTTGTAGAGCCGGTGCTCGCGGATATGGGTCGCTTCCTGGTGGATGAAGCCTGCAACATCGGCCGCAAGCGGCGTCCCGGCGGGTATCTCGCCGCGAAAGTGCTTCACGCTATCGATGAAGAACTTCTCGCCGAGTGGAAACATGATGGAGAAGGCATCGAAAAAACGCGTGACATGGACCCAGCCCCGGTACCAGTAGCGCGGCACGGTGGCGTCGAGCGTAAAGCGCAGATCGCGGTGCGGGATGTCGGTGGGCGGCGTCACTGCGCCGGTAGCGCGCGAGCGCTTGCTGAAGAAGCTCATATCGATCGGGTTGCCGGGCGCGTAAGCCGCTTGCCCCATTGCATGCCTGGTTGCTCCAGAAAGCGGTGCGAGAGTGTACCAACGAACAGGATCAGGACCACCGAGCCGAGGCCAGCCGCGGCCAGCCACGGCCCCGGGAGCGTTGCCGGACCGCCGGCGCGCCATAGCATTTCATGGATGACAAGCAGGACGGGAAGGTGGCAGAGATAGATCGAATAGGCACGCTCGCCGAGCCAGCCAAATACCGCCGACAGGCGGCTCATCCGCGCGGCGCCGCGATGGTCGCAGGCAGCCATCCAGACGAGGCCGGCAGCGCTGAGCGCGATGACGCCAATGGGATGGTGTGCCGAGATCAGCGGTGCGCATACGATGCCCACGTACAGCGCAAGCGTGACGGGCGCCACGAGCCCATGCCTGCGCATGATCGCCGCCACGCGCAGCGATGCCGTGCTCCGGCACAGCGCGTGCACCGCTACGCCAAGCACGAGCGCGTCGATGCGCAGGAACCAGCGCAGATCGAACGCATGGAATGGCAGCGCATTGAGCATCAATACGCCCGCAAGCAAAACGATTGCCAGGGTGCGCAGCCGCATGACAAGCAATGCCGTGGCGAGCAGAGCGTAGAACTGCTCCTCGAGCGACAGGCTCCAGTAACTGCCGGTCAGTTGCGGCAGTCCGCACCCCGCGGCCGTGCCGCTGGCGTGGCAATTGGCCCAGAACAGGTTGGCATAGCCGAACGCGCCGGCGATCGCACCGCGCAACTCGGCTGCGGGCTGCAAATGGCCGAATGCGGCCAGGACAAAACCGAGCGCCACGCTGATCGCGAGCCATGTCCAGGCGGCGGGCAGCAGCCGGCATAGCCGCCGGATCCAGAATGCACGCCACATCGCACCATCGATGCGATCGGCAGCGCCGCCGGCCAGCAAGGAGCGGCTGATCACGAAGCCCGATATGGCGAAGAAAAGGTCGACACCACCCCAGAGCGACAGGCTCCCGACCGCGACTCCGGCCTGGGGAAATGCCATCGCGTAATGCTGCATCAGCACCAGCGTGATCGCGATGCCCCGCAATGCCTGAATGCCCGGCAACCTTGGCAAGGCCACCGCGCAACGCGATCCGGCTGCCAGTTCCGGCTCGTGCCGCGGCGCCGCCGGAGCGCTTCCCAGCCCGCGCCGATTGGATGAAACAGATGTATCCGATGTATCCTTCGCGTACATCAAGCCGCCTATCTCCTGTACGCCCACACCCTATATGCAAGACAGCGCCGCGCAATCGCACCGTTTCGACCTGGCTAACCTCATTGTGCTGGCCCTGCAGACCGCAGGATGGGCCGGGACGCTCACGTGGTTGTCCAATACCGGCGCGGGTCCGCTGAAATGGCTGATCCTGATCCCGTTCTGCCTGCTCATGCAGGGCGTATTCTCGATGATGCACGAGACTTTTCACGGCTTCGGGCATCGTCGGAAAAACGCAAATTATACGATGATGTGGTGGGCTTCCACGATGTTTGGCGCCTCTGCCACGCTGATTCACATCAATCACCTCGGACACCACGTACGTAACCGTACGCGTGCCGAGCGGGCCGACTTCGCAAGTCCCGGCGAATCGCTGCTGCGCAAGCGGCTCGAGTACTACGCGGCGATTCTCGGCGGCATCTGGCTCGGCGGATTCATCGGCAGCATCGTGCTGGCGTTGCTGCCGGCCGGCGTCGCGAGCCACTGGTCCAGGCGCGGCGACGACAATACCTACGCTGCTGCGTTCAAGGATTTTTCCTTGCGCGATTTCCGGCGCATCCGCGTCGAAGTGATAGCCGGCGCTGCTGCGTGGTTGCTGGCGGGCGGGCTCCTCGACTGGAAGCCGCTGGTGGTGGCGATCGCCTATGCGGCATTCGCCTTTTCGTGGTCATCGCTGCAATGGGTCTATCACATGCGCACGCCGCTCGACGCGGTCGAGGGTACCTACAATATGCGCGCACCGTTCCTCGTGCGCTGGGCATTCCTGAACTTCAACTACAACCTGACGCACCACCGGCGGCCGGCGCTGCGCTGGCAGCAGTTGCATAGCGCGTCGAACGCGGCCGAAACGCGCCCGCTCTGGTTCGGCTGGCTGCAGATATTCCTGCCGCCGCAACCGCTGCCGGACGATCTTGCGCAACTCGACAAGACCTACTTCTGATGCGCCCGGACCCAAACGACACGCAAGCGGCATGGCGGACGTTCTCCGCTGCCGCGCAACCCGCGCTCGACAGGTGGCAGGCCGCGCTCGAAGCCCCGGCCGCAACCCAGGAACGGGTGCTGGCGCGGCTGCTGGCGGACAACCGCGAGTCGGCGTTCGGGCGCGCGCATGGCTTTGCCCGAATCGCCGGCCCCGCGCAGTTTCGCGAGCGCGTCCCGGTTCACTCCCATGCCGGGCTGCTGCCATGGATCGATCGGGCCCTGCGCGAATCGCAGCCGGTGCTGACCGTGCAGCCTCCGCGCTTCTTCGAGCGCACGAGCGGCAACGGCGCACAGCAGAAACTGATTCCATATACACCGGACTTCCTCGGCGCGATGCAACGCGCACTGACGATCTGGCTGGCGGACCTGTATCGCCAGTTGCCGGAGATCGGCGCGGGACGCGCCTACTGGTCGATGTCGCCGCCCTTGCAGGCGCCGTGCCATGCGCCCAACGGCATCCCGATCGGTTCGGCAAGCGACCTGGACTATCTCGCCGGCAGCCCGGTCGCCGGGCTCGCGCCGACGCTGGTCGTCCCGCCGCTCGCCAACGACGCATCCGCCTGGCGCAGGCAGACGCTGCTCGCGCTGCTGGCCGCGGACGATCTGGCATTCGTTAGCGTATGGAGCCCGACCTTCCTGACCAGCCTGCTGCGCCCATTGTTCGATGCCGGCGATCCGGCGCATGCCGGGACGCTTGCGTGGCTCGACACGGCCCTGCCCGCTCCGCGCCAGGCCGCGCTGCGGCGGGCGCTGGCTGCCGGAACCTGCGACGCCCTGTGGCCGCGGCTCGCCGCGGTGAGCTGCTGGATGGATGGCCCCAGCCAGACCTACGCGGCGCACCTGCGCGAGCGCTTCCCGCATGTACGCTGGCTGCCCAAGGGCCTGTTCGCGACGGAGGGGGTGGTCAGCCTGCCGTTTGGCCATGGCGAGGGCTGTCCGCTCGCTATCGAAAGCCATTTCCTGGAATTCCTGCTCGACGACGGCAGCGTGTGCGATGCCGCCGCATTGCGGCCGGGCGATACCGCGCAGGTCATCCTGACCACCGGCGGCGGCCTGTACCGCTATGCGCTGGAGGACCGCGTGCGCGTCACCGCGCTGGCAGGCCGCACGCCGCGCATCGGATTCGTCGGGCGAGCGGGAGCGCACAGCGACCTGGCCGGCGAGAAGCTGGACGAGGACACACTGGGCGCCGTGCTGGCGGCGACCGTCGACGCGCGCGACCATGCGTGTCTGGTGCCGTGTGCGTCGGCCGAGCCGCCGCACTACGTGCTGCTGGTCGCCAGTGCCGGACAGCGCGACGCCGAAGCGCTGCGCGCATCGGTCGAAGCTGCGCTGACGCGCTCGTTCCACTACGCGCACGCGCGCCGTCTATGCCAGTTGGGACCGCTGCGCGTGCGCCTGCTCGCCGGACCGCCTGCACGGCTTGCCGACGCGCTCCAGCAAGCGGCCGAGCAGACCGGCATCCGCGCGGGCGACGTGAAGCCCCGTATACTCATCAATCGACTTGCCACCGCGAATGCCCTCCTCGCCCTCACCGACGCCTGACATCATGTCGAATCCAGGCCGCGAAACGGACCATATGGCCGCCTGCCGGCCCGCCGCCGCTGCCGCTGCCGCTGAAGAACCCCGCGACGGGTTGCACGAGCAATGGTTCGTCGCCTGCACGAAAAGCGAGTTGCGGCCGGACAAGCCGCTCGGTGTGAAGATCCTCGGCCTTGGCATTGTCCTGTTTCGTCAGCGCAACGGCGACGTAACCGCGCTCATCGACCAGTGCGTGCATCGCGGCACGCGCCTGTCCGCCGGCAAGCTTGCGGACGATTGCCTCGTATGCCCATATCATGGCTGGCGCTACGATGCGCAGGGCCGTGTCGTGCATATCCCCACCATCGACGGCGTGCAGCCCGGGCCCACGCCGGCCGACTATCCGTTCCGCCAGAGGCAGCTCTCCGTGCGCGAGCAGGATGGCTTGATCTGGGTGTATCCCGGTACCGGCGACGCATCCGCAAGGCAGGCATTCCGCATGCCGTTCCATGCGGACCAGCAGTGGCAATCGTATTTCATGGTGAACAGTTTCGATGGCGACATCGGCATGCTGGCGCAGAACTTCATGGACGTGCCGCATACGGTCTTCGTGCACGACGGCATCTTCCGCTCGAGCCGTGGCAGCGCGATGGAAGCAACGGTGGCATTGAAGGCGGAAAGCGTCGAGGTCACCTATCACGATGAACACGACAAGATCGGCATGATGGAATGGCTCACCAATCCGCGCCGCGAGCCGCTGGTCCATACCGACCGCTTCTTTGCGCCCAATGTCACTCGCTGCGACTATCTCTGGGGCAGCCAGTCGGGCTTTCTGATCGTCAGCCAGATCACGCCGATCGACGCGCGGCGCTCGCGTGTCTATACCTACATCGCGTACCGCTTCGCGCTACCGCGCTGGCTGCTGCGCGCGCTGCGGCCACTTCTCCATCTCTACACGCACGTAGTGATCCAGCAGGATGTGCGGATCATGCGGGCACACCGGCAAGGACTCGATAACGCGCCTGGCTTCAAGCCACACAACGTGCGCGCCGACGTGGTGCATGTGGGAATCGAGCGCTTGCTGGCCGCCATCCGGCAAGGAGAAGCACTGCCCGAAGCGGAGCGCGGCGAGAAGCTGATGCGTTTCGAGCTTTAGAGGCTGTTTCAGGCTGGAGCGAAGCGGTGGTGGGTAGGTGCGCGCCCGCAAGCGGTACAAGTGGTACGGCAAGGCCGCGCAACGACGCCAGTATCCTTTTGAGCTGACCTCTGAAGGCGACTTGGGGACCTTGCCCGAGTCTCAGCCTCCCGGCCTGGATGCGTGAAGACGGCTGACCAGATGCCGATGCACCGCAGGCAGATGCTCAAGTGCGAGCGCCGGGTACACGTGATGGACCTGATGAAAGCCGATGTTGCGCGGAAACAGGACCAGTTTCCCCAGCCACCCGAAATGCCAGGTATGGGTCATCGCCCATACCCCTTCCTGGGAGCGCTCGCCGCTCACCACGTGATCATGCTCGATCAGCACGCGATTCGCATTCATGATGCCGCCCAGGATCCACGGCAGCCCGTAATACGCGAAAAACGGCAGCTGCCAGTGCACCACGACCGCAATCGCGAACAGATAAGCCGCGCAATGCGGCAGATCGTTGCGCGCGCACGCAATGATCTCGGGATGATGACGCAGGTCGCGTTTAGCGCGTTCCTGCAGGAAGCCACGCGCATACCATGGACGAAACGCCGGCCAGGCCAGCGCGAGCGGCGCGGTCAGCGCGCGCAATGGCCACCAGATGGGCAACAGGGCCCCGCGCAGCATCATCGCGCGCTTGATCCAGCCGCCGCGCGCGGCAAGGCGATGCAGGTACGGGTCTTCAGGCGTGCAGACCGCGCGGTGATGGCGCAGATGGTGATAGCGCATCGCGGCGATCGTCGAACCGATCGGCCAGCCGGCCAGCACTTCGACGATGGCAAGCGGCATGGTCCTGCGGCGCGACGGCAGGTGGCAGGCATCGTGCAGGATCACGCCGAGCGCCTGCAGGCGTCCCGCGATCAGCAGCACACCCGCGACATACACGACCGGATCGCGGATCAGTGCCATCGCCGTCCAGCACAGCGCGATGACAAGCCAGTCGGTGCACGCATAGCGCACGAGCCGCCACGGCCTGGCGGATGTGGCAAACGGAAGGACCCGGCACAGTTCTGCGGGCGTGGGAAATACGGACATAGCGGATATTCGGTTGGTGGCGGACATAGGCGGCCATGCGCGGCGAGTGCACATGGTAGCCGGAGTTGCGCCGCACCGGTGCAATTGGACGCGGTGGCGTCTCCGCAGGACGCCTTCGGCAAGCCGGGCCTACCCTCCCGTTTTCAGCATCCGCCACAGCGTGGTGCGTCCGATCCCCAGTTGCCTGCTGGCCTCGGCGCGGTTGCCGCCGGCTTGTTCGAGCGCGCGCAGTACGTCGGCCCGTGTCGGCGCTGGCCGCTGCGCATCTTTGCCGCCTGTCGGCGGCTGGTGACGCATTCGCTCGAACTCCGGAAAGACCGCGCGAATCTCCTGCACGGACCCGGCCTGCGGATCAGCAAGGTAGATCGCCGCGCGGGTCAGCAGGTTCTCCAGTTCGCGCACGTTGCCCGGCCATGCATAGCCGTGGAACAGTGGTGCCAGCAGTTCCAGCACGCGTGCCATGATTCCGTCCGGCAGGCCATATTGCGCGATGCTCCGCTTTGCCAGGCGATGCGCCAGTTCGGGGATGTCGCCGCGCCGTTCGCGCAGTGCCGGAAGTTCGATCTGCAGCAGGTTCAGCCGGAAGTAGAGGTCTGCGCGAAACTGGCCTTTTGCCACCAGCCCGTGCAGGTCCCGGTGCGTAGCCGCGATGACACGGACATCGACCGGCGTGGCGCGTCCCGAGCCGAGCTTCATCACCTCGCGCTCCTGCAATACACGCAACAGCCGGCTTTGCAGGGCCGCAGGCATCTCGCCGATTTCATCGAGGAAAATCGTCCCGGTGTGGGCGGTCTCGAACAAGCCTGGCCTGCCCCCGCGCCGCGCGCCCGTGAACGCGCCCTCCTCATGCCCGAACAATTCGCTCTCGATCAAGCCTTCCGGCAAGGCCGCGCAATTGAAGGCGACGAAGGGGTTGCCGCGGCGCCCGCTCGCATTGTGGATGCCCTGCGCGACTAGTTCCTTGCCGGTCCCGCTCTCGCCCGTCAGCAGTATGGTCGCGTCGTGCGCCGCGCCGGCACGCGCGAGGCGCCGCACCCTCTCCAGCGCTGCGGAGCTGCCCGTCAGGTCATCCAGGCCGTGCCGCGCAACCAGGTGCGTCGGACGCTGGGTGGTCCGTAGCGACCGGTCGATCCGCTGCGCGGCCTGCGCGTCCTGCACCGTCACCACCGAGCCGGTGCGCAGGCCATGTTCGACGATGGGCAGGCAGGCCACGATCAGCGCGCGCCCGCCGATGCGCGCGATCCGTTCTTCGAGCGGGCCTTCGGTGCTGATGGATTCGCGCAGAAAGGGCCCCACCGCTGCCGTCAGCTGGCTCGGGATATCCTTGTCGCCCGCCAGGCCCAGCAGGCCGACCATGGCGGGATTGACGGCTTCGAGCTGTCCGGCGTCGTCGAACGCGGCCACGCCATCGCGCAGATGCGCCACGATGGTGTTCAGGCGCACGCGCTTCGACTCCTTGTGCCGGCTGACCCTTGCCAGCTCGATGGAGCGTTCGAAGGCCTCCTCTACCGCCCCGAGGGAGTACAGGAACACGCTTCCGAGGCCCGCCTGCTGCGCAAAGTCGCACGCCATGCCCGGTCCGATGATGACCGTGCAACCCTCTCCGGCAAGCGATTCGACTGCGGTCCGTACCTCGTCGATCGAGCGGTAGGCGCGCTGGAGGAGATCCACCTTCAGCCAGGCCCTCAAGTCGTCGAGTTCCTGCGAAGCCGTCTCATGCAGGATGAGCCCGATCCGTTCTCCCGGCCAGGCCGAAGCGGCTTGCGCGATCGCGCTGAGCACGTCGAAGCCGTTCACCTTGACCATCACCACCGGCACGCTCAGGTGATCGCGCAGATAGGCGCCGTTCGAGCCCGCAGCGAGCACGACATCCACGGTGCCCGCGTCGACGTATGCCTGCAGGGCGGCGACCGCGGCGCCGTACCCTTCCCGCACCGCAAGAATCTTCGCACGGTCGCCATAGCGCGGCGCCACGGTCTCGCACAAGGCCTGCAGGCGGCTGATGCTGACCAGGGCGATGCCGGGCCGATGCGCGTCGTGCCTCGAAACGGAAGTGAATTGGGAAAGCGTCTGCACGAAAGGCATCCTCCAGCTGGACAATGAAACGTTTCTCGAAACGTTTCAAAAAAATAATGGAACATTGTCGCATGGATCAATCGTCGATAAACCGGCATAAGCTATTGATTTATCTTGGAATATGAAGAACCTGGCCACTGGCACGGATTGTGCTGAAAGAGCATTTCCTTAATTCAGAGTCCGGGGGCAAATTGCCATGTCATCTCATTCAGCCATCCGCCGCGCGGCGTTCCGCCGCAAGATCGACGAGCGCAGGGGCCTGCTGGTGCCTGGCGCGTTCAATGCGCTAAGCGCCCGCATCATCGCCGACGCCGGCTTCGAGGCGCTCTACCTGACGGGGGCCGGCGTGACCAATATGTCGTTCGGCCTGCCCGACCTGGCCTTTATCGGCTTGCAAGATATTGCCGAGCATACGGCGCGCGTGCGCGACGCCGTCGATTTGCCGTTGATCGTGGACGCGGATACGGGCTTCGGCAACGCGCTGAACGTACGCCACGCGGTGCGCACGCTCGAGCGTGCAGGCGCGGACGCCATCCAGATCGAGGATCAGGTGCTGCCAAAGAAATGCGGCCACTTTGCCGGAAAGGCAGTGATTTCGACCAGCGAGATGATCGGCAAGCTTCACGCGGCGGTCGATGCGCGGGAAGACAGCAACCTGTTGATCGTGGGTCGCACCGACGCCTGTGCCGGGTACGGCATCGAAGCCGCGATCGAGCGCGGCCATCGCTTCGTCGAGGCAGGCGCCGATGTGCTCTTCATCGAGGCAACCGAGTCGCTCGCCGATATCCAGCGCCTGCCCGCGCTGTTCGATACGCCGCAACTGATCAATGTCGTGATCGGCGGTAAAACGCCGACCCTGCCGCGCGACGAGCTCGGCAGATTGGGCTACGGCATCGTGCTATACGCGAACGCGGCACTGCAGGGCGCAGTACATGGCATGCAGCAGGCGCTGGCCGTGCTGCGCGACCGCGGGCGGCTGGACGAGGATCCGTCGCTGGTCGCATCGTTCAGCGAACGCCAGCGCCTGGTGGACAAGGCGCTGTTCGACCGTCTCGAGCAGCAATACAAGGCCGGCGAAGAATAGCGCCGGAGACCGCCATCGGCCATCGGGCATCGGGTCGAGCGCGCCTCCCGCTGGTCATTCACCGGATGGGAAACGACGCATTCGACGCCAGCTTGTGAAGCACGACCGCATCGTATAGCGCCACCAACGCCTCCCGGATCGCCGCGGCGACGCCCGGGCTCGACACCATGCCGTCTTCGTCAAGCTTTGCACCCAGAAGCGGCAAGGTGACGGATGCCGGCTCGATCAGCACCGCGGCCATGGTCCTCAGGGTCTCGCGCAGCGCCGCGTCGGCATGATAGGCACGAGGGGAGGCGTTGAGTACGGCAACCGGCTTGTTGGCGAAAGGCTCGAAGCCAACCAGCCAGTCGAGCGTATTCTTGATGGTCCCCGTGACGCCGTGCGCATATTCCGGGCTAGCGATAAGCAGTGCATCGGCCTGGGCCACCTGGAAGAAAAGGCTGGCGACAGGCTCTGGATAGCTGGCATCCAGGTCCGGGTTGAACAACGGCAAATCCCCAAGGCCGGTGAATACGGTAACAGATACCTCCGGTGGCGCCAGCCTTGCGGCCGCACGCAGCAACGCGGAATTGATGGAGGCAGCGCGCAGGCTTCCGGATAACGCTAGTACTTTCATATTTCCTGTGTCGGCCAAGCGATGCCGATTGGCGATATGGATTGGAGATGTGGATTGGCTGTACTGATTGTCAGCGGAATCGTCGATCCGAAAGCCACCCGCGGGCGATGGCCGTGGTAGCCTCCGGGCGCTCCATCGACGGAAAATGGCCGCATCCGGCAAGCGCTTCGAAGCGGGCGTCCAGCAGGATTCGCGCCAGCCGCTGCCCGACCTCGATTGGAACGAAGGTGTCGGCCGCCCCCCATATCAGGAGCGTGGGCACCGCCGCCGAAGCCATTGTGCCCCAGTGATCGCGCCTGGTCAGCGCCGCGTCCGATTGCCGTGCGAAGATTTCCGGGCCAACGTCCCGCGCCATCCTGGTGAACATCGCCCGGGAAGCCTGGTCCTCCGACGGAATCGCCTTCTCCGCGAACTCCCGTATCACCACGTCGTGCTCGCCCTGCCGGATTCTTGCGCTGGTCAGGCGCACGCCAGCCGGATCCGGGTGCGCGCCGGGGTTGCAGTTCATCAGCCAGAGGCCGGCCACGCGGTCTGGCGCTTTCGCGCAAATTTCCATCGCGAGGCATCCGCCGTAGGCAGTGCCGGCAAGCAGGAATCGGCCGCGAACCTGGGATAGCAGGCGTTCGGCGCTCGCCGCGAACGATGCCTCGGCAAGCACTGCGGCCATGGGGTCGACCACGTCAGACAGCGCGTCGATTTGCGCTTGATACAAACGCGCGTCGCAGGGCATGGCAGGCAGGAATACCAGGGGAAGCATTGCGGTCGGTGCGAGCATGGCGGCGGAAACGCGATTCTACTGCGTGCGGTCGCCATGCCGCTTCTCCCGGTCGCACGCTCGGGCGAGCCGCCCTCCCCACCCAAGGCGTTCCAGATACCCAACGGCGGCACCGTGGCGGGCCACAAGGTGCAGGTCATCAGCAAGGACACCACCGGCCCCGCGCCAGGCGTGGTCAAGCGGCTGGCGCAGGCGCTGGCGGTACGCATGGAGAAAACCGGCGGCGAACTCTACAACGTGGAATTCGACAAATTCGACAATTTCAAGGATCCAGGCGAGTAGGCTCGGGCGAGCGGCGTGGCCCCCCTCTGCCGCGCCGGCGAGGGGGCGCCTCCGGCTGGCTTCCGGGCATCTGCGGGGCCTGGCTCGCCTGGAATGGGGGCCGCGCGATACGGGCCGGCATCTTCTGCGCCACCTCTGGCAATGCGGCGCCGGTGCCTGCGGCCGGCAGCTGTCCCTTCGCCGCCTCCGATGCCGGCAGGCTGTAGCAAATCCACATTGCGCGCTGCGGCACTTCATTGAAATTGCTGTCGCTGGCCGCCAGTACCCGCGCCCACACCTGCGGCGTGGAACTGCGCCAGACGCCACAGAGCAGGCGCCGGAAACGCGAGTCGCGCCCGGCCTGTTGCTCGATGCGTTCGATAAACGCCGGGCCGTGATATTCAATCAGGTCTTCCAGCTCGCCGGCTGCCAGGGCGGCGAGCACCCTGGGGCTATCGGTGCGCTCCAGTATCTCCAGCACCAGTTGCCATAAACCCTCGGGATCGTTGACGCAGAGCCAGTCGCAGGCCTGCCAGACCCAGAACGAGCGCACTTCGTGCCGGCCGATGGCCGGGTCGTAGCGGCTGTAACGCCTGATATAGGCATTGACCAGCCGTTTTTGCTCATGGGTTTCCATAGTCCCCCGCAACTGCCCGTCAGCAAGATAAGCCCAGCCTGATAAACGATCGCCGCGCTATCGCCGGCGCAGCGCACGCCTGGTATCGATCGCTGGCGATCCCCGGCCATCGCCTGGCCCGGGCTGGCCACGCCGGAACCTGGCTCAGGCGACGGCCAGCAACCTGACCAGCCCACCGTCGTCCGCCAGCAGCTCCGCACTGTTCGACTCGTGCCCCCCTGGCCGGAGCGGGCACCATTGCGCGACGGGTCATGTCCAGTGCCGGATGCGCGCGCTGCTCCACGACGATTCCGCCATGCCGCCCTCGTCCGTGAGCTTGCGGATCACGCGCTGCAATTCCTGAACAATAATAGGCGCCAAACCTTCCATTGGTTCGTTGAGCAATAGAGGGACCGGGTTAACCATGAGGGCAAGGGCTATCGCCTGCCGAAGGTCGACCGTGCCCTGCTCCAGCACGCCGGCACGAATGCAACGATCAGGGCGCGGCAATCGCCACGTAGGCCAGGCCGGCGCCCAGCGCCAGGCAGAGCGGCGAGTACACCCGCGTATCCAGCCGGGCGAACGGCGAGCCGGTGATGCGCTTGAAGAACCCGACCAGCCGGAAATCGCCAACCGCCCTGGCCAGCATCAGCACCGCAACCACGCCAATGGCCCATTGCAACGCTTGCCCGGTGTACGGCGCCGAGGCCAGGCCGGCGCGTGCCCAAACCATGCCGGCGACGGCCGCCAGCGCTGCCGCCACCAGCAGCGTGCCGCCCCGCGAGGGCGTGAAGGCCGGAACCATGTCTGGCCCGGCCGGCCCGCGCGCAGCCTCGGGGGAACGCGGGACGCGCGGGATCGCCGCGTCCTTGCCCAGTTCGCCGCCCAGCACCCAATAAACGTGGATGCAGGCAAGCAGCAGATAGATGCAGGCAATGACGAGAGCGACCATGGCGGCGGGATTCTTATCTGTGAGAAGATGGCTGGCACGACGCCCGTGAGCTTAGACCAGCCGAGCCGGGTGTGCGCGTCCAGTGACGATATGCCGCAGCCCGGCCACCGCCGTCGCCACCGTAGCGCTATCATCCGCGCCCGCAAGCAAGGAGATCGCCATGTCACCCGATCGACGCCGCATCATTGGCCGCAGTGCCCGCCTGGCCGCCGCGCTGGGCCTGGCCTGCGCCGCCTGGCCCGCCGGCTCCCTGGTCGCGGTACCTGCTCCAGCCCCCTGGCGCCGCCCGCTCCCCGGCAGCCGGGACACCCTGCCGGTGATCGGCCTGGGTACGGCCAACACCTTCGATGTCGGCCCGGAACCTGCCGAACGCGCGCCGCTGGCCGAGGTACTGGCCCTGCTGCTGCAAACGCCCGGCGCGGTGATCGACACGGCGCCCAGCTACGGCAGCGCGGAAACCGTCACCGGCGACCTGCTGCAACAGGCCCACGCCCGCGGCAAGGTGTTCCTGGCCACCAAGATCTCGGCCTCCGCCGGCAGCGCGGCGCAGGCGCAGTGGGCGCAGTCGCTGCGTGCCCTGCGCAGCGATACCGTCGATTTGCTGCAGGTACACAACCTGATCGACTGGCGCGGCAACCTGCGCTTTGCGCGCCAGCTCAAGGAACAGGGCAAGACGCGCTATATCGGCATCACCCACTACCGCGAGGACGCGCACGAGGCACTGGCGCAGATCGTGCGCGGCGAACGCCTGGATTTTGTCCAGCTGAACTACTCGGTGGCCGAGCGCAATGCCGAACGCGCGCTGCTGCCGCTATGCCAGGAGCGCGGCGTGGCGGTGCTGGTCAATCGCCCATTCCAGGACGGACGCCTGTTCCGCGCGGTCAAGGACCGGCCGCTGCCCAACTGGGCCGGCGAGATCGATTGCGCCTCCTGGGCCCAGATCTTCCTCAAATTCATCGTCGGCCATGGGGCCGTGACGGCCGCCATCCCGGCTACCGCCAAGCCAAGGAACATGCAGGACAACCTGGGCGCCGGCTTCGGCCGCATGCCGGATGCCCGGCAGCGCGAGCGCATTGCCGCGCTGCTGGCGTGAGGGCATGCCATGGACGGCACCTCGCAAGCGGCGCGGCAAGGCCTCGGCATCCAGCCTGGGGAAGGCGGCGCGCTGGCTGCCGGCTTCCTGTTCTTCTTCTGCCTGTTCGCCAGCTATTTCATGCTGCGCCCGGTGCGGGAAACCATGGGCATCGCGGGTGGTGTGCAGAACCTGCAGTGGCTGTTTACCGCCACCTTCGTGGTGATGCTGGTGGCCATACCCTTCTATGGCCTGTGCAGCGCCCGTGTGCCGCGCCGGCGTTTCGTGCCGTGGGTCTATGCCTTCTTTATCGCCAACCTCGTGGCCTTCGCGCTGGCCACGCGCGCTGCGCCCGACAGCCTCTGGCTGGCGAGGGTGTTCTACGTCTGGCTGTCGGTGTTCAATCTGTTCGTGGTGTCGGTGGCATGGAGCCTGATGGCGGATGTATTCCGGCCCGGCCAGGCACGGCGGCTGTTCGGCCTGCTGGCCGCGGGCGCCAGCGCGGGCGGCCTGGCGGGGCCCTTGCTGGGCGGATGGCTGGTGACGCGCATCGGGCTGACCGGGCTGATGCTGCTGTCGGCCGCGCTGCTGGCCGCCACCCTGCCCGGCGTGGGCTACCTGTTCGGCTGGCGCAGGCGCGCC
>NZ_JARJLM010000235.1 GCF_029335485.1 Cupriavidus basilensis
CGACCCGGCTGGCCTCGGGCAGCAGCCGTACGGAAAAGCGCGTGCCCAGGGGCTGCATCTCACCATGCTCCGTCTGGACCACGAAGGGGCGCGGCGCCGTGCCGTTCTTGCCATCCTTGCCGGTGACCACCAGTATCTCCCCGCCGATCAGCCGCACCCTGCGTTCGCCGGCGGAGAAACGTACGTCGATGGCGCTATCGGTGTTGAGCGAGACCACGGTGCCGTCGGCCAGCGTCACGGCGCGCCGCTCGCCCACGCCGGTGCGCTCGTCCGCTGCCCATTCCCGCCACGGCGCGCGCTCCTCCGCCATCCAGCCGACGCCGCCGGCAAATAGCAGCAGTGCCAGGGTCTTGACGGCTTCGCGGCGCGTGCGCGTGCGCGGCGGTGCCAGCGCGGCATGCGCCACGGCGGAGGCTACCGGGGACGACAGCTGGCGCAGCCTGTCATTGACGGCTTCGATGCGCTGCCAGGCGCGGGCATGATCAGGATGCGCGTCCACCCAGCGCTGCCAGGCAAGCCGGGTGGCGCTGGTGGCGTCTTCCGCCTGCAGGGCCAGCAGCCATTCGACGGCACGCGTGGCGACGGCGGGCGGGATACGGGAGGGTGTGGTGGCGGGCATGCGTGCTCAATCCAGCGCCTGCGCGAAATAGCATTGCGTGCCGGCACGCACCAGGTAACGCTTGACGGTGGTGAGGGAGACGCCGAGTTGCGTGGCGATCTCCGCCTGGCCCATGCCGTCGAGCTGGGACAGCAGGAAGGCACGCTTGACCGGGGACGGCAGGCCGGCGAGCAGGCGGTCGATCTCGAGCAAGGTCTCCAGCACGATGGCGCGCTCCTCGGGCGAGGGCGCCAGCGACGCGGGCGCATGCACGAGGGCTTCGAGGTAGGCGCGCTCGATTTGCTCGCGCCGCCAGTGGTTGGCCAGCACCCGCTGCGCCACCGTGGTGAGAAACGCGCGCGGCTCGTGGATCGCGATGGCTTCCTCGCGGGCCAGCAGGCGCAGAAAGGTGTCGTGCGCCAGGTCGGCGGCGCGATGGGAGCAGCCAAGCTTCCTGCGCAGCCAGCCACACAGCCAACCGTGGTGGTCGCTATATAGCGCGTGCAGGTCGCGCTGCAGTGCGGGATCGGCGGCCGGCATGGGCACTCCCTCCTGGTCCTGAGGTGCTCGGCACCGGCTGAAAGTAAATGAGAACGATTCGCAGTATAGCAAGAAATCGTGGGCGGATGGCAAAGTCGGGGGGCATGCTTGCCGAGCGCCGCTGGCTTCCCCTTCGGCGCGGGGATTTCCATTTTCCAATCGAGGGGCGACACGGAGCGGACGTCGTTTGGATGAGACGGCTTCTGGGGCCTGGATCAAATTGAATCTTTCCCCACTAGTGTAAAAACGTCTCCTTGCTTTATAATGCGAACCATTCTCATTTAAGTTTGGCTGCGCCAGACACTTCACTGGAAGGGGAGGCGCATGCCAGCCGTCGAGTCCGCGTTGCAGCAGCAGGTCCACGCGCTCTACCACACGCACCATGGATGGCTGCAGGGCTGGCTGCGCCGCAAGCTGGGCAATGCCTTCGACGCCGCCGATCTCGCGCAGGACGTGTTTATCCGCCTGCTCCACCGGCAGCCGTCCGATGTCCGCGAGCCGCGCGCCTTTCTGAGCACGATTGCGCGCGGCCTGGTCATCGAGCACTGGCGGCGGCGCGAGCTCGAGCAGGCCCGGCTGGAGACCCTGGCCCAATTGCCCGAGCCCCAGGCCCCTTCGCCCGAAAGCCGCCTGATGTTCCTGGAAACCCTGATCGCCATCGACCGCATGCTCGATGCGCTCAAGCCGCAGGTGCGCACGGCATTCCTGTGGGCCCAGCTGGAAGGGCTGACCTGTCCGCAGATCGCAGTGCGCCTGGGTGTGTCGCTGGCGACCGCCGAGCGGTATATCGCAGCGGCGCTGCGCCATTGCTACGCGTTGCGCTTCGGTGCCTGAGCTCGCCAGGACTGCCGTGCAGACGTCCCCGCCAGACGCCGATATTCCCGCCCGTGTCGTCGACCAGGCCATCAACTGGTCGGTCAGGCTCGACTTCAGCGAAGCCAGCGCCGGCACGCGCAAGGCGTTCGCGCGGTGGCTCGAGGCCGACCCGCTGCACGCGCTCGCCTGGCAGCGGGTGCAGGCGTTGCGGGACGATTTCTCCCGCATGCCGCCCGCTCTGGCCCTGGATACGCTGCAGAGCGCCGGCGCCCGGCGCGGCATGCGCGGGCTGAAGCGCCGGCAGGCGCTCAAGGTGCTGGCGCTGGCCGGCGTCTCGGTGCTCGCCGCCGCCAGCGTGCGCGAGCTTGCGCCGTGGCAGCGCCTGCTGGCCGATACCAGCACCGCCACCGGCGAACAGCGCACGGTGAGGCTGGCCGATGGCAGCACCATCGTGCTCAACACCGATACCGCCATCAATACCGGGCTTGGCGATGAGCGCCGCGTCATCACGCTGCGCCGCGGCGAGATCCTGGTCGCCACGGGGCACGACGAACGCTTCTCGGCCGGCAACGGGGCGGCGCGGCCGTTCTGGGTGCAAACGCCGTTCGGCAGCCTGCGCGCGCTCGGCACGCGCTTCGTGGTGCGGCTCGAGGCCGGGCGCGCCCGCGTCAGCGTGCAGGAGGGGGCCGTTGAATTGCATCCGGCTGCGCAGGGCGCGCGCCAGGTGGCGCGCGCGGGGACAAGCTGGTGGCTCGCCAGCGATGGCGGCACGCCGGCGCCGGCGCAGTCTTTCGAGGCGGACGGCTGGGCCGACGGCGTCATCGCCGGCAACGATATGCGCCTGGCCGACCTGCTGGCCGAACTGGCGCGCTACCGGACCGGGCGCATCGTCTGCGATCCGCGCGTGGCGGATCTGCGCGTATCGGGTGCCTATCACGTGCGCGATACCGACCAGACGCTACGGTTCCTGGCGCAGGCGCAGCCCGTCAGCATCGTCTATCGCACCCGCTTCTGGATCGCGGTGGGCCCTGGCGGGGGCCATTGATGCCATATCGTGCGCGCCCTGAAAAATTTCAGGGAAAGATTGAGGGGATTTCGATTCTCGACCGGCCTACTGGGTAGGACCCCAGATCAACACACTGCCGGAAAAGAGAATCATGTCTGCCATTCGCATTCGTTATGCCGCCGACGCGGGCGCCAGCCGCCCGCCCCAACCCAGGCCGCTCGCGCTCGCATTGCGCCACGCCTTCGTCTGCCTTGCCATGGGCGCGAGCGTGGCGCCGCTCGAAGCGCGTGCGCAGCCGC
>NZ_JARJLM010000236.1 GCF_029335485.1 Cupriavidus basilensis
CGACCTGAACCGGCTTCTCAATCCGCAGCCCCGGCCGCAGATCGACCTGTACCGGTATAAGGTGACCGCGCTGGACGGCACCGGCGCCATGGTCGACGGCCCGGCGGCGCCGGGACTGGAACCCGGCGCCTGCGTGCGGATGATCTATCCCGACGGCGCGCCCGAGCCCCGCCTCGCGCCATCCAGCGAATGCTAGAGTCCTGATCCAGGCACGAAACGACAACGGCCTCCCTTGCGGGAGGCCGTTTCACTGACGCAGGCTCAGGCCGCCTTGCGGCTGTCGCGCAGCTCGCGGCGCAGGATCTTGCCCACGTTCGTCTTGGGCAGCTCGCCGCGGAACTCCACATACTTCGGCCTCTTGTAGCCGGTAAGGCGCTCCTTGCAGAACGCGATGAGTTCAGCCTCGGTCAGCGCCGGATCCTTGCGGACGACGAACAGCTTGACCACCTCGCCCGAATGCTCGTCGGGCACGCCCACCGCCGCCACCTCCAGCACGCCCGGGCACTCCGCAGCCACGCCCTCGACCTCGTTCGGATACACATTGAAGCCGGACACCAGGATCATGTCCTTCTTGCGGTCGACGATCTTGGTGTAGCCGCGCGCGTCCATCACGCCGATGTCGCCAGTCTTGAAGAAGCCGTCGGGCGTCATGACCTTGGCGGTCTCGTCCGGACGATTCCAGTAGCCAGCCATCACTTGCGGACCCCGAATGCAGATCTCGCCGGGCTGGCCGAGCGGCACGTCGCGGCCGTCGTCGTCGCGGATGGCGATCTCGGTCGACGGTATCGGCAGGCCGATGGTGCCGGAAAAAGCATCGGTATCGGTGGGATTGCAGGTGGCCGACGGCGAGGTCTCGGACAGGCCGTAACCCTCGATGATCGGACAGCCGGTCTTGGCCAGCCACTTCCTGGCTACCGCTTCCTGCACTGCCATGCCGCCGCCGTTGGCCACGCGCAGGCCGGAGAAATCGACCTTGTCGATCTCCGGGTTGTTCAGCAGCGCGTTGTACAGCGTATTGACCGCCGGGAACATATGGAACTTGTACTTCTGCAGTTCCTTGATGAAGCCCGGGATATCGCGCGGGTTGGGGATCAGCACGCTCATGCCGCCGCTGCGCATGCCGAGCAGGCAGCAGACCGTCAGCGCGAAGATGTGATACAGCGGCAGCGCCGTAATGGTGATCACCTGGTCGATCGGCGCGCCCTTGGCCAGGGCCGGTTGCATCCAGGCTTCGGACTGCAGCACGTTGGCGACGATGTTCCGGTGCAGCAGCACCGCGCCCTTCGACACGCCGGTGGTGCCGCCGGTGTACTGCAGGAAGGCAACATCGTCGGGCCCCGTGGCGGTGGGCTGCAGCTGCATGCCACGGCCTTCCGCCAGCACGGTATTGAAGCGCACGCAGTTGGGCAGCTCCCAGGCCGGCACCATCTTCTTGACGTTGCGCACCACGAAATTGACGATGGCACCCTTGAGGCCGCCCAGCAGGTCGCCCATGCTGGCCACCACCACATGCTTGACTGGTGTGGCCGGCAGCACCTGCTGCAGCGTGGTGGCGAAGTTTTCCAGGATGACGATGGCCTCGGCCCCGCTGTCCTTGAGCTGATGCTCGAGCTCGCGCGGCGTGTAGAGCGGATTGACGTTGACCACCACGAAGCCAGCGCGCAGCACCGCGGCCAGCACCACCGGATATTGCAGCACATTGGGCATCATGATGGCCACGCGCGCGCCGGGCTTGAGCCCGCGCGACTGCAACCAGGCTGCAAATTGCTTCGAGAGACGGTCAAGCTCGCCGTAGGTAATCGACTTGTCCATGCAGACGAAGGCGCGGCGATCGGCATAGGTGCGGAAAGACGCCTCGAGCAAATCGGCCAGCGAGCGGAACTGGCTGCTATCGATCTCGGCAGGTACGCCGGCCGGGTAATGCTTCAGCCACAGTCTTTCCATGCACCGTCTCCTGATTTTCTGAATGGTCGTTCGATTTTCGACAGATGCTAAACGCGCGACCCGGTTAAGACAACACGTTAGATGAAGTCCTCTGGAGGTTGATCCCGCCACAACGTGAAGTTTAACGCACAGTTCGTAATGGACTCGGGAATTCCCCTAGCCCCCCTGACGGAGGCGGCCATGCTGCCGAAGATCACGCTACGCGCTCACCGGCAGCACCATCTTCATCATATTGGTGGCAAGCGCCTGTGCCAGTGCCTGTGCGTCCATGCGCCCGGGCTCGTGCCAGGTATACATGAAGCCAACCACGCTGCCGATCGCATGCGCGGTCACGCGCGCATCGCCATAGCTGAACACGCCGGTGCGCTTGCCCTCTTCCAGCAAGGCATAGAGGTCGCGGTAAAAGGCACGCGCCATGGTGCCCAGCCATGCCACCGTTTCCGGCCGCAGGTACTGGTTGTCGCGAAAGCTGAGCGTGGCCGGCACGTAGCAGGCAATGCAGCGCCGCGCCATTTCCAGCAGGCAGGCATGCAGCCGCTCGCGCACCGGCAGGGCCGGGTCGGCGGTCTCGCGGATGACGGGCAGGCAGGACTGTGCCGACTCGCGGCACAGGATATCGAAGATTTCGTATTTGTCGGTGAAATAGTAATAGACCGCCGGCTTGGTCACGCCCAGCGCCCGGCACAGGTCGTTCATGGTCATGCCGGGGTAGCCCTTGGTATAGAACAGCTGGGCTGCCGTATCGAGGATCTGGCGGCGGCGCGCCTCCTGCCGCTCGGCGATATGCGAGCGGGCAGGGACGGCATCCGGGGCGGTCTCCGGCGGGATTTCGGGCCCGGCCCCGAGGGCCTTGATGCCCTCGGTGGCGGAAGCGGTTTTCTGTGCAGTCGGCATGACGCGATTCTCGCATGGCGCCGGGCCCCGGGAAGGCCTGGCTGTCACTCCAGTCACCCAATGCCTGCGACTTGCCGCCGGTCGTGGCAGCTTGACGCATGAAGGCAATGCCAATACGATCATACCCAATGGTAAGTAAATATACCAAAGAGTAAATAACGTCAGCCCAAGCCGGCATGGCGACCCACCAGCAAGGAGACACCGCCCATGGACGAGACCGCCTACCTGGCCGACCTGCACGCGCGCTGGCGGCGCGCCTGGCCCGGCCGTACCCCGCGTTCGCCGCAATACCCGCTCGGGCGCCAGCCGCTCACGGAAATGCTGAGGCATTGGGGCCGCACCCGGCCCGACCGCTCCGCGGTGATCTTCTATGGACATGAAACCAGCTATGCCCAGCTCGATGCGTACAGCGACCGCTGCGCAGCGCTGCTGGCGGCGCACGGCATCGGCGCCGGCGACCGGGTGGCGGTGCTGATGCCCAATTGCCCGCAGTTCCATATCGTATTCTTCGGCATCCTCAAGCTGGGCGCGGTCTACGTGCCGGTCAGCCCGCTCTCGCAGCGCGCCGAGCTGCAGCATGCGCTGACCGACAGCACGCCGCGCGCGCTGATCGCGCTCGACCAGCTGGTGCCCCTGGTGCGGGAAACGCGCGCAGCGCTCGGCGCGCAGGATCCGCTTGCCCTGTTGTTCGTCACCAGCTTCGCCGACATGCTGCCGGCCGAGCCGACCTTGCCGTTGCCGCCGATGGTGCAGGCACCGCGCTACCTCTGCAACGCGGACGACCATGCCATCGACCTGCTGCCCGCCATGGGCGCCTGCACGCATGCCGTGCCCGCCACGCCGGCCTCGCTCGATGCGGTAGCCGCGCTCAATTACACCGGCGGCACCACCGGCCTGCCCAAGGGGTGCATCCACACCCAGGGCGATATGGTGGACATGGCAGCGGCCTTCGGCGCCGTCTCGCTGGAAATCGCCGACGACAGCGTCATGCTCGGCTTCTTCCCCGAGTTCTGGATCGCCGGCGAGAACCTCTGCCTGATCCTCCCCGCCTTCTTCGGCATCCCGCTGGTGCTGCTGGCGCGCTGGGACCCGGAAACCTTCATGGCGGCGGTGCAGCGCTACCGCGTCACCAACGCCTCGATGCTGGTGGACAGCGCGGTCGAGGTGATGGAACATCCACGCGCCGCGCAATACCGGTTGCGCTCGCTGCGCTATGTGGGCGTGTCATCCTTCGTCAAGAAGCTCAACCTGCCCTACCGCCGCGCCTGGCAGGCGCTGACCGGATCGATCATCGCCGAGAGCGCCTGGGGCATGACCGAGACGCAGACCTGCAACACCTTCACCTACGGCATGCAGGACGATGACCTGGACCTGCGCGCCCAGCCCATCTTCGTCGGCCTGCCGGTGCCGGGCACGGAGTTCAAGATCTGCGATTTCGACAGCGGCGCGCTGCAGCCGCCGGGCGCCGAGGGCGAGCTGTGCGTGCGCACGCCGACCCTGCTCAAGGGCTACTGGAACAAACCCGACGCCACGCGCGAATCGATGCGCGATGGCTGGTTCCACACCGGCGACATCGGTTCGATCGACGAACATGGCTATATCCACTACCTCGGCCGGCGCAAGGAGATGCTCAAGGTCAACGGCATGAGCGTATTCCCCGCCGAGATAGAAGCGCTGCTGGGCCAGCATCCGGCCATTCTCGGCTCGGCCGTGGTCGGCCGGGCCGATGAAGACCGCGGCCAGTTGCCGGTGGCCTTCGTCATGCTCAAGCCCGAGGCGGCCGGCACCGTCGACGACGCGGCGCTGGTGCAATGGTGCCGCGCCAATATGGCGGTCTACAAGGTGCCGCTGGTGCATATCGTCGACGCCCTGCCGCTGACCGCGACCGGCAAGGTGCGCAAGCAGGATCTGGCGCCGCTGGCCGAGCGGCTTGGCTGAGCCGCTCGCGTCTTCCGGTCTCTCTCCACCATTGCCCAACTCTTTCGCATCATGACGTTCCGCAAGCTACTGATCGCCAACCGCGGTGAAATCGCCATCCGCATCGCCCGCGCCGCCGCCGGCGCGGGCCTGGAGAGCATCGCCCTGTACAGCGAGGACGACCGCGACGCCCTCCACGTGCGCAAGGCCGACGGCGCCGTCGCGCTGCCCGGCACCGGCCCGCGCGCCTATCTGGATATCGCGCAGGTGGTCGCCGCTGCCACGCGCAGCGGTTGCGACCTGGTCCACCCGGGCTACGGCCTGCTTTCCGAGAACGCGGAGTTCGCCCAGGCCTGCCTGGATGCGGGTCTTGCCTTCGTCGGCCCCGCGCCCGATGTGCTGCGCCTGTTCGGCGACAAGGCCCGGGCGCGGGCGCTGGCACGCGAGTGCGGCGTGCCGGTGGTATCCGGCACCACCGGCCCCACCACGCTGGAAGCCGCGCACGCGTTCTTCGGCTCGCTGCAAGAGACCGGCGCCGGCATGATGATCAAGGCGCTGGCCGGCGGCGGCGGGCGCGGCATGCGCGCCGTGCGTGCCGCCGCGGACATCGACGAGGCTTACGCCCGCTGCGTTTCCGAGGCCACGGCTGCATTCGGCAACGGTGCGGTCTATGTGGAGCGCATCGTACGCGCGCCCCGCCATATCGAGATCCAGGTGCTGGCGGATGCCGCCGGCGGCGTGATCGCGCTGGGCGAGCGCGAATGCAGCCTGCAGCGGCGCCACCAGAAGCTGGTGGAGGTGGCGCCCAGCCCTTCGCTCGACGACGCCATGCGCGCACGCCTGGCGCAGGCCGCGGTCACGCTGGCGCGCGCGAGCGCCTATCGCGGCATCGGCACCTTTGAATTCCTGGTCGGCTCGAATGGCGACTTCTGGTTCATGGAGGCCAACCCGCGCCTGCAGGTGGAACACACTGTCACCGAGATGGTGAGCGGGGTGGACCTGGTACAGGCGCAACTGGCCATCGCGGCGGGCAAGAGCCTGGCCCAGCTGGGGCTGGAACCGCCGCCGGCGCCACGCGGCATCGCCGTCCAGTTGCGCATCAACGCCGAGCACCTCGACGCGCAGGGGCAGCTGCGCCCCGCCA
>NZ_JARJLM010000237.1 GCF_029335485.1 Cupriavidus basilensis
CGACGACGATACCTCCGGCACCGGCGCGATCGCGCTCTTCCTCGGCCAGGCGCTGGCCTTGCCCTGGCGCGTGCATGGCAATACCGGCCATGCCGCGGCGGCCGAGTTCGCGCGCCGCTGCGATGAACTGACGGCCTATCTCGGCGCGCGCCAGCGCGGCGAGCAGGCGGCGCTGGCGCCGCGCTGGCTGGCGCAGATGGTCGGCCAGGCGCGTGCGCAACGCTTGCGCGAGGCGGCGGTCGCGCAGATGCGCGGCCACCTCGACAGCGGGGAGGCCTGGCTCGATGCCTATGACCGCGACGCCGCCCGCGCGGAAGGGGCCGTGCATCTGCGCGATGCCGAGCGCGCGTTCGCGGCGCTTGCTGCCACGCTGGAGCCACTGCGCGAGGCTGGCGCATTGCCCGAGCCGCTGTTCGCCGATGCGCAGGCCATCGCGGCAGTCCTGCAGCGCGTGACGCTGTCGCTCGAATTCCTGGCCACCGCATGCGACGGCGATATGGCGAGCGAACGCGCCACTCGGCTTGCCGCGATTGCCGGCGAACTGGGTGCCGTGCACGGCTTTATCGATGCGCTGGCATTTGGCCGGGGCGCATCGGCGGATGCGCCGGACGACGCCGTCGCTGCCGCGGAACCCGTGCCGCAGGGCGGCGCGATGCCGCACGCGACCTTGCTTGCCAATGCGCGCGCGGCCGCCAGCGAAGCGGTGCGTCATCCGGCTGGCGCCGACGCGCCCGAGGTGAAGGCGCTGCGCGCTGCGCTGCAGGCGATGCATGAGCAGGCCGCCATCGACGATGCTGCCAGCCCGCGCCGTCAGGCAGACGAAGCCATCACCCAGCTCAATGCCTGGCTGGCCGGATCCCAGGGCGCGGCCGAACGGCTGGTGGTGGCGCTGGCCGACGCGCTGCCGGCCGTCGTGCCGGGTGCCCATGCTCCGGCGCTGCCTGCCGCGACCGATACCGGCGCCATCGATGCCGAACTGCTCGACATCTTCCTGACCGAAGCGGCCGAAGTGCTGCGCGAGGTGGCCAATGATCTCGCCGGCGGCCTGCCGGTGCTTGCCGATGCCGATACCGTCAGCCGCCTGCGTCGTGCCTTCCATACGCTCAAGGGGTCGAGCCGGATGGTTGGCCTGCATCGCTACGGCGAGGCGGCCTGGGCCATCGAGCAGGTGATGAATCTGTGGATCGCCGAGGCACGCGCGCCGGCGCCGGTCCTGCTCGACCTGCTGCTGCGCGCGCATGGCGAGCTCTCCGGATGGGCGGGCGCGCTGCACGCCGACCCGCTGGCCGCTCACGATGCCGCGGGCTTGCTGGCCGCAGCCCAGTCGGTGCGCGCGGGCGAGCCGGCGGTACCGGCCCGGGTAGCCGATGAAGGCAGCATGCAGCCGCCGGCCGCAAGGCCTGAAGATGGGATGGCCCAGCCCCTGGAAGGGCAGGCGCCGGAAGTGGAGGCGGAAACGGAGGACGGGCAGGAACCGGAAACTGTGCGTCTCCCTGCGCCGGCAATCGCCGAGCCAGCCGAGCCAGCCGAGGCCGGCGAAGCGGCGTTCGCCGGCGCCGATGCCAAGGTGATTCCGTTCCGCTTCGCCAGCACGGCGGCGGAGGAGGACGATCACTTCAAGCTGATCGGCCCGATACGCATCAGCCTGCCGCTCTACAACGTCTATCTGCAGGAAGCCGACGACCTGATCCGCCAGTTTGCCACCGATGTCTCCGAGTGGCGCCACGAGGGCCATCCCTGCCCGAGCGAACTGGCGCTGCGTGTGGCGCATACCTTGCAAGGCAGTGCATCGACGGTCGGGCTGGAGCCGGTGCGGGCCGTCGCCGAGGCACTCGAGCGCCTGATGCTGCAGCTCGGCACGCATCCGGTGGCGATGCATCCCGGCGATTTCCGCCTGCTGGAGCAGGCGGTGGAGCGCGTGCGCGGCATGCTGCACCAGTTTGCTGCCGGTATCTGGCCAGCTGCCGACGAGGGGCTCTGCCGCAGTCTCGCCGAACTGGGCGAGCGCGCCATGGTGCGGCCGCGGCTGGCGATGCCGGCCGTGCCTGAATTGCCGCCGGAAGCGGAAGATGCGCCGGTCGCGCTGTTGTTCGGCAAGCTGCCGCCGGCGGCCAATGCCGGCTCGCTCCACGATGCGGGTATCGCGGCGCCGGCCGGGGCGGGCATGCCCGTGTCGCATCCGGTCCGCGATAGCGGCGCGGTTGCCGGCAGCGTCGGCGGCGCTTATGCTGCCGCGCCGGCGCAAGCCAGCGCGGTCGTGCTGCCGCTTGCGTCCGGGGCGCAGGATGCCGCGGAGCAGTCCCTCGATCCGGCCCTGGTTGACATCTTCCTGGAAGAAGCGCACGGCAGCCTGCCCGAACTGGGCAAGCTGCTGCGCGGCTGGGAGGCTGCGTCCGGCGACGGCCGGCATGCCAGCCATGCCGGCCTGATCCTGCGCGCACTGCATACGCTCAAGGGCAGTGCGCGCATGGCCGGTGCGATGGCGCTCGGCCAGGCCGCCCACGAAATGGAAAGCCTGCTCGATGCCGGTGTACGCGCCGATCACGTCGGGCCGACGCTGTTCGTGCGCTTGTACGCCTGGTACGACCGCATCCTGGCACATAGCGAGGCGCTGCAGGGCGGGCGCCTGCTGCCGGTGGACGACCCCGACCGGATCAACGCGCTGACCGGCTTGCACGATGCGTCCGAGGCACTGCCTGCGCCGGCCGATGCGTCCGCCGCAGCGGCACCCGCGCAGCGCGTGCAGCAAAGTGGCGAGGCCGGCGTGGTGCCGCTGGTACGCACCGATGTGCAGCCCTGGCCGCAGGCCGGCGCGGTGCGACCGGCCGCTGAAGTGCCGGCTCCCGCCACCGATGCCGGCGAACGCCAGCGCGCGCTGGTACGGGTCCAGGCCCGCACGCTCGACACCCTGATCACCGATGCCGGCGAAGTCGGCGCATCGCGCGCGCGGCTGGAGAGCGAGCTGGATGCGCTGCGCAGCTACCTCGGCGAACTCAACGACAACGTGGCGCGCTTGCGCGGCCAGCTGCGTGAAATAGAGATCCAGGCCGAGTCGCAGATGGCCTCGCGCATTGCCGATGTCCAGCACAAGCAAGAGTTCGATCCGCTAGAGTTCGACCGTTTTACGCGCTTCCAGGAACTGACGCGGATGATGGCCGAGTCGGTCAACGACGTGGCAACCGTGGAGCAGAACCTGCAGCGCGGATTCGACCGCGCCAGCGGCGATCTCGACGCGCAGGCCCGCTTGACGCGCGGCCTGCAACGCAGCCTGATGCAGGCGCGCATGGTGCAGTTCGACGCGCTGGCCGAACGCCTGTACCGCGTGGCGCGCCAGGCCGCCAGCGAAACCGGCAAGGAAGTGCGGCTGCTGATCAAGGGCGGTACCGTGGAGGTCGACCGCTCGGTGCTGGACCGCATGGCCGGCCCGATCGAGCACCTGATCCGCAACGCGGTGGCGCACGGCATCGAAGCCGTCGAGGCCCGCCGTGCCGCGGGCAAGCCCGCCATCGGCGCGCTGACGCTCGAAGTGCAGCAGGAAGGCAATGAAGTGGTGCTGCATTTCGTCGACGACGGTGGCGGCCTCGACCTGGCGCGCATTCGCGCGCGCGCCATCGAGCGCCAGTTGCTGGCGCCCGGGGACGAAGCTGGCGAAGCACGGCTGACCGAGCTGATTTTCGCGCCCGGCTTCAGCACCGCCGATACCGTGTCCGAGCTGGCCGGGCGCGGTGTGGGCATGGATGTGGTGCGCGCCGAGACGGTGGCGCTGGGCGGGCGTATCGCGCTGGCCACGCAAGCCGGACAGGGCACCCGCTTTACCGTGCACCTGCCGTTGACCACGGCCATCACGCAGGTGCTGCTGGTCACGCTGGGCGGGCGGCCGTTCGCTATTCCCAGCGGCATGATCGACCAGGTCCAGCAACTACGTTCGCAGAGCCTGCTCGAGGCCTACAACCGGGGCCGCCTCGACACGCCCGGCGCCGACGTGCCGTTCCACTACCTCGGTGCGCTGCTGGAAGAATCGGCGTCGATTGCCGCAGGCAGGAAGTACTCGCCGGTGGTGGTGGTGCGTAGCGGCGCCGAGCGCATCGCCGTGCATGTGGACGAGGTGATCGGCAACCGGGAAGTGGTGGTCAAGCACATCGGGCCGCACCTGGCGCGCCTTGAAGGCATCGCCGGCGCCACCACCATGGGCGATGGCGAGATCGTACTGATCTATAACCCGGTGGTGCTGGCTCAGCGCTTCATGCGCGAACGCGGCGAGGCGGCGCGTCCGCAACTCGCCGATCTCCAGCACCTGACGCATTCACCGGTGCTGGGCGCGGTGGCGGAACTGGGGGCGGGCGGCGCCGCGCCGGTGGCGGGCCTGGGCACGCAGCCCACCGTCATGGTGGTCGACGATTCGCTGACCGTGCGCAAGGTCACGCACCGCTTGCTGACGCGCGCCGGCTACCAGGTGGTGCTGGCACGCGACGGCGTGGACGCGCTGCGGCAATTGCAGGAGGTGATGCCGGACGCCATGCTGGTCGATATCGAGATGCCGCATATGGACGGCTTCGACCTCACCCGCAACGTGCGGGCGGACAACCGCACATCGCATATGCCGCTGGTGATGATCACCTCGCGCACGGCGGAGAAACATCGCCGCTACGCCGCCGAGATCGGCGTCAACGTCTACCTGGGCAAGCCGTATAACGAAGATGAACTGCTCACCACGCTGCACCATCTGCTGGGCGAGCGCGCCGCGGGCACGGCGGGATCGGTGGCGCAGATGCTGGGGGAGGATACGGGGAATTGATTCCGGGGGGCTTCGGGAATGCGGGTCAAAACCGGCAGGATGCGCCTGGGGCGCCGGCTGTGTCAGACGGTGGTTAGAGTCAAAAGCCGTTTCACCTCCCCTGTGGGGAGCCGTATCGCCGCAGCTCGCTTCGCATAGCCGTGTGGCCCGCCCCTTGGGCGCGCCACATGGCTATGCCGAACCGTTGACCGGTTGCCTCGCTTTCATTTCGGGCTTTCGGATTTCGAATGCCGGGGCATTCGTGCGAGGCGCGCATCCGACAGTGCTGCCGTTCGCCTCCCGCTGTGTCGCTCGCCTCTCCCGCCAGCGAGAGAGGCCGGGGAGAAGGGAGGGCGCTGGCTGTGCCGCTTGCCCTCGCACGCCTACTTGTTCACCATCCGCGCCGGCACCGACAACGTCAGCGCCGCTCCCACTACCAGGCAAGCCGCCAGCAGGTACATGCCGGAATCCGTGCTCTGTGTCAGGTCCTTGAGCCAGCCCACCGCATACGGGCTGATGAAGCCGGCCAGGTTGCCCAGCGAGTTGATCAGCGCGATACCCGCCGCCGCGCCGGTGCCCGCGAGAAATGCCGTGGGCAAACTCCAGAACAGCGGCAACGTGGTCAGGATGCCGATGGTGGCCAGCGTTAATCCGAGCAGTGCCAGCACTGTGTTGCTGTGCCATTGCACCGACAGCACCAGCCCAAGCGCGCCCGCCAGCGCGGGAACGGCGATATGCCAGCGCCGCTCGCGCGTGCGGTCGGCGCTGTAGGCCACCAGTATCATGCCGGCCACCGCGCAGCCATAGGGAATGGCGGTGAGCAGGCCGATGTCCAGCGGGCTCTTCACGCCGGTCTGCTTGATGATCGTGGGCAGCCAGAAGCTGACGCCGTACAGGCCCATCACGAAGCAGAAGTAGATCGAGCTCATCAGCCAGACGCGCGGGCTGGTCAGCACCTGGCTGACCGGCGCGTCTTCCTTGTGCATGTCCTCGCTGGCGATATTGCGCTGGAGCAGGGCTTTCTCTTCGTCGTTCAGCCACTTGGCGTGGACGATGCGGTCGTCGAGGTAGGCCAGCACCAGCAGTCCCACCAGCACGGACGGGATGCCCTCGATCAGGAACATCCATTGCCAGCCCGACCAGCCGTTATGGCCGTCGAAGGTCTGCATCACCCAGCCCGACAGGGGGCCGCCGATCACGCCGGCCAGCGCGACCGCGGTCATGAAATAGGTGGTGGTGCGCCCGCGCCGGTGCGACGGGTACCAGTAGGTCAGGTAGAGGATGATGCCGGGGAAGAAGCCCGCCTCGGCGATGCCGAGCAGAAAGCGCAGCACATAGAACATGGTTGGCGTGGTGACGAACATCATCGCCGCCGAGATCAGCCCCCAGGTGATCATGATGCGGGCAATCCAGATGCGCGCGCCCACCTTGTGCAGGATCACGTTGCTGGGCACTTCGAACAGGAAGTAGCCGATGAAGAAGATCCCCGCACCCAGGCCGTAGACGGTCTCGCTGAACTTGAGATCGTTCAGCATCTGCAGCTTGGCGAAGCCCACGTTGACCCGGTCCAGGTAGGCCACCACGTAGCACAGCAGCAGGAAGGGCACCAGGCGCCAGGTCACCTTGCGGTAGGTGGCGTCCTCGAAGCCGGGATCGGCGGCGCCGGCGTGTACTGCGGTTGTTGTCATGCTGTCTCCTCTGGGATTTTCTCTCTCTGGTTGCACG
>NZ_JARJLM010000238.1 GCF_029335485.1 Cupriavidus basilensis
CGACTGTCCCGCCTCTGGAATTGGCCTCGTTTTTGGCCCGTATTCCGGCCTCCCCGCGCTTGCCGTCCTGATAACTTTCAGGGGCCGGAACAGCCTGGCAATCACCGCCGCAAACCGCCTTGCCCGGTATGCGGCGGCATCGCCAACAAGCGCATTGCCTGTACCAGCCCGCCAAGACGGGCCCAACCGATGAAACCTATCCAGATTGCTCCCAAGTCTCCCCGCCAGATCGAGAAGGCTCGCACAGCCTATCAGGCCGGCCAGTACCGCGTTGTACTCAGGGAAGCCGAGAATGCGGAGCGGATACTTGGCAAGCGGGCCGATGCCTCCTACTGGCAGATGGCCGCGTGGCTGGCACTACAGGACACCAGGAAGGCCGGCGAGATCCTGCACGACGGGCTGCAGCATTTCCCGGACGATATCGAACTGATGTCTCTCGGCGGCTTCGTCCTGCTGCGCAACGGCGAGCACGAGGAAGCCAGGCAACTGCTGCAGCGATGTGTCGGCGCCGACCCCGGCTCGCTCAGCGCCTGGGTGCACTATGCCGCCCTGCTGCTGGAATTGCGCGAGCCCGCGGCGGCCAGGGAGGCCGCCAGCAAGGCGCTGGCGATCAACCCCAACGAGGCCACCGCGGCCTGCAACTACGCCCTGGCCCTGAAGGAAACGGGTGAAATGGCCGAGGCCATGCCTGCCCTGCGCAAGGCGGTAAAGCTGGCCCCGGGCAACATCGCCATCCGGGCCAACCTGCTGTTCGCCATGCTGTTCGCCGAGGACACCACGGCGCCCGAGCTGCTGCGCGAAGCCAAGACCTACGAGACGCTGCTGCTGGCCGGCCCGCGCCTGCCGCGCGAAGCCGGCGCGCCGCGGCGTACCAGCGGTCCGATCCGCCTGGGCCTGTTCTCGAACGACCTGATGCGGCACGCCTGTGCCTACTTCATCCTGCCGCTGATGGCGCATCTGGACCGCTCGCGGGTAGAGGTGGTGGCACTCTCGCTCAACCCGCTGAGCGACCATGTCACCGACAAGATCCGGCTGCACGCCAATGAGTTCATCGAGCTGGCGGGCAAAACCACGGCCGACGTCGTGGAGACCATTCGCAACGCGCAGCTGGACGTCGTGATGGATCTCGGCGGGCATACCGGCAATTCGCCGCTGCCATACATGGTCCACGGGCTGGCTCCGGTGCAGATGACATGGCTGGGCTATCCCGGCAGCACCGGACTGAAATCCATCCACTACCGCATCAGCGACGCGACCTGCGACCCGGAAGGCTTCGAGCCCCACTACAGCGAGACCCTGCTCAGGGCGCCCACCGTCTTCTGCACGTACGCGCCGCTGGTACACAGCCCCCTGAATGCGTACGGCCCAAAGTACCGGGTCCAGGAGACGCCGGCGCTGCGCACCGGCGCGATCACTTTCGGCTCCTGCAACAACCTGGGCAAGGTCACCGATCAGACCGTGGCACTGTGGCACGCGGTGCTGGCGCGTTGCCCGGGCAGCCGCCTGCTGATCGAAGCACGCGACCTCGACAACGAAGCCGTCAGCGGCCCTCTGCTGGCCCGCCTGGCGCGTGCCGGCATCGACCCGGTCCGCGTGGCTTGCATCCCCAGGCTGGCGACGAACCAGTACCTGACTTACCACGACATCGACATCATGCTGGACACCGTGCCGCTGACCGGCGGCACCACCACCTGCGACGCCTTGTGGATGGGCGTGCCTGTGATCACGCTGGCGGGGGCGGCCTTCCACTCGCGCATGTCGGCCAGCTTCCTGCATGCGCTCGGCCTGGATGGCCTGATCTGCCGCGATGCGCAAGAGTACGTCGAGATGGCCGCGCAACTGGCCGCAGATGCGGGCCAGCTCAACGCCTTGCGCCTGTCGCTGCGGCAGCGTTTCGAGCAGGGTCCCCTGGCCGACGGCGCCGCCTTCGCGCGCTGGATGGAAGACCAGCTTGCCAAGGCGGTCGGTCCGCACCGGCCGGTCGACAGCATGCCCGGCTCGCACGATGGCGTGTACTTCTCCGGCACCTGGCACACCATGGCGGAAATCGTGATCGCGGTTGCCGGCTTGCTGGAGGCCCGGCGCCATATCGAACTGCGCGCCCTGCTCGAGAACTTCTCCGCGAAGTGGCCCAGGCACTGGATGGTGCCCTACGTGCTGGCCGAAATCGAGCACCGCAACGGGCAGCACGAGGCAGCGGTCGACTACCTGATGGAAAGCATCGGCTTGCGTACCTATCACCTGCCGCTGTTCCGCCTGCTTAACGCCCGGCTGGACGAGTACCAGTATGACAAGAGCATGCTGGGCGAATTCCTCCAGCAGCAGTTGGGCGTGACGCTGGCATTCCTGGAGCAGCAGGGCGCGCCCACGGTGCTGGAAGTCCTCGGCATCGAGGTCGGGCAGGAAGCAGAGGCCGAGCGGGAACATGCCTGAGCCATCCATGCAAACCCGCAAACCTCGGCAAACCTGGCTATCTGAACCGTTGCCAGCCCGTCATCGAGCACACGCCCCCCATTGCCGCGCCCGGTAAATCAATCCGTCCAATATGAAGAACCTCGCAAACAGCTCCAAGGCGGACCGTTACATCAAGAAAGCCGAGAACAGCCATGCTACGGGGCAGTTCGAGGCAGCGATCGGCTACGCGGAGAAGGCCCTGAAGCTCAAGCCGCGGCTGCGCGCCGCCTTCTACTGGCACGCCCTCTCCTTGCTGCTGCTGCACCGGCAGGAAGATGCACTCCGTGTCGCGGAGGAAGGCTTGAAGATGCACCCGGGACAGCCGGACATGATGACCGTCTGCGGCCGCATCCTCGCCACGACGGGCCGGCTGGAACATGCCAGGACCTTGCTGCAGGACTGCGTGGCGCGGCACCCTCGCTATCTTGAGGCCTGGGCGAACTACGCCATCGTGCTGCGCCAGCTGGGCCTGCACGCCGACGCCAAGCAGGCGTCGCTCAAAGCCGTCGAGATCGCGCCGGACCATCCCGTCGTGTTGGCCAACTATGCCAATGACCTGAAAGACACCGGCTTCGCCGAAGACGCGATCACGACGCTCAGGCGCGCCGCGGCAAGCGCCCCGACCAACAAGAACATCCGCTCGAACCTGCTGTTCATGCTGCTGTTCGGCGACAAGACCAGCGCGGGCGACCTGCTGGCCGAGGCCGGCAACTTTGCCCGGGTACTCGCCCGCGAGCGCCTGCCGGAATTGCCCGTGGTGGCCAGGCCGCGCGCCGAACGGATCCGGCTCGGGATCCTGTCAAACGACCTGTACCGGCACGCCTGTGCCTATTTCCTTATCCCGCTTATCGCCAACATCGATCGCGCGCGCTTCGAGGTGGTGGCGCTTGGCCTGCAATCGACCCAGGACACTGTCACGCGCAAGATCTCCATCTATTGCGACCGCTATGTGAACCTGGCCAAGAAGCCGGAAGCGGAAATCGTGCAGGCGGTACGGGAGGAGAACATCGATGTGCTGATCGACCTGGGCGGCTATACCGGCATCTCGCCGCTGCACTATATGGTGTATGGCCTGGCGCCGGTGCAGCTCACCTGGCTCGGCTATCCCGGCAGCACCGGCATGCCCGCCATCCAGCATCGCGTCACCGACCGGATCGGAGATCCGGCCGGCACCGAGTCGAACTACACCGAGAACCTCCTGTACGCGCCCGGCGTGTTCGCGGTCTACCACCCGCTGATCGGCAGCCCGCTGCAGGTCTACCAGCCCGACTACCAGGTCCGGGAAACACCCGCGCTGCGCAACGGCTTCATCACCTTCGGCTCCTGCAACAACATCGGCAAGCTGACCGACCGCACCCTGCGGCTGTGGAGCGCGGTGCTGGCGCGCTGCCCCGGCAGCCGCCTGCTGATCGAAGCGGCAGGACTCGACCGGGAAGCAGTGCGGGGACCGCTGCTGGCGCGCATGGAACAGGCCGGCATCGACACGCAATGCGTCGTCTGCGTGCCAAGGGAAGGCAAGAACCAGTACCTGACCTACCATGACATCGACATCGCGCTGGATACATCACCGGTAACCGGCGGCACCACCACCTGCGACACGCTATGGATGGGCGTGCCGCTGGTCTCGCTGGCCGGGCAAGCATTCCATAGCCGGATGTCCGCACCTTTCCTGCACGCGGTGGGATTGGATGGCCTCATCTGCAATACCGAGGAGGCTTACGTGGCGATGGCTGCTCAGCTTGCCGCGGACCCGGAGCAGCTCAACGCGCTCCGTCTCACTTTGCGGCATCGCTTCGAGAAGAGCGCCATCGCCGACATCGCTGGCTTCACGCGCTGGTTCGAAGCCCAAGCGATACAACTGATCGGCCAGCACCGGGACGTGAGCCATCTCCAGCCTCGCACGCAGGATGGCGTGTTCTGCAACGGAGCCTGGCACTCCATGGAAGCGCTGGTGCTCACGATCGGGCTGCTGCTTGATGAAGGGCGACACTTCGAGTTGAACGGCCTGCTGGAAAACATGTCGGCCAAGTGGAGCAAGCACTGGCTGATCGCGTTCGCGCTGGGCGAGATGGAGCAACACGTCGGCAACCACGAGCGTGCCCTTGAACTGTTGATGGAAGCCATCAACCTGCGTCCATACCACCTGCCGCTCTACCGCTTGCTGAGCGCGCGTATGCGGGAGGGCGGTCACGACACGAGTCCCGTGGCCGATATCCTGCAACAGCAGTTCTGCCTCGACCTGGCCTTGATCGAAAGCCAGGGCAAACCCTCGACCCACGAAGTCCTCGGGATCCAAGTACTGGAGAAAGCTGCATGAAAGCCGTCATCCTGGCGGGCGGGCTGGGTACCCGCATATCCGAAGAATCTCACCTCAGACCCAAGCCCATGATCGAGATCGGCGGCAAACCGATCCTGTGGCATATCATGAAGATCTATGCGGCACACGGCATCAGTGACTTCATCATCTGCCTCGGCTACAAGGGCTACGTCATCAAGGAATACTTCGCCAATTACTTTCTGCACATGTCGGATGTCACTTTCGACATGTCGGAGAATCGCATGGAAGTACATTGCCGCAAGGCCGAGCCGTGGCGCGTAACGCTGGTCGACACCGGCGACGACTCGCAAACCGGCGGCCGGCTGCGACGCGTGCGGGATTACCTCACGCCGGGTGAGTCGTTCTGCTTCACCTATGGCGACGGCGTATCCGACATCGACCTCACCGCAGAGATCGCCTTTCACCGCAACCACGGCCGCTGGGCGACCGTTGCCGCGGTGCAACCGCCTGGCCGCTACGGCGCGCTGGAGCGTACCAAGGAAGGCATGGTTTCCGGCTTCGCAGAGAAGCCGCGCGGGGATGGCGCATGGATCAATGGCGGCTTTTTCGTGCTGCAACCGGAAGCAATCGACCTGATCGCGAACGATGGGATCAGCTGGGAACAGGCTCCCATGGAAGAACTCGCAAAACGCGGGCACCTACTGGCCTTCGAACACGGAGGCTTCTGGCAACCCATGGATACCTTGCGCGAAAAAAACATGCTTGAGCAATTGTGGCAAGCCGGAACAGCCCCTTGGAAGATCTGGTGAACCGCATGCGCAATACTTACGTGGGCCGCTCGGTCTTCCTGACCGGCCACACTGGATTCAAAGGCTCCTGGATGAGCGCCTGGCTGGCGCGCCTGGGCGCCCGTGTCACCGGCTACGCGTTGCCCGCCCCGTCGCAACCGAGCCTGTTTGCACTGGCCGGCATCGAAGATGCCCTGGAGGCGCATCACCTTGCCGATGTCCGCGATTCCGCTGCACTGGAAAACGCCCTGCGGGCGGCGCAGCCTGAGATTGTCTTCCATCTCGCGGCACAACCACTGGTGCGCGCCAGCTACCGCGACCCGGCCACGACCTGGGCAACCAATGTCATGGGCACCGTCAACCTTCTTGAGGCTTGCCGCCATTGTCCATCTGTGCGCGCCATCGTCATCGTCACGACTGACAAGTGCTACGACAACAAGGAATGGCTGTGGGGATATCGGGAGTCCGATCCTCTTGGCGGCTACGATCCATACAGCGCAAGCAAGGCGGGGGCCGAACTCGTGACGGCCAGTTATCGTCAGGCGTTCCTGGATCAGCAAGGGGTGCTTGTTGCAACTGCGCGCGCGGGGAATGTGATTGGCGGCGGCGACTGGTCCGAGGATCGCTTGCTTCCGGATGCGGCGCGCGCCGTTGCCGGCCGTGGCACGCTGAGAATCCGTCATCCGGAGGCCACTCGCCCATGGCAGCATGTGCTGGAGTCCCTCAACGGATACCTCTTGCTCGGTGCCAGGCTGCTGGCTGGTGAACGCGAATTCGCCTCAGCTTTCAACTTCGGGCCGGAGGCCTGTGACAACCAACCTGTTTCGGAAGTGCTGGCTCTGCTTCAGAAGCACTGGCCAGGCCTGAACTGGGAAGCCGATACGGCAACTGGAGCCGAAGCGCCACATGAAGCCCGCTATCTCTACCTGGATTCATCCAAGGCCAAGCGGATGCTGTCCTGGCACTCACGCTGGTCACTCAGCCAGGCGCTGGCTGCCACAGCCGAATGGTATCGGCATGTACATGAGGAGCCCGGCCTTGCTCGCCATGTCATGGAATACCAGATCGAGCAATTCTCGCAAGACGGCACCATGCCGTTGACCGTCAAGGCGGAATTGGCGGATTCGGTGGAATCGGCGTGATGGAACCTGGATCCGGACTAGTCTCGATGGCGAACCACCTTCGCAGGATTACCGGCGATCACCGAATACTCCGGCCAGGCACCCTTGAGCACGGTACCTGCGCCCACCACGCAACCACGTCCCAGAAAGGTCCCGTCCAGCAAGACACAATTGGCGCCGATCCAGCAATCGTCTTCCACAACGATGCCGCCCTTTGATGGCATAAAACGCTGCTCGATAATCGTTCGGCCACGCTCGCGATACTGGTGATTGGTAGGCGCAAGAGTGGTATTGGCGGCAATCAGAACGCCCTCGCCGAGCTTGACACCGTTGCCGGAGTAGATGACCACGCCGGAATTCAGATAACAGTAAGGACCGATCTCGACGTCACCATCGCCTCCGGCGAACTTGATTTTGACAAAGCTATCTATCGTAACGTGATCGGCAACAGCCACGTGGTTCCCTCTCACGGAACGCTCAATGTCGGCCATTGGCGATACCTTGGCCAGGGCTGATATCCGGTTCATTGCGGATTCGCCATCAGCCAGCGCGCTACGCCGCGCAGGAATGCAGCCATGTCATCCTCTTTCATGCAGTTCTCGAGTGGCCAGTGCTTGGAAATGAAGCTGTAGGCCGTTTCGCGTGGCGAAGCGTTCCCGAGAGAAACCTTGACCTCCCGTGCCGTCTCGGCCCGGACGATGCGAGCGGACAGCTCGGCAAGTTCAGCCATGCTCCAAGCCGTACCGGCTATATGAGTGATTGCCGGAAGCTCCCCCGCAAGCGCAGCAATCACCGATCTCCTCAGAAACGAGAGCGATACATAATTCCTCACCGGCGCGCCGTTCGTCAGCAAGCTGATCGCTGCGTTCGTTACGGCTTGCCGCGTAAAATCAAACGGTGCCAGGGTCCAGCGATCGAAAGTGCCCCAGTCTGCAGGCTCCCCAAAGAGATTGGATGCCCGTAAAATGCAGACTTGCGCTCCGGTACGGCGACCTTGCATCAGAAAGGCCTGCTCGGCCATCCAGTGCGTCATGCCGTAATCGTTCGCGGGTGCCGGCACAGTGCACTCGTCCAGTGTTCCGCTTGGGGCCCCAAACACGTGGAAGGTGGAGAGATAGAGCAGGCGGCGGATTCCAGCTGACTCCGCAGCACGCAACAGTGCTTGCGTAGAGGTGACGTTTGCCGTGTAGGCGGAAACGGGCTCCTGTCGGCACATCACCTCGTTTGCGGCCGCCATATGGATTAATGCGTCTATATCGCTCGGAATCGCGAGGCGAGCCAGGTTCTCTGGGCGCAACAAATCCATGTAGACATCATCGTTCCGACGCCTCCCCGCAGTCAGCACCGTCAATCCGCAAGCGCGCAGGCCAGCCTGAATGGCGGCTCCAGCGTAGCCGGATGCTCCGGTCAACAGCACCTTCCTCATCTTTTTCCTGTTTCGCTATCGCTGTTGGCCAGGTAGGCATCCAGCGCCGGGAATTGCTGGTCGCGCGCCGAAAGGATCGGTTCGACCGTGGCCGGCCCATCCGTCCACCAGTCGATTCCCACCCCGTGGACATGGACGCCGGCATCGGCCGCGGGATCGTGCACCGAAGAAACGAGGTACCACATCTGCGTATTTTCCACGTGCGCCGCGAAACCGTGCGCGACGCCTCGCGGCACATATAGCACCTCGGGAGCGTCCGCCGAGAGAATCAGACTCGTGCTGGCACCAAACGTCGGCGACCCCGGGCGCAGATCGACCAGCCCGTCACGCGCCCTGCCGCTCAGACAACAAACCAGCTTCGCGTGGTCCTTTGGCGGGCGCTGGAAGTGCATACCGCGAATGACTCCGGCGCGCGACGTTGACACGAACGACTCGGTGAAGTCCGTCTCCAGCCCCAGTCCGGCAAGCGTTGGCGCGTGAAACAACTTAAAGAAGTCTCCGCGGGAATCCTCCAAGCGGTTGCCCAGCAGACGGAAGCAGCCGGCAAGCGCTAACGGCTCCAGGCGCATGCTTAAAACCCGATCCCGAAGAATTGCTCCAGTTTCCCGGCCATGAAATCGAGCATGTCCTCGCTCAAACCCGGATAGACGCCGACCCAGAATGTGTCGTTCATCACGATGTCCGAGTTGCGCAGATCCCCTGAGATGCGGTATTTTCGCCCTTGCATATAGGGCTGCCGGACAAGATTTCCCGCAAACAGAAGCCGGGTGCCAATGCGGTACTGATCCAGATAGGAGATCAGATCCGCCCGCCGCACTCCCGCCTCCGGCCGCAAGGTCATTGGGAATCCAAACCAGGAAGGATCCGAGCGCGGGGTCGCCTCCGGCAAGATCAGGGCATCGCTGCATCGGCCCAGACGGTCTTTCAGGTAGGCGAAGTTCCGCTTGCGTGTCGCAATGAACTCTTGCACACGATCCAGCTGCGCAAGACCGCATGCCGCTTGCATGTCCGTGATCTTGAGGTTGTACCCGAGGTGCGAGTAGCTGTACTTGTGATCGTACCCTTCAGGAAGCGAGCCGAGCTTCCAGCAGAAGCGCCGGCCACAAGTATTGTCCTTGCCCGGCGGGCAATAGCAATCGCGCCCCCAGTCACGAAACGACTCGGCAATCTGCCGGAGCGTATCGTTGTTGGTGAAGACCGCCCCGCCCTCGCCCATCGTGATGTGATGGGCAGGATAGAAGCTCAACGTAGCAATATCGCCGAAGCCGCCCACGAGTTCACCGTCGTAGGTTGCCCCCAAGGCGTCACAGCAGTCCTCCACTAGCCACAGATTGTGCTTACGACAGAGCGCCGTTACCACTTCGAGGTTGTACGGGTTGCCTAGCGTGTGCGCAAGCATGATGGCCCGGGTACGGGGCGAGATAGCCTCCTCGATCTTGCTTGCGTCGATATTGTAGGTACCCAGCTCGACATCCACAAAGACGGGAATTGCACCGCACTGCAAGATCGGATTGACGGTGGTCGGGAATCCGGCCGCAACGCCGATCACCTCGTCACCGGGCTGAATTGCCCTGTCGCCAAGCCTGGGGGAAGTCAATGTGGCGAACGCGATCAGGTTAGCGGATGACCCTGAATTCACTGTAAGGACATGACGAACCCCAAGGAGCGCAGCCAGCCGCTTCTCGAATGCCTCGTTAAAGCGCCCCGCCGTTAGCCAGCAATCCAAGGCCGAGTCGACCATGGCCTTCATTTCCGGCGCCCCCACCACTTTCCCGGACGGCGGGATAGCCGACTGCCCTGCCAGAAAGGGGGCCGCCTCGCTCTGCGCCAAGGCTGCGTATTGATCCACCAGGCGGGCAATCTGGGCCCGCAATTCTTCTTTGCTCATTCTGTTCCAACTTTCTCGCTGACTGGCCACTGGAGAGGAAAAACCGGTACGTCGCCGGTGATCACCGTGATACGCATGGAGAGTCCCTCCGGCAGATGCCAAAATGTACGTTCGACCAGCGCATGTTCCGTCACCCCATGGATCTCCCAGGCCAATCGCGTCAAATTCTGGTCATCCGGTCTCTGTCCAAGGCAGCTTCTCAGGAAGGCCTGGTTATGCCAGAGTCTCCTCGCGGAGAATGGCGTGTCCAGCAACACGATACCTTCGCAATCGGGATCCTGCCTTGCTATTTCCAAACCGACAAAAACCGCCGAAGCTCACACCGAGTATCTGATATTCGCCACCAGTGACTTCTGCCATGGCCGGCAGGAGTTCGCGTGCAAAGCCTTCGGTCGAGTACTCAACCGGCTTCCACGATCCTCCCGAACCGGGCAAATCGACAAAAATCAGATTCGTATTGTCTAAGCGTTCAATGCGGCATCGTCATTGCTTCCGTCTTCCATCCACACTGCCATTCAGCTTGTATGCATTGGCCGCACACGAAGAGCGCCGTAGCGCCTTTCTTAACGCGGAGCCTCTGCCTCGGGAAATCTTGATCAACCTCCGGCCCGAATCCCTCAAACCGTCATATTCATCATTTCCTGATAAGCCGCCGTCAGCCGGTTCCTCACCTGCACCCCGGTCTGAAACGACACATTGGCCTTCTGCATATCAATCATCACATCGTTAAGCGCCACCCCGGGCTTACCCATTTCGAACGCTTCGGCCTGGCCGTATGCATGTTCCTGCACGTTGCTGATGCGCGCCAGCGAGCGCTGCAGTTCACCGGCGAAGCCGCTCGGCTCGGCTGCGGCAGCCTGGCTTTGCTGCCCGGTAGCGTTCTGCGCCAGTCCGCGCAGTTGTTGCAGCATGCCGTCGATGGAGGAGATGGTAGTCATGGCGATCCGCTTGGAACCCGCCCCGCCCAAGGCCAGGCATAGCCTGCCTTGGCCAAAACCGGTTCGAGAAAGAGTCATTGAGGGTTGCGCCGGGCACCCGCCCGGGCCGCTGCCGGCAATCCTGCCGCCATGCGCCGCGAATGCCGCAAATACCGCATCCGCGTACGCCGCCTGTGCCAGCCCCCGAAGCGTACCTGCGGCTCCGGCTGGGCCATTGCGGGAATTCGAGTGGAAAACGAGGCTTATTCGCGGGATTGTCCGCACCCGGCTTGGCTGATGATCGATACCGTGCCGAATCTGGGATGACGCTGCCTCGCTTGTCGTGGCGCGCCCCGGTCGGGAACCAGATCTCATCAACTATCGCGGGGAGTACGCGTGTTTTGTCAGCAGCGTGATCTTAGCCATGCCGAAGCCCGGATTTGCCAGGCCCGCCGGGGTGGACGGGGCAGCCCGAGCGGCGCCCGCCACCCGGCCCAGCCGGCCCTATCCCATGCCGGCCCGGCCATGACGGGGGCGCGCGCATGAACGCCGTGGCAGCCCTGTCGGGCAAATCCGAGCTGTTCGAGCGCATCAAGAGCAATCCGCGCCTGCCCATGATGCTTGGCGGCGCGGCCCTCGCCGCAGCCATCGCCGTGGGCGTGCTGTGGTCGCGCGCGCCGGACTACAAGGTGCTCTACAGCAACCTGTCAGAGCGGGACGGCGGCGCCGTCATCGCCTCCCTGCAGCAAATGAACGTGCCGTACAAGTTCGCCGAAGGCGGCGGTGCGGTGATGGTGCCCTCGGAGAAGGTCCATGAGACCCGGCTGCGCCTGGCTTCGCAAGGCCTGCCCAAGAGCGGCACGACCGGCATGGAGCTGATGGACTCGCAGAAGTTCGGCATCAGCCAGTTCGCCGAACAGGTCAACTACCAGCGCGGCCTGGAAGGCGAGCTGGCCCGCTCGATCGAGTCGATCGGCGCGGTGCAGTCGGCACGCGTGCACCTGGCCATTCCCAAGCCCACGCTGTTCGTGCGCGACCGCCAGAAACCCACCGCGTCGGTGGTGCTGCAGCTCTACCCCGGCCGCGCCATCGATGACGGCCAGGTGGCCGCGATCGGCTACCTGGTCTCGTCCAGCGTGCCGGAGCTCACGCCCAAGGCCATCTCGATCGTCGACCAGCACGGCAACCTGCTGTCTGGCAACGGCACCAGCGAGCGCATGCTCGACGCCGGCCAGCTCAAGTACGTGCAGGCGCTGGAGCGCAACTACGCGCAGCGCGTGGAAACCATCCTGGCGCCGATCCTCGGCCAGGACAATGTGCACGCCCAGGTCACCGCCGACGTCGACTTCTCCATCGTCGAGCATACCGACGAGTCGTTCAAGCCCAACCAGGACCCCACCCACGCCGCCATCCGCAGCCAGCAGTCCAGCGAGTCGAGCCAGCAAGGCGCGGCCCCGGCCGGCGGCGTGCCCGGCGCGCTGTCCAACCAGCCGCCCGCACCGGCCACCGCGCCGATCGCCACGGCCCAGCCGCCGCGTCCGGGCCAGCCCAACCAACCGGGGCAGCAAGGTCAGGCAGGCCAGCAAGCGCAGGCCGGCGCCACCGCCTCGGCCCAGACCGGCCCGAGCAGCAGCCGCAAGGACTCCACCACCAATTACGAACTCGACCGCACCGTGCGCCATGTGCAGCAGGCGCCGGGCGGCGTGAAGCGCCTGTCGGTGGCGGTGGTCGTCAACTACCGCCAGAAGGCCGGCGCCAACGGCAAGATGGTCTCCGAGCCCCTGCCTGCCGCGCAGCTGGCCCAGATAGAGAACCTGACCAAGGAAGCCATGGGCTTCTCGGCCGACCGGGGCGACTCGCTCAATGTGGTCAACAGCCCGTTCACCGCCGATACCGATGTCAAGCCCGAGCTGCCGCTGTGGAAACAGCCGGAGATGATCGCGCTGGCCAAGACCGGTGCCGGCTACCTGCTGCTGGCCCTGCTGGCCCTGTTCGTGTGGTTCAAGGTGGCGCGTCCGGTGCTGCGCAAGTACACCGCGCCGCCCCTGCCGCCGCCGCAGGAAACGTCGGACAACAACGAAGCCGTATTGCTGCCGCCTGAAGAGCCGACCAATCCGGAAGTCCTGCGGCTCGCCGCCAAATATGAAAGCGATCTCGCCCTGGTGCGCGACGCCGCGCAACGCGACCCGCGCCTGGTTGCCAGTGTGATCAAGAACTGGATGTCTAGCGATGACCGATGAAGGATTGCAGAAGAGCGCCATCCTGATGATGTCGCTCGGTGAAGACGCTGCTGCAGAAGTCTTCAAACACCTCGGCCCGCGCGAGGTACAGAGCCTGGGCTCGGCCATGGCCACGCTCAACTCGGTGACGCGCGACCAGGTGGCCGAGGTACTGGCCGAATTCCGCTCCGAGACTGAGCAGTACCTCGCGCTCAACATCGATTCGAGCGCCTTTATCCGCAGCGTGCTGAACAAGGCGCTGGGCGAGGAACGCGCGGTATCGGTGATCGAGGACATCCTCGAATCCCGCGACCCGGGCGCCGGCATCGATTCGCTGAACTGGATGGATTCCACCTCGGTGGCCGAGCTGATCCGCGACGAGCACCCGCAGATCATCGCCACCATCCTGATCCACCTGGACCGGCAGAAGTCGTCCGAGATCGTCAGCATGTTCACGGACCGCCTGCGCAACGACGTGATCCTGCGTATCGCCACCTTCGGCGGCGTGCAGCCGGGCGCCCTGCAGGAACTGACCGACGTGCTGACCAAGCTGCTGGCGGGCCAGAGCCTCAAGCGCAGCCGCATGGGCGGCGTGCGTACGGCGGCCGAGATCATCAACCTGATGAGCACGGCTCACGAAGAGGCGGTGATCGAAGGCGTGCGCCTGCACGACGGCGACCTCGCGCAGAAGATCATCGACGAGATGTTCCTGTTCGAGAACCTGCTCGAAGTGGACGACCGCGGCATCCAGCGCGTGCTCAAGGAAGTGGCGACCGAATCGCTCATCGTCGCGCTCAAGGGCGCGCCGGCGGAGCTGCGCGACAAGTTCATCCGCAATATGTCCACCCGCGCCGGCGAAATGCTGCGCGAAGATCTCGACGCGCTGGGCCCGGTACGGGTCTCGCAGGTCGAGGCAGAGCAGAAGAACATCCTCCAGGTGGTAAGACGCCTGGCCGAAGCCGGCGAAGTTGTGATCGGTGGTGGCGACGATGCCTACGTCTGAACGTGCCCTGCGCCAGTTCCGCGAGCTTGCCGCGGACAGCGACTACGCCGATGCCCGCGCCGAGCGGCGCGGCGATGCAAATCCCGGCCGCGGCGCGGACCAGCGCGCCGTGCCGCGGCAGGCCGGCTTCGAGAGCTTTGCCGCGCCGCAAACGCGCTCCCAGCAGAAGAGCGGCTGGCAGCGCTGGCAGATGCTGTCGCTGGATCCGCGCCAAGCCGAGCCGGATCCGGCACAGTTCATGCCGCTCGAACCCGCCCCGCCGCCCATCGACTTTGCCGCGCTCGACGCCATGCGCGAAGGCGCGCGCACGGAGGGCTACGCCCAGGGTTACACCCAGGGCCAGACCCAGGGCTACGGCGACGGCCACCGCGAAGGCTATGCACGCGGCCTGGAAAGCGCGCGCAACGAGGCTGCCCGCCTGCAGGAACTGGCCGCCACCTTCAACCACGCGCTTGGGCGTGTCGACGAGGAAGTGGCCCAGACCCTGATCGCGCTGGCGCTGGATGTCGCGCGGCAGCTGGTGCACCAGGCCGTGCAGGCCGATCCCGGCGTGCTGCTGCCGGCGGTGCGCGAACTGCTGGCGGCCGAGCCTGCCCTGTCGGGCTCGCCCTGCCTGATGCTCAATCCCGACGACGTGGCCCTGGTGGAGACCCACCTGGCCGGCGAGCTGCAGGCCGCCGGCTGGAGCGTGCGCGCCGACGCTGCGGTGGCGCGCGGCGGCTGCGTGGCAAGTGCCGCCAGCGGCGAGCTCGACGCCACGCTCTCCACGCGCTGGAGCCGCGTGGTCAAGGCGCTCGGACGCGACGACCCGTGGGAGCCGCCCCATGCCTGATTCCGCGGCAAGCACGGCGAATGCCGCCGGCAATTCCGGCCTGCATGCCCAGCGCTGGCGCGACGCGCTCACCGCCGCATCGGCCGGCATTGCCGAGATCGACAGCAAGCGCAGCTGCGGCCGCCTGACCCGTGCCGCCGGCCTGGTGCTCGAAGCCATCGGCCTGCGCTTGCCGGTGGGCAGCGACTGCCTGATCGAGCTGCCCGGCGGCCAGTCGCCCGGCAAGAACGCCGGCCCGCGCCTGGCCGAGGCGGAAGTGGTTGGCTTCGGCGCCGACCGGCTTTACCTGATGCCGCAATCCGATGTGGTGGGCCTGGTGCCCGGCGCGCGCGTCTATCCGCTCGAACCCACGCCCTTGCCCAGCGGCGACGCCACCCCGCGCGAGCCGGGCTCGAAGCGCCTGCCGGTGGGCGAAGGCCTGCTGGGCCGCGTGCTCGACGCCGCCGGCCGCCCGCTGGACGGGCTCGGCCCGATTACCGCCGCCACCGAGGTCACGCTGGCCGGCGCGCAGATCAACCCGCTGTCGCGCGCGCCCATCGAGACCGTGCTCGATGTCGGCGTGCGCGCCATCAACGGCATGCTCACGGTGGGCCGCGGCCAGCGCATGGGCCTGTTCGCCGGCTCCGGCGTGGGCAAGAGCGTGCTGCTGGGCATGATGGCGCGCTACACCAGCGCCGAAGTGATCGTGGTCGGCCTGATCGGCGAGCGCGGCCGCGAAGTGAAGGACTTCATCGAGAACATCCTGGGCGAGGACGGACGCGCGCGCTCGGTGGTGGTGGCCGCGCCAGCCGACACCTCGCCGCTGCTGCGCATGCAGGGCGCCGCCTACGCCACGCGCCTGGCCGAGTATTTCCGCGACCAGGGCCGCCATGTGCTGCTGATCATGGACTCGCTCACGCGCTATGCCATGGCCCAGCGCGAGATCGCGCTGGCCATCGGCGAGCCGCCTGCCACCAAGGGCTATCCGCCCTCGGTGTTCGCCAAGCTGCCGACGCTGGTGGAGCGCGCCGGCAACGGCGCCGAAGGCGGCGGCTCGATCACCGCCTTCTATACCGTGCTGACCGAGGGCGACGACCAGCAGGACCCGATCGCCGATTCGGCGCGCGCCATTCTCGACGGCCACATCGTGCTGTCGCGCAGCCTGGCGGAATCCGGCCACTACCCCGCCATTGATGTGGAGGCATCGATCAGCCGGGCCATGACGGCGCTGATCGAGCCGCCGCAGTTTGCCTCGGTACGGCGCTTCAAGCAGCTGATGTCGCGCTACCAGCGCAACCGGGACCTGATCAGCGTGGGCGCGTACGTGCCGGGCAACGATCCCGAACTGGACTACGCCATCCAGCTGCATCCGCGCATGGAAGCCTTTCTTCAGCAGGACATTCACGAGCGCGCCGGTTACGACGACTCGATAGGCCAGTTGCATAGTCTCTTCCAACGGAGTGAACATGGCTAAGCCATCTGCATTGAATACCTTGGCCGACCTGGCCCAGAACGATACGGATGCCGCCGCGCGCGAGCTGGGCCGGCTGCAGGGCTTGCGCAACCAGGCAGAGCAGCAGCTCGGCGCACTCACCCAGTACCGGCAGGAGTACCGCGAGCGCATGCAGGCCATCGCCCAGGACGGCATGACCTCCACCCGCTGGCAAGACTTCGCGCAGTTCCTGGCCTCGCTCGACACCGCCATCCGCCAGCAGACCGAGGCGCTGGCCCGGGCCGAGGCGCAACTGCTTGCCGGCCGCGCCAACTGGCAGCAGCAAAAGCGCCGCCAGAACTCCTTCGACACCCTGATCACGCGCAACGAAACGCGCGAGCAGCAAGCTACCTTGCGCCGCGAGCAACGCGATACCGACGAATACGCCGCCCGCGCCGCCCGCCTGCAAGTCGCAGGCCGCCACCGCTAAGCGGCTGAGCCGCCCCAGCCAGACCGAATCCCAACATGATCGATATCAGCCAGATTGTCAGCAACACCGCCGCAGCCTCCGCGAGCAAGGCCGGCAGCGCCGGCAACGCCGATGCGAACTCGCAGGGGTTCGGCGATGCCCTGGCACGCGCCCGCAACGACAGCCGCAACAGCAGCGCTAGCGCGAACAGCGCCGCCGTCAGCCCGCCCGCGCAGGCTGCGCAGCCCGCGCAGAGCAGCGCGGTGGCCGCCAAGCCGTCGGGCCGCAGCGACGACAAAGAGGACGACAGCACGGACCAGGCGGTGAATCCGGCCGCCCAGGCCGCCGCGGCCGCATTGGCTGCCCTGCTGCCCGCACAGCCCACGC
>NZ_JARJLM010000239.1 GCF_029335485.1 Cupriavidus basilensis
CGAGATGGCCGCCCTATACGAGGGAGGGCTGGAACTGGGCAGCAGCGAACTGGGCGGGCTGCTGGCCCGCCTGCGGCTACCGGCGGGCCAGGCCTGAACCGGCGCGAACGCGCACGGGAGCCGGCAGGCCGAAGCCGTCAGGATGCGCCAAGATTCGTCTTCTCAGCAGGCCGCCGTCATCTTGAAGATGCCCTGCGCGTTGCCTGCATCGAACGACAGGTCCAGCGTGCCGCTGGCGCCTTCCGCCGCAGGCACGAAGTCGCGGGTGATGAACTCGTAGAAGGAACCCGGCACGGTGCGCTTGACGGTGATGCCGCCGGCGCCGACAAAGCCGCGCTCCACCGGGTCCGCCTTGAATGCGGTCTGCAGGACCCGGCCCGAGCGCGACACCTCGACCGTATCCTTGATGGGGCGGCCCAGGCTGCGCTGCGCATCGGCCACGGCACGCACGTCCGCCACGCGGTCGGTGGCGTGGTTGAAGGCATTGCCCTCGGTGGAAATCCAGGCCATCTCGGCCGATTCTTTCAGCAGCAGTTCGTAATCGGCCAGTGCCGGCTCGGCGTGGTGGCGGGCAAAGCAGGCCGCCAGTTGCGGTACCAGGCGCGCGGCATCGGCCATCGGCAGGCTGCCATCGCGTTCCAGCACGGCCAGTTGCACCACGGCATCCTCGCCCAGGGGATCGGTGGATTTCGACACCACGCGCGATACGGCCGCCTGGAAATCGGCGCTGAAGCGCTCCGGGTGCAGTTCGCTCAGGAAGTACTGGGCGATGTCGTCCGGCAGGTCGGCGTGCGCATAGGAGCGGCCGGTCATGCCGATGCGATCGAGCGGATAAGTGCCATTGAGCCGATAGCCCAGGGGCCCCAGGATGCGGGTAAATGCGATCTCGCCGGATGGCAGGTCGCCGCAATCCCACTTCACCGTGCGCAGCGCGCCATGGTCGAACACCACCTGACCGCCCGCCTCGATCACGTCGCGGGTATAGGCCATGCCGGTCGGCACGCGCTCGAGGATGCCGGCAAACAGCACCATGTTGAGGGCCTGCGCCACTTCGGCGCGGCTGGCCCGATCGCTGCTCGAAGACAGCAGTTGCGGCGAAACATTCATCAATTGCAGCAACTCGGCTGCCTGGGTTTCGCCACAAACGGTCTCGAGAAGGCGTTGCAGGTTCGGCTTGTTCATGGTCAGTACGCTGGAATTCGTTTGTTTTTCGGGGATGGCGGGAGCCGATGGCCGCCCGGCGGGTCTTATTGTGAGACCGGGGCAGACTTCGTACAATTGATAACTTCGCACCAACTTCCTTCCAAAACCGCACTATGCGCAAAGGCATTCCCAGTCTTACCGCGCTGCAGATGTTCGAGGCGGCGGCACGCCTTGGCAGCTTCACACGCGCCGCCGACGAGCTCGCGGTAACCGAAAGCGCGGTATGCCGGCAGATTGCCGGCCTGGAGGCACGCCTTGGCGTGCCGCTCTTCCACCGGATCCGCAAGCGCATCGCGCTCACGCCGGCAGGCGGGACCTATGCCGAGGAAGTACGCGAACGGCTCGACCAGATCGAGCAGGTCACGCTGGATGTGATGTCCCAGCGTCCGCGCGGGCGCGCCATCGAACTGGCGATCGGGCCGACCTTCGCCAGCCAGTGGCTGATCCCGCGCCTGCCGCAACTGGCGCGCGCCCTGCCCGACCTGACGCTGCACCTGTCGGCACGCACCGAGGCGTTCGAGCTCAGCGATACCGCCTTCGATGCCGCCATCTATTACGGCGAAGGCCTGTGGCCTGGCACCGAGGGCCAGCGCATCCTGCAGGAGGGCCCTTCGGTGCCGGTATGCAGCCCGTCCCTGCTGGGGCGCCGCAAGCGGCTGGACCTGGCGCAACTGCTGGAACTGCCGCTGCTGCACCTGAACACACGGCTGCGCGCCTGGAGCGACTGGCTTGCCGCGGCGGGCGCGACGCTGCCGGCGCAAGCCTTGCGCGGCCCGCGCTACGATCTCTATACGATGCTGGCGCAGGCGGCCGCGGCCGGCATTGGCGTGGCCCTGATCCCGCGCATCCTGATCAGCGAGGAACTGGCGCAGGGCCGGCTGGTGGTGCCGCTATCCACGTTGCCGGCCGGGATCGACAACCGCAAGGCTTATTACTTCGTGCACCGGCGCGGTCTTGCGCCCGACGACAAGATCCTGCAGTTGCGCGACTGGCTGCTCGCGCACGGCGCCTAGCGCCCCATCGGTCAATGCGCGTGGGCGCTGACAGCGTCGCGCGTATTGCGCGCCAGGCCCAGGGCAAAGACCGTTTCGGCAACCAGGAAGAGCGGTCCGACCAGCAGCCCGGCCAGGTCATCGACAAAGGCCGGCTTGCGGCCTTCGTAATAATGCCCGATGAACTGGATGATCCAGCCGGCCACGAACAAGCCGATGCCCCACGCCAGCCACGCACCGGTGGAAAGCGCCGCGAGCGCGCCACCGAGATAGACGAAGCCTGCCAGGATCAACGCCATCGCCAGCCCGAAGCCGGCGGACAGGCGCAGGTAAAACAGGCAGGACAGCGCATACACCACCATCGCCGGCGTCATATAGGCCGAGCCATCGCCGAGCGGCATGGCCGGACGCCCCAGCAGCGTGGTCACCGCCAGCACGATCATGGGAATCCCGATGAAATGGGTGAGTACATTACGCGGGTCGCGGTGATAGGCTGCGTAGTTCGCCAGGTGGTCGATCAGTGTCTTCACGGGGGGCTCTCCTGCCGGGGCGTGGTTGCGATGGCTTGCCATGGCGGCATCTCGTGGCCGCGTCTTGTGGCGCGTCTTGTGGCCGTATAGTAATGGTCAGGAAAATGCCCGTCTGTCCGGTTTTTGACAGTCCAGGGCAGCATCGATGCAGGAGACAAAGATGAGCGCAATGCCCCGCGCGCGGCAGGAGCCGGCGCCCGATCCGCTGCGCGTGTTGCGTGGCGGCAGCTGGTTTGGCTCCCTGCCCGCTCCGCTGCAGCTAGTCCTGCTGCGCGATGCCATCACGCGCAAGCTGTCCACCGGCCAGCTGCTGTTCACCCGCGGCGACGCCTTCGACGGCATCTACGGCGTGGTTGCCGGCACGCTGCAGATCGATGCCCACAGCGCATCGGGCAAGGCGGCCTTGCTCGGCCTGCTGGAGCCGGGCAGCTGGTTTGGCGAGATCTGCCTGTTCGACGGGCTGGCGCGCACGCACGACGCCCGCGCCACCAGCGCGGCCACCGTGCTGCACCTGCACAGCGACAAGCTCTACGCCATGCTGGCCGCGCATCCGGAATGGTGGCGCGAATTCGGCAAGCTGCTGGCGGCCAAGACCCGCGAGGCCTTCCATTACGTGGAAGAAGCGCAGTTGCTGCCGCCGCTGGCGCGTACCGCGCGCCGGCTGGTGGCCATTGCCCAGGCCTATGGAAACCTGCCCGGCCTGGAGCGGCGCTCCGTACACATTCCACAGGAGCAACTCGGCCAGATGCTCGGCCTCTCGCGCCAGACCGTCAACCAGGCCCTGCGCGAACTCGAAGCGCGCGGCCTGCTCCAACTGCACTACGCCGACATCGAACTGCTCGATCTGCCGGCATTGCTGGCGGTGGCCTGAGCGCACCGCCTCCTTCAGAACGTGGAAGTTCAGCCGGTGCCGGCAGCAGAATGGCACCGGCACACAAGCCATCGCCGCCATGTCCATACTCGACAGCACCCGCCTGCAAGCCTACCTCGACCGCATTGGCCATGCGCCGCCCGGCCAGCCGGACCTTGCCACGCTCGACAGCCTGATCGCCGCGCACCTGGCGCATATTCCCTTTGAAAATATCGATGTCCTGCTGCGGCGCCCGATCCGCATCGGCCTCGACGCGGTCTTCGACAAGCTGGTGGTCAATGCGCGCGGCGGGTACTGCTTCGAGCAGAACACCCTGCTGGCGGCTGCGCTTGGCGCCCTTGGCTATGCCGTCACCCTGCTCGCGGCGCGCGTGCGCTGGCATGTCCCCGACGATGTGCCGACCATGCAATCGCATATGCTGTTGCGCGTGGAAGCGGCGCATCACAGCTATATCGTCGATGTAGGTTTTGGCGGGCCTACGCCCTATCGCGCCATGCCGCTGCCGCCCGCGGGGGATGCGGACGCGTCGTTCCCATACCGCCTGGCGACGGTGGAAGCGCCGGGCGCCGCCTTTCATCTCTACGACCTGGAAGTCCGCGGCGCGGACGGTTGGCTCAAGCTCTACCGATTCGATCTTTCGCCCCAGCAGGCAATCGACTATGAGCCCCGCAACTGGTACACCTCCACCCATCCCGACAGCCTGTTCCGCAATGCGCTGACCGTGGCGCGCTCGCAAGACGATCGCCGGCTCACGATGATCAACGGCGACTTTGCCGTGCGCGCCGGCGACGGGAGCGTGCAGCGCCGGCAACTGGCCACCCCCGCCGAGATCATCGAAACGCTGGCGGACAGCTTCGGCCTGGCGCTCGACCGCTCCGGCCAGGAAGATCTGGCGCTGCTGTTGCCGCCGCTCATGCAGGCACGGCGGACAGCCTAGGCATCGACGCCGGAGAGCGCGGGCCGGACCTCGAAACCAGCCGCCGCGAGTAGCGCCGGCAAGCCCGTTTCGCCCACCAGGTGCAGCGCGCCCGCTACGATCAGGGTGGGCACGCGATCCGCCGCCAGCGCCAGGATCTTCGGCAGCCATTGCCGGTTGCGTGCGTCGACCAGGGCCGCCAGTGTCTGCGGCCACTGCTTGCGGCGCTGTGCAAGCAAGGCGGCGAACGGCTCGGCGCGGCCTTGCCGCCACCAGCGCACCATATCGGCCGGTTCCGCGGCGGCAAGCCCGGGCTGCCCGGCGAAGAACATCAGCATCGCAACCTGCTCGGCCAGCGGCACCGCCTGCAGCATGCGCAGCGCTTCGTTGCCGTCTTCCAGCCCATCCGTAAGCCGGCCATCGGCGGCTGCCCGCAGCCACAGATAGCGGTCGACGCCATGCTCGGCCAGGATGCCGTGCCGGGCGGCCAGCGCGAACTGCAGGTGCATCGCCGCAAACACGGGCCGCAGGCGCTCCAGCTCCGCGACGGGCAAGCCATGACCAAGCCACAGCGCGCGCACCTGCTCGAACGCGGCGTGCGGCAAGTGCCGGCTAAGCTGATCGCCATCCGGAAAATAGGCGGGCCCCGAATCCGGCGCCTGGTCCAGCGCTACCTCGAACACAACGCGCGCCGCCGCGCGGTATGCCTGTTCCGCGGCAGGATCCAGCGCCGACAGGGGCGCATCCAGGACGTGGATCGAGCCGAGCAGGGAGACCTCGGTGTTCCTGATCTGCCAAAGCATGAAGCCTGTTCCTTCTTCTATCTTGTCTGTTTTGCCGATGCGTGCGGCTTTGCCGGCCTGTCCGCCAGCGGCGAGACCGATGCGCCGCAGCAAGGATACCCTTTCCCGCCTCACAGGCCGACATCATGCACCGCGTGAATTGCCAACAGAAAAAACTCTGATAAGCCCGGGGGCGCGCCTATTTGTGTGTGGACTGAGCGATCCTGCCCAACCATAATGTACCGGGCGGTAGAACTGCCAAACCTGGCAGCGCCAGCACGCACCGGAACGCGCAGCAAGTACCGCTGTGCAGCACGTAGCATTCAGCACGGCGATTGCACCCACGTTTCGACAGCGTATTCACAGAACATCCGGTCCCGCCCCGCGAGGACCCGGACACCAGAACACCAGGAGACACGCATGTCATTGTTCGATCTGAGCGGCAAGGTTGCCATCGTCACCGGCTCATCGCGCGGCATCGGCCGCGCCATTGCCGAGCAGATGGCGGTTCAGGGCGCCAAAGTCGTGATTTCCTCGCGCAAGGCCGAGGCCTGCCAGGAAGTGGTCGATGCCATCAACGCAAAGCACGGCGCCGGCACCGCCATCGCCGTGCCCGCCAATATCTCTTCCAAGGAGGATCTCCAGCGCCTGGTCGACGAGACCAACCGCACCTTCGGCAAGATCGACGTGCTGGTCTGCAACGCCGCATCGAATCCGTACTATGGCCCGATGAGCGGCGTCACCGACGAACAGTTCCGCAAGGTGCTGGACAACAACGTAATCTCCAACCACTGGTTGATCCAGATGGTGGCGCCGCAAATGATCGAGCGCAAGGACGGCTCGATCATCATCGTGTCGTCCATCGGCGGCCTGCGCGGTTCGCCCACCATCGGCGTGTACAACGTGTCGAAGGCGGCCGACTTCCAGCTGGCGCGCAACCTGGCCGTGGAATTCGGTCCGCACAATGTGCGCGTGAACTGCATCGCCCCCGGGCTGATCCGCACCGATTTCGCCCGCGCGCTGTGGGAAGACCCGGAGCGCTACAAGCTATCGACCCAGGGCGCACCGCTGCGCCGCATCGGCGAGCCGGTGGAGATTGCCGGTGCCGCGGTGTTCCTGGCCTCCAGTGCCAGCACCTTCATGACCGGCCAGGCCATGGTGGTGGACGGCGGCGTCACGATCTGAACCGCGCCACACCTGCTGTTCCCTTACGGGGCGCGCTCAAGGCCTGAATCCTGACCGCCGGCGTACCGGGCCCGCACGCATTGCCGCCAAGGCGCGTGCCGGCCCGGCGCTGCGCCATCATGCCTGAGCGGCGCCTATCCTGCCATGCAGTCAGGGAGGCATCGATGTCGAACCATACGCAAACCGCTTCGGCCTGGCCGGCTATCAGCCTGGCCGAGGCACACGCCCGCCTTACCGCACCCGGCTCGCCTTTCGAAACCGAAACGCGCGTGATCCGGGGCATTTCCACCACGGTCTGGAAAAACGCGCCGCCCACCCTGCGCGAGCTCTTCCTGCAGGCCCGCGCGCAGGGCGACAAGACCTTCGTCGTCTACGAGGACGAGCGCGTCTCCTATGACGCATTCGCCCGTGCCGCACTGACCATCGCCCATGCGCTGATGCGCGACGGCGTGCGCAAGGGCGATCGCGTCGCGCTGGCCATGCGCAACCTGCCCGAATGGCCGGCGATCTTCTATGGCGCCCTGCTGACGGGCGCCATCGTCACGCCGCTCAATGCATGGTGGACCGGGGCCGAACTGGAGTACGGCCTGGCAGACTCCGGCAGCAAGGTCGCGCTCGTTGACGACGAGCGCCTGGGCCGCATCCTGGAGCACCTGCCGGGCTGCCCCGCGCTGGAGAAAATCTACGTCAGCCGCGCTGCCGCGCCCCACGGCGACACGCGCATCGCCGCGCTGGGAAGCCTGATCGGCACGCCGGACCAATGGGCCTCGCTGCCCGAACTGCCGATGCCCGAAGTGCCGCTCGACGCCGATGACGACGCCACGATCTTCTATACGTCGGGCACCACCGGCAAACCCAAGGGCGCGCTCGGCACCCACCGCAACGCCGCTTCCGTGGCTGTCGCCAGCGCATTCAGCCCCATGCGCAACTGCCTGCGCCGCGGCGAAGCCATTCCGGCGCCCGACCCCGCCGCGCCGCAAAAGGGCATGCTGCTGTCGGTCCCGTTCTTCCACGTCACCGGCTGCATGGCGGTGCTCAACGGCGCACTGGCCACCGGCGGCAAGATCGTCCTGATGCACCGCTGGGACGTGGTGCGCGCCATGGGGCTGATCGAGCGCGAGCGCTGCACGGCGGCCGGCGGCGTGCCGACCATCGCCTGGCAGATCATCGAGCATCCGGAACGCTCGCGCTTCGACCTGTCCTCGCTGGAGAACGTCAATTACGGCGGTGCGCCGGCGTCGGCCGAACTGGTGCGCCGCATCACGGAGGTGTTTCCGCATTCGGCCCCGGGCATCGGCTGGGGTATGACCGAGACCTCCGCCACCTTCACCAGCCACAGTGCAGAGGAATATGTGGAGCGCCCGGAAAGCGGCGGCCCGGCATTGCCCATCGGCGAAATGAAGGTCGTGGACGGACGCGGCCGCACCCTGCCCACCGGCGAGACCGGCGAGCTGATGGTGCGCGGCGCCAACGTAGTGCGCGGCTACTGGAACAAGCCGGAAGCCACCGCGCAGACCTTTATCGGCGGCTGGCTGAAAACCGGCGACATCGCCAGGCTGGACGAGGAAGGCTTCGTCTACATCGTCGATCGCATGAAGGACATGCTGATCCGCGGTGGCGAGAACATCTACTGCATCGAGGTGGAAAGCGCGCTCTACGATCACCCGGCGGTGATGGACGCGGCGCTCGTCGGCATCCCCCACCGCACGCTGGGCGAAGAACCCGCGGCCGTGGTCAGCCTGAAGCCAGGCGCGCAGGCCACCGAGGCGGAATTGCAGGCTTTCGTGGGAGAACGGCTGGCGGCGTTCAAGGTGCCGGTGCGGATCGTTTTCTGCCCCGACATGCTGCCGCGCAATGCCAACGGCAAAATCCTCAAATCGACGCTGCGCAAGATGTTTGAAGCGGCTGGCTGAGCGTTTACCTGCGTCTTGGCCAGCCGGCATTGCAATCCGGCCGCGGTGAGCGGGAACGCGGCGGCCGGGCTCACCGGTACCACGTCGGTCCGGCGGGGATCACAGGAAACCAGACAGATGCAAGCAAGTCATTCACCCAGGTATCGCATGCCGCGCCCCGGCCGGCCTGCTGCCTTGTCCGCCCTGGCCGTGCTGCTCGCAGCCGGCTGCGCCAGCCAGGAACCAGGCAGCGCGGCAGCGCCCGTGCCGGAGATCCGCCCGGGCATTCTCGCCGGCTACCTGCCGGCGCAGGCACGGCCCGACAGCCTGCGCCTGGTGCCGCCGCCACCGGCGCCCGGCTCGGCCGCGCAAGCCCTGGACGACGAGATCGCGCGGGGCAACCTGCCCCTGCGCGGCACTCCGCGCTGGCAGCTGGCGGCCAGGGATGCCAACCTGAAATTCCCGCAGGCCGCCGATGTCTTCTCCTGCGCGCTCGACGCACCGGTATCGCAGGAACAGACGCCCAGGCTCTATCTGCTGCTGCGCCGCACCCTGGCCGATGCGGGATTGTCGACCTATGGGGTGAAAGACAAATATGCGCGCGCCCGGCCCTTCATGGTCAACCATCAGCCGACCTGTACGCCGGACGAGGAGGCCAAGCTCTCCAAGGATGGGTCCTACCCTTCCGGGCATAACGCCGTGGGATGGGCATGGGCGCTGATCCTGGCCGAAATCGCACCCCAGCAGTCCGATGCCGTGCTGGCGCGCGGGCTGGCCTATGGGCAAAGCCGGCTGGTCTGCAATGTGCACTGGCAAAGCGACGCGATGCAGGGCCGCATCATGGGCGCGGCCGCCGTGGCGCGCCTCCATGCCGACCCCGCCTTCCGCGCCGACCTGGCGGCGGCCAGCTCGGAACTGGCTGACGTCCGCGCCAAGGGGTTGAAGCCCGCCGGCGACTGCCGGGCCGAACGCGAAGCGCTGACGCCGCCGGTCAGGCAAGCGCCATAAGCGCCATAGGCCGTGTGGCAACCACCTTGCCCGCGCAAGGTGGCCGTGCGGCATTCAGCCGCGCCCGACGAATGGCATTTTGGTCGCCATCACGGTCATGAACTGCACATTGGCGTCGAGCGGCAGGTTGGCCATATGGACCACCGAACTGGCCACGTGCGCCACATCCATCAGTGGCTCCGGCGCAATCTCGCCATTGGCCTGAGGCACGCCGCGGGCCATGCGCGCGGCCATGTCGGTGGCCGCGTTGCCGATGTCGATCTGCCCGCAGGCGATATCGAAGGCGCGGCCATCGAGCGAAAGGCTCTTGGTCAGGCCGGTGATGGCGTGCTTGGTCGCCGTGTAGGGAAGCGTATTGGGGCGCGGCGCGTGCGCCGAGATCGAGCCATTGTTGATGATGCGGCCGCCGCGCGGGCTCTGCGACTTCATCAGGGCAAAGGCTGCGCGCGAGCACAGGAAGACGCCGGTCAGGTTGGTGTCCAGCACGGCCTTCCACTGCTCCACCGGCAATTCGTCGATCGGCACTGCCGGCGCATTGATGCCGGCATTGTTGAACAGCACGTCGAGCCGGCCAAACGTTTCGCGGATCTGCGCGAAGAGATGTTCCACCGAGGCGGGATCGCTGACGTCGCACTGCACCGCCAGGGCCGTATGGCCATCGGCCCTGGCTTGCGCCACCAGCGCCTGCAGCGGCTCGGCGGTGCGTCCGGCAAACACCACGCGGTAGCCCGCCGCCAGCAGCGCCTGTGCCACCGCCTTGCCGATGCCGCGCGCGGCGCCTGTCACCAGCGCAACCTTGCCTTGCTCGCTCATGCTGTCTTCTCCTGGATATCGTGGTTAGGGGGGATTGCCTCCCCCCTTGGCTGCCCGCCTTACTTGACCGGAATCGGCGTGCTCGCCGCCACCGGCACTGCCGTCACGCTGTTCTGCGGGCTGCCGGAGACAAGCCGATCGGAGTAGGTCAGATAGACCAGGGTATTGCGCTTGCGGTCGACCGTGCGCACCACATGCAAGGCCTTGAACAGGATCGACATGCGCTCGGAGAACACATTGTCCTGCTGGCGCAGTGGCCCCTTGAACGAGATCGGCCCCACCTGGCGGCAGGCGATGGACGCTTCGGGCGGATCCTCGGCCATGCCCAGCGACCCTTTGATGCCACCGGTGCGGGCGCGCGATACGTAGCATGTCACGCCGTCGACCAGCGGATCGTCATAGGCTTCGATCACGACCTTGTCCGAACCGGTCATGCGGAAATTGGTACTGACGCTGCCGATCTCCTCGGCATGCGCGGCAGGTGCCAGCAAAGCCAGGGGCACCAGGGCGGCCGTCAGCAACCCGGCGGGCCTGCGAAAAAAAACGGTCTGCATGAATGCGTGCCCCACCTCAGGACACCTTGCCCGTGATTTCGTCGTGCCGCTTTTCCATCTCCTGGCGCAATTGCCGGCGCAGCTGCGCCGCCGCGAAGCGCTGGCGCTCGACTTCGTCGCGCGGCTGCAGGGGCGGAACTTCGGCCGGAGCGCCATTGTCATCGACGGCCACCATGGTGAAGTAGCAGCTATTGGTATGGCGTACCAGCTTGCTGCGAATGTTCTCCGTAATCACCTTGATGCCGATCTCCATGGAGCTGCGGCCGGTGAAGTTGACCGCCGCCAGGAAGGTCACCAGCTCGCCTACATGGATAGGCTGGCGGAACATCACCTGGTCGACCGAAAGCGTGACCACATAGCGCCCGGCGTAGCGGCTGGCACAGGCATAGGCCACCATGTCGAGGTACTTGAGGATGGTGCCACCGTGTACATTGCCTGAGAAATTGGCCATGTCCGGCGTCATCAGCACGGTCATGGAAAGCTGGTGGGACAGGTCGTTCATGATGGAATCCGGAATCTGGGGGCTACCCGGCGGACCCGCGAAGCGGATCGAAAGACTGGCGCCGACGTCCTGCAGTTTAACCCGGAACGACCGCCGTGCCTTGCACCGCAGCACGTCCCGGCGCGCGCTGGCGCCAATAAAAAAGCGGCCTTTCGGGCCGCCCTTCCATCTGCGCTCACAGCGCGGACTGATTACTTCTTCTTGTTCACGGCGTCCTTGAAACCTTGGCCGGCAGAGAACTTGACTGTCTTTGCGGCCGGAATCTTGATGGTTTCGCCGGTACGCGGATTACGGCCGGTACGCGCGGCGCGCTTACCCGAGCTGAAGCTGCCGAAACCCACCAGCGTTACCGAATCACCCTTGGCAACCGCCTTCTTAATGTTGTCCAGAGCCGCATTCAGCGCCCGCTCTGCTGCAGCATTGCTCAGTTCCGCGTCAGCGGCGATGGCAGATACCAGTTCACCTTTATTCATGGCTGATTTCCCTTGTTGGTCGTCTTGATCGGAGTGTCTGCCACACGGCAAATTACCGATCGGCGCAGTCTAATCTGCGCTTTACGCATTGGGCAATCCCCAGTGGCACCAATGCAACGAAAAAAGCCGCAAATCCTTCAGTCAAGCGCCTTTGCGGGGAATTTACCCGCCTGTTCCCCGCTTTCAAATGCGCTGGTCGACGGTAGCAATGAATTCGAACAGCCGTACGCGGAGGAGGTGTCGCGCGCCACGCAGGGGCGGCCCCTGCGATCGCCAGGTCGATGGAAGCAAGCGGCATCGAGGTGGCGCCGAGACCGCTTGCCGGCATGCGCAACGGCGGCCCGATTTTTGGGCAAAGCCGGTTCTGGCGTCCCATTATGGTGCATGACAGCACGCCCGGCATGCCCCAATTCGGGGCTTTTCTCCATTTTGGCGCGGCGCGATGCCTGGTGCCCTCTCGTCCGCTATCGGGATTGCGACACATGCATCGCCCGGACAACCGTGCGGTTGCCGTGGCCGGCGCGACAATCCGGTGCAAAACCCACCAAGGCGGTGCATATTTTTCATGGTCACGCCCCAGTCTGGAATACTTTTTGCGTACCAGTGCTCCCATTTTGAGCATGAGGATTGTATGGACAACTGGAAGAGCGGCACCGATGCCCTGTTCATCCTGCTAGGGGCGATCATGGTGCTTGCCATGCACGCGGGTTTTGCATTTCTCGAACTCGGCACGGTGCGCAAGAAGAACCAGGTCAATGCCCTGGTCAAGATACTGGTGGATTTCGCGGTTTCGACCATCGCCTATTTCTTTATTGGCTACACCGTGGCCTATGGCGTCGAATTCATGACCAGCGCGCAGACGCTGGCGCAAAGAAGCGGATATGAGCTGGTGAAATTCTTTTTCCTGGCGACGTTTGCCGCCGCCATTCCCGCCATTATTTCCGGTGGGATCGCCGAGCGCTCGCGCTTCAACCCTCAATTGGTGGCGACCTTCGTCCTGGTAGGCCTGGTTTACCCCTTCTTCGAAGGCATTGCCTGGAATAACCGGTTTGGCGTGCAGGACTGGATCGCTTCGGTCGCGGGTGCGCCCTTCCATGACTTCGCCGGTTCGGTCGTGGTTCATGCGATGGGCGGCTGGATCGCGCTGCCAGCGATCCTGCTGCTGGGTGCGCGCCGCGGGCGCTACCAGAAGGATGGCCGCATCAGCGCGCACCCCCCGTCGAATATCCCGTTCCTGGCATTGGGCGCCTGGGTGCTGGCGGTCGGCTGGTTCGGCTTCAATGTCATGAGCGCGCAGACCGTGGACAAGATCAGCGGGCTGGTCGCCATCAACTCCCTGATGGCCATGGCGGGCGGCACCCTGGCCGCGTGGGCGGCGGGCCGCAACGATCCCGGTTTTGCCTACAACGGGCCGCTGGCCGGGCTGGTGGCGGTATGCGCGGGCTCGGACCTGATGCACCCGCTGGGCGCGCTGCTGACCGGCGCCGTCGCCGGCGTGCTGTTCGTATACCTGTTTACGCTGGCCCAGAACAAGTGGCACATCGACGATGTGCTGGGCGTATGGCCCTTGCACGGGCTCTGTGGCGCCTGGGGCGGCATCGCCGCCGGCATCTTCGGCAGCCAGGCGCTCGGCGGTATCGGCGGTGTTTCCCTGGTGGCGCAGGTCCTGGGCACGCTGCTTGGCATCGTGATCGCCCTGGCCGGCGGGACGGTGGTCTATGGCACGCTGAAAAAGGTGGTCGGTATCCGGCTCGATGCCGAATCCGAATACAACGGCGCGGACCTGTCCCTGCACCGCATCTCCGCTACCCCGGAGCGGGAAACCAACTGGTAAGGCATGGCGCGGAGGGGGACATCCGCTCGCTGCCCGTCCTCTCTCCCGCGCACTACCCCGCGCCCGCCGTCCATTTTGTGCTTGAACTTCCGCTCGCTGCGTAGCAATAATCCGTTACCCGCCTTTGCGCCATGCCCCCCCCAAACGCGCCCGGGCACCCGCTGCACGATGTTCGTCGCTTGCGAACCTGCCGAGCCAGGAAGGGAGAACCCCGATGGATGCCACAACGCTGCAGAAGCTCCAGGACGTAGTCGTCGCCTATGCGACGGAATTCGGGGTCAAGATCCTCGCCGCCCTGGCCTTCTGGGTGATCGGCCGCTGGCTGATCCACTTCGTGGTGAGGATGGTGCAGGGATCGCTGTCCAGGCAGAAGGTCGATCCCACCTTGCTGCGCTACGTCGGATCCATCGTCACGGTCACCCTGAATATCGTGCTGGTGATCGGCATCCTTGGGTATTTCGGCATTCAGACCACCACCTTCGCCGCGCTGATCGCGGCAGCCGGCATCGCCGTCGGCATGGCGTGGTCGGGGTTGATGGCCAACTTCGCCGCGGGCGCCTTCCTGGTGGTGCTGCGCCCCTTCAAGGTCGGGGATTTCGTCACGGTGACAGGGGTGACCGGCACCGTCAGGGAGATCGGCCTGTTCGCCACCACCCTGGATACGCCGGACAATGTCCTGACCGTGGTCGGCAATAACAAGATCTTCTCGGACACCATCCAGAATTTCAGCGCCAATGCCTACCGCCGCGTCGAACTGAAAGCGCAGCTGGCCGGCAGTACCGACCCCGCAGCGGCGGCCAGGCTGCTCAAGGAGCGCCTGGCTGCATTGCCCAACGTGCTGGCCGAGCCGCCGCCGGACGTGGAGATTCTCGAGTTCACGCTGGTCGGCCCCGTGCTTGCGGTCCGCCCGTACTGCCATACGGATCACTACTGGCAGGTGTATTTCGATACCAACCGGGTCATCCGCGAGAGCTTTGGCGAGGCGGGTTTCTCCGCTCCGATGCCGGCGCAACTGGTGGTGTTGCAGAACAGCCCGGCCGCCTGACCGTGTCGCCATGCGGTAGCCCTGGCCCGCTTCGGCGGGCCATCAGGCGAGGCCTTCGCAGCGACAGTCAGCCCGCGCCCTGGGCGGTGGCGCCGGCATGGCCGAAGACCCGCATCAGCACGGCGCCCAGGCCGCACGCCCCCATGACGACTGCCAGCGGCAATGCCGTGCCGTCGTGCCAGAAGCTGACCGCGGCGCCCGCCAGCGTGCCCAGGGAAAACTGCAGCGTGCCCATCAGCGCCGAAGCTGTCCCGGCCCGATGGCCCTGCTGGGCCATGGCCAATGCCGATGCATTGGGCAGGATGCAGCCCAGGCTGGCGATAAACACGAAGAACCCCGCCAGCAGCACCGGCAACGGTGCCACCCCGGCCAGCACGGCCGCGGCCAGTGCCAGGCCTGCCAGGCAAGGCGCCACCAGGGCGCCGCGCAGCACATGGTCGAGCGTACGGTTGCGCACCAGGCGCGCGTTGAGCTGGGACATGGCGATCAGGCCCAGCGCGTTGGTGCCGAACACATAGCCGTAATGGGAGGGATCGATGCCATGCAGCTCGATCAGCACGAACGGCGAACCCGCGATATAAGCGAACATCCCCGCCTGGGCACACCCTGCCGACAGCGAATAGCCCACGAACCCCCGGTCGCGCAACAGTTCTCCGTAGTTGGAGAGCACATGCCCCAGATGCAAGGGCATGGCCTTGCCGTGGTCGAGCGACTCGTCCATATACCGGTGGACAAACCACAGGATCAGCAGGCTGGCCCCGCACAACAGCCAGAAGATCGCGCGCCAGCCGAACACACCGAGCACGGCGCCGCCGATGATCGGCGCCAGGATCGGCGCCAGACCCATCACCAGCATCAGCGAAGAAAAGGCGCGCGCGGATTCGTGCGCTTCGAGCCTGTCGCGAATGACCGCCCTTGCCATCACCATGCCTGCGCAGCCGCCCAGGGCCTGCAGGAAACGCCACAGCATCAGCCCATCGACGTCGCGGGCCAACGCGCAGCCGGCCGCCGCAAGCGCATAGACCAGCAGGCCGGCATACAGCGGCGGCTTGCGTCCGAAGCGGTCGCTGATCGGCCCATAGAAGGCCTGCCCCGCTGCCAGCCCCACCAGGAAGGTGCCCAGCGTGAGCTGCACCCGGCCGATATCGACCCCGAGATCCGCTGCCAGGGCGGGGAAACTCGGCAAGTACATGTCGATCGAAAGCGGGGCCAGCGCGGTAAGCGAAGCGCATACCAGGAGCCAGAGCGGAAAGCGCGCGGCCTGTGGCGCGCGGGTAGAGCGGGTCATCGAAACATCCTGAGGAACAACAAGGCAGCCGGACCCGCGGGGGGAACCGCCACCGGCGCCGGTTGCGTCAAAAATCTGAAAAGCGCAAGTGTCGCGAAAGGCGTAATTGTTGCATAGCGTAACAAGCCGCGCACTCGGTCCGCCGTGCGGCGATGATGCTGGCGCGTGCCCGGCCGGGCACGCGCCACTGTGATGAGGCACCAGGCGATGCCAGCGCGTGCCGGCGGCTTCCGGTCCGGCTTCGCCGCGGACCGCTGGCGAGCATGGCTTTCAACGGCAGCAAGGCCGAGGGTACAATGCCAGCCTGTCGGCCGCCTGGGGCGGACGATCACGCAGCCCGACGCACCGCGGGAACCTGGCCAGCGGCAAGGTTCCCGGCAACGTTTTCCTGCATGAGAACAAGACACACACTGCTTTCTGCTTTGCTTACCCTGGCCGCCGGCGCGGCCAGTTGGCCGTGGGCGCAGTGCGCGCACGCGGCACCGCCGCTGGCCAAGGCCGCCGCATCCGCCCCGGTCGTGGTGGATGAAGCCGATGCGCTGGCGCAAATGCTCAAGGGCGCCGCCACCGGCCAGAATACCGGTGCCGCCGGCGTGCCCGAACTACTGCGCAACACCGCGCGGCCGGACAATATACTGGCGCGCGCCTGCCGCCAGCTCAACGATGCGCTGCCCATCGAGATCGATGGCGAGACACGCCTGCGCCGTTGCCAGTCGGTCCCGGGCAAACACATCCTGTTCCAGCTTGAACTGACCAAATATCGCGGGCCCATGCTGGACCTTGCCAGCTTCGAGCTCAGCTACGCCGCGCCGTTGCAGCGTAATATCTGCGCAAACCGCGACGTCGAGATCCTCACCAAGCTCGGTGTGACCATGATGTTCCGCTATATGACACGCAACGACCGCCGCGAGCGCCGGGTCGGCGATGTCTATATCAACGCGCCGATCTGCTCTTCGGCGCTCCGCTAGCCAGATCCCTTCCGGGCCTTGCCCCGCAGCACCGGTACCCTGCGCGGGAGCGGGGCCGG
>NZ_JARJLM010000023.1 GCF_029335485.1 Cupriavidus basilensis
ACAAGACCGATTCGGCGGTGCGCCTCACCCACCTGCCCACCGGCATCGTGGTGGAATGCCAGGACGACCGCAGCCAGCACCGCAACAAGGACAAGGCCATGAAAGTGCTGGCCGCCCGGCTGATGGACCAGCAATTGCGCGCTGCCCAGGCGAAGGAAGCCAGCACGCGGCGCAACCTGATCGGCTCCGGGGACAGAAGCGACCGTATCCGCACCTACAATTTCCCGCAGGGCCGGGTGACCGATCACCGCATCAACCTGACGCTCTACAAGATCGACATGATCATGGACGGCGACCTCGATGAACTGTTGTCCGCACTGGCCGCGGAGCACCAGGCCGACCAGTTGGCGGCGCTTGGCGAAGACCATTAATCATCGCGCTATTACCACGATATTGCGACGAGACAACCCGCATTAAGGCAATGATCCGGGTTGTGCTGCATAAATCCGGATTTCTGAACGAAAACCTTTGTATCTGTTGTAAATGCTTGCAACAGCACTGGCGTGCCATTCTTCGCTGTCTATAATCGTTTTCGACTGAGCCGCCATCCCAGAGGTCGGCGTGTCGACACTCGAAACGGACAAAAGGACGAAATCATGAAGAAATTGCTCGCGCTGTTGATGATCACCGCCGCCCTGGCTGCCTGCAGCAAGAAGGAAGAAGCGCCTGCCACGCCGAGCGCCGAAAGCGCCATGCAGAACGCCGCCGAATCCGCGAAGGCCGCCGCCAGCGATGCCGCATCCGCAGCCGGCAACGCCGCTGACGCAGCCAAGGCTGCCGCCGCCAGCGCCGCTTCCGATGTCTCCGCCGCAGCCGACCAGGCCAAGGCAGACGCCGGCAACGCCATGGCCAAGGCCAAGGAAGCCGCGAAGGACGCGGTCAACGCCGGCGCCGACAAGGCCAAGGACGCAGTCAACAAGTAATCAAGGCTGCCGGGCGGCAACAGGCCGGCCCGCGGCGATCGCGGCCCGGACCTCCCCGCCCCGCTGGC
>NZ_JARJLM010000240.1 GCF_029335485.1 Cupriavidus basilensis
CGAGCGCCACCGCCAGCGTGCCCATGGTGCGGCCCACCGCGCCCTCGGTCAGGCCGGCCGCCAGCATGGCGCCGACGATGATGATGGCCGAGATCGCATTGGTCACGGCCATCAGCGGGGTGTGCAGGGCGGGCGTTACCGTCCAGACCACGTGGTAGCCCACGTAGATCGCTAGCACGAAGATGATCAGGTTGATCACCGTGTGGTTAATGCCTTCCATGAAGGATTCCTTGGAGGTTGCTTACTGTGCCAGCGCCTGTTCAGCGTCCTTGGTCATCAGGCAGGCGGCGACGATGTCGTCCCCCCGGTCGACGGCCAACTTGCCGTCTTTGACGATCAACTTGAGAAAGTCGAGCACATTGCGTGCATAGAGTGCCGAAGCGTCGGCCGCCACCATGCTGGCCAGGTTGGTGTGCCCGATCAGCGTGACGCCGTAGCGCTCCACCACTTCGTCGGCCACCGTGAGCGGGCAGTTGCCGCCTTGCGCGGCAGCCAGGTCGACCACCACGGAGCCGGGCTTCATGGCCCGCACGGTCTCATCCCGGAGCAGCACCGGCGCCTGCCGGCCCGGGATCAGCGCCGTGGTGATGACGATGTCGGCGGCCTTGGCGCGCTCGTGCACCAGTTCGGCCTGGCGCCGCATCCAGTCCGCCGGCATCGGACGTGCATAGCCGCCCTCGCCCTGCGCGATCTCGCGCTCTTCATCGGTGACGAACGGCACATCGAGGAACTTCGCGCCCAGCGATTCGATCTGCTCCTTGACGGCGGGACGCACGTCGGAGGCTTCGATCACCGCGCCCAGCCGCTTGGCGGTGGCGATGGCCTGCAGCCCCGCCACGCCGGCGCCGAGGACCAGCACGCGCGCGGCCTTGACGGTGCCCGCGGCCGTCATCAACATGGGCATGAACCGCTGGTAGTGGTGGGCGGCGATCAGCACGGCCTTGTAGCCAGCGATATTGGCCTGCGAAGACAACACGTCCATGCTCTGCGCGCGCGTGGTGCGCGGCGTGGCTTCCAGCGCGAAGGCGACAATCCCGGCTGCGGTCATGCATGCGTTGTTCTCCGCGTCGAATGGATTGAGCATGCCGATCAGCACGGTGCCCGGCTTCATCAGCGCAAGCTCAGCACCATCCGGGGCGCCCACCTTGAGCACCAGATCCCCTTCGAACGCCTGTGCGGCCGTGCCGATGCGCGCGCCGACGGCCTCGTAGACAGAATCCGGCAGGCTCGCACGCACGCCGGCGCCTGACTCGACAATCACCTGGTGGCCCTGTGCGACGTACTTCTTAACGGTCTCCGGCGTAGCCGCGACGCGTGTTTCCCCTGCCCGCGTTTCCCGCGGGATCCCGATTTTCATCATGCGCTTTCCGCAAAATTCTGCCACTTAGGAATGAGACGGCGGCCAGGACAGGCCGCCCCTCCTGGCTTGCAGTCGGATCGACCGGATCATTCGGCCCGGATCTGCTTATCGACGATCACGCGGGCCCAGCGCGACACTTCGCCGTTGAAGTACTCGGTGAACGCGGCGTTGGCCTGCGGTGCCGGCGTAAACCCGGCTGCGGTAATCCGGTCCCGTATGTCCTTCGATTCCAGCATCTTCGCCACCGATGCGCCTACCTTTTCCTGCACCGGCCGGGGGGTGCCCGCCGGCATCATCACGCCAGTCCAGTTCTCCACGATCAGGTCGGGGAAGCCGCTCTCCACCACCGTGGGCACACCCGGCAGAAGCGGATGGCGTTCGCGTGCGGTCACCGCCAGCGCACGCAGCTTGCCACCCTTCACATACTGCAGCGATTCCGGGAAGTTAGAGAACACCACGTCGATCTGCCCACCGATCAGGTCCGTCAAGGACGGCGCGCCGCCCTTGTAGGGTATGTGCGTCAGGTCCGCCTTGGCCAGGTCTTCGAACAGCGCCAGGGTCAGGTGCGGCGGCGTGCCGTTGCCGCTCGATCCGGCATTCAGCTTGCCGTGGCGCGCCACTTCGGCCAGGTCCTTCATCGACTTGATCGGCGAGTTCATCGGGACCACCACCAGCATAGGCGACGACGCGATGCGCGCCACCGGCACCAGGTCTTTCTGCATATTGAACGGCAGCTTGGGAAACAGCGTGACATTAGCCGCATGGGTCAGGGTCACTGCCAGCCAGGTATAGCCATCGGCCGGCGCCTTGGCCACCTGGTCCGCACCGATATTGGCGTTCCCGCCGGGCTTGTTGTCCACCACCACCGGCTTCCTCCAATCCTCGGAGAGCTGGTGTCCGACAAGGCGCGCCATGATGTCGGTCAGTCCGCCGGCTGCGAACGGCACCACATAGCGAATGGGCTTGCTTGGATAATCGACGGGCGCCGCCGCACTCTGGCCAAGTACCGGCGTGACGAGCAGCGCGACAGACAGGCCGGCCAGAAGCCGGACCAGAAATCGGTGCATGTTGTGTCTCCTGTGTGTATGGATGCGCCCGTCCATGGCGGGCGTTTTATTGGTGTGCCGGACGTTACTTCATGCCCTCCCCGGCCAGGGCCTGCAGTTCAGCCAGAAGTACGTCCGGCACCTCGATGCCTTGCGCCGCTGCCTCGGCTTCCGTGGCCTGTCGGCGTGCGCCAGGCAGGCGCGTGCCAGGATCAGCCAGCATGGCCGCCAACAGTGCCTCCACCCTGCCGTAGTACACCTCGTCGCCGCCGAAAGCCGCCGGATCCAGCACCAGGAACAGCTGTCCGATACGCGGCCGGTTTCCCTCGTCCTCGAAGAAGGAGTCCGCCTCCGCACCAAACTGCGCGCCAGCCAGCGAGACAACCAGCAACTCCACCATTAGCGCCAGCATTGCACCCTTGACCCCGCCCGCGGGCAGCATCGAGCCGCGCAGCGCGGCTTTCGCGTCGGTGGTGGGCCGGCCCTCTTCATCGAGTGCCCAGCCTAGCGGTATCGGCTTACCCTGTTTCGCCGCGACCATGATCTTGCCGCGCGCCACTTCCGACAACGACAGATCGATCACGACCGGCGGCGCCCCGCGCCGCGGGAACGCGGCGGCGATCGGATTGGTGCCGAAGAGCGGCTTGCGCCCGCCCCATGCCGGCATCGCCGCGGGCGAGTTGCCCAGCGCCAGGCCGACCATGCCCGCCGCCGCGACGGCGTCGAGATGAATCGCCGCCGCGCCAAAGTGGTGGCTGTTCGTCACTGCGGCAACCCCCACGCCCGTGGCACGGGCCCGCTCCATCGCTTCGGCCACCGCCAACATACAGGCGGGGAATGCGAAGCCACTGCCAGCATCCACCAGCACCGCGCTGGACTGCTGCCGGCGCACGGCGGGCACGGCGCGCCCGTCTACGCGATCGCGCCGCAGGTGCGCCACGTACATTGGCACCCGAGAGACGCCATGTGAAGGCAATCCGGTCGCATCTGCCCGCACCAGCGCCGCTGCCGTGGCGCTGGCCTGCAATCGGCTGGCGCCAGCGCTGCGCAAGGCGCGCGCCGCCAGCTGCGTCAGCGTGTCCACATCGAGCCGGCTCATCGTTCGCCCTCCAGCGCTTGGCGCACCTGCTGCGCGATCAACATGGAAACGCGGGCATTGGCCTCGCGCGTGACGCCGCCGATATGCGGCGTCAGGATCAGGTTCGGTGCATCGGTCAGTGCCGACTTGGCCGGCAGCGGTTCGTGCTCGAACACATCCAGCGCCGCGCCCGCCAGCCGCCCGGAGCGCAGCGCTTCGGCCAGGGCGGCCTCGTCGACCACCCCGCCGCGCGCGCTGTTGATCAGCACCGTGCCGGGCTTCATCGCCGCCAGCCGCTCGGCGTCGATCAGATGCTGGGTGGCCGGCACCAGCGGCACGTGCAGGCTGACCGCATCCGCTCGTGCCAGCAGCGCATCGAGTGCCAGCGGCGTGACCCCGCTGTCTTTCCACACAGGATCCTCTGGCGTCATCAACGGATCGAAGGCCACCACGCGCATGCCCAGCGCCTGAGCCAGCGCCGCCGTCTGCCGGCCGATATCGCCGAATCCGATCAGTCCCAGCACCTTGCCCAGCACCTCCCTCCCTTCCGACAACGCCGCGCGCGGCCACTGCCCCGCCACCATCGCCCCGTGGCTGCCATAGGCGCCGCGCAGCAGCATCAGCGCCGTGGTCACCACATATTCCGCGACCGAACGAGCGTTGGCGCCGGTGGCCGGAATTACGCGGATCCCGCGCGCCTGGCAGGCCTTCACGTCGATATTGTCCAGCCCCACACCCAGCCGTCCCACCACACGCAAAGCGGGCGCTGCCGCCAGCAGCGCGGCGTCCACCTGGGTGTGGTTGCGCACCACCAGCGCGCTGGCCTGGCCGACCGCGGCCAGCAGGTCGGCGCGGCGGTCAACCCAGCCGGGCTCGTACTGCAGGTCGAACCCTGCGGCCAGCACTGCCACGGCATCGGGGGCCATGAACTCGCTAACGCAGATGCGCTCCATCATGCGGACTCGTGGATGCGGGTCAGGACGAATTCGCGGTGGCCCAGCGCCTCTGCGGCGGTCCAGCGTCCGTTGATCGTGGCCAACATGCATTCGAGCAGCTTGTCGCCGGTCTGGTCCAGCGTCAGCTCGCGCTGCAGCAGGCCCGAGCAATCCACATCCATGTGTTCGCTCATCAGGCGCACGGTACGCGGGTTGGCGCACAGCTTGATCACCGGCACGATCGGATTGCCGATGACGTTGCCCTGCCCGGTCGGGAAGAAGTGCACCACATAGCCCGAAGCAGCGCACAGCGTCACCATCTCGGCCGCGGCGGAAGACGAATCCATGAACCACAGCCCCGGACCGGTCGGCTCTTCGGCCTTGTCCAGCACGCCATCGACGGTGCACTTCTTGCCGATCTTCTGGATATTGCCTAGCGCCTTCTCCTCGATGGTGGTCAGGCCGCCGGCGATGTTGCCCTTGGTCGGCTGCGACTCGGACAGGTCGGTGGTCTTCCAGCGGTCGATCATGCCCTGGTAGCGGTTGAACATCGCCATGAACTCGTCGCGCACCTTGTCGTTGGCACAGCGTGCGGCCACGATGTGCTCGCCGCCGGTCAGCTCGGAGGTTTCGCCGAACACCAGCGTGGTACCGAGCGGATGCAGCTTGTCGAAGGCGTTGCCTACGGTGGGGTTGGCGCCGCAGCCGGAGGTGGTATCGGACTCACCGCACTTGGTCGAGACCCACAGGTCGCTGATCGGGCATTCCACCCGGTGCAGCGCCGTGGCGTATTGCACGAATTCCTTGGCGGCCTTGGAGGCGCGCATGATGGTGTCATGGTCGCCGTGGCCCTCGATGCCGAAGCCGACCACCGGCTTGCCAGTCTTGGCGATACCGTCGACCACTTTCTTGGTCCAGCCGTCCTCGATGCCGATCACCACCACCGCAGCCACATTGGGGTTGCTGCCGGCACCGATCAGGGTGCGGAAGTGCAGGTCCAGGTCCGGACCGAACTGGAGGCGGCCATAGGGATGGGGGATCGCCATGGTGCCCTTGATGGCAGCGGCGACCGCCTCGGCGGCGGCGTTGGAGAGGTCGTCCAGCGGCAGGATGATGACGTGGTTGCGCACGCCCACACGGTTATTGTCGCGGCGATAGCCCCAGAAGGTGGTGTTGCGGTCGATGATCGTCATGGCTTTCTCTGTGCAGTCTTTGGGATTTTTCTAGCGGAATGAATGGCCGGGTGGCTTACCAGCGCTTGGTCTTGATGTTGTGGACGTGCGCGTGCTCGCCTGCCTTGATCGGTGCCACGACCTTGCCTATGTCGATCCCGTACTTGTAGACCGTGTCGCTTACCGCCATGTCGCGCAGCGCGACCTTGTGGCCCATCGGGATCGCCTGCAGCGCCTTCACCGAGATCGTGCGGTCCTCGTCCATGATCCAGGCGTTCAGCTCGGTACCGGCCTCGATTCCTTCCACCACGGCCACTGCCACCGTGTCCTTGGCGTCATGCAATACAACGTGAATCATCTTTGTCTCCTCGCGGTCTGGTTGGGGTGTGGAATGATCATAGAATCCAAATTCATCCATGTCAACTAGCTCATATATATGACTTGCATTGGTAGGTAGATGTGCTGTGGCGCAAGAAAGAACCTGAGCGCTGGAGCGATACGGTCCCGCCTGCGTCGATCGGGCACGAAACGACACGCGCGCGCCTGCAACAAGCGCGAACGTGCGATACCGGTACTGGTTTGGAGAAAATGCCGCGGGCGAAGCCGCGGCAGCGCGCGTGTACAGGTTTGCTGGAAAATCAGACCATTGCGGCTTCGGGCAGCAGCACCACCTTGGCTCCCGCCACCTTCCCGCCATCAAGATCGCGGAAGGCCTGCGCGCCATCCTCCAGCGCTCGGGTCTCCACCCAGCCCAGGTCGCCGAAGGCGCCGCCGTCGAGCGCGGCCACCGTGGCGCGCAGGTCGGCCATGGTGTAGGTATAGGTACCCAGCAGCGTCAGTTCCGCCAGCGTCAGCTTGCGCATATCGATCTCGCTGGCCCAGTCCTGTAGCCCGATGTGCATGATGACGCCACCAGGACGCGCGGCCGCCAGTGCGGTGTTGCGCGTCGCCTTGGCGCCTACTGCGTCGATCACCAGATCCCATGCCGCCTCCGCCGGCGCTTGCGTACGCGGATCCAGTGTCGCGCAGCCCAGGTTGTCGGCAATCGAAGCGCGCCGCAGCGGGTTGGTCTCGGCCACCGTGACCTCGCGGCAGCCATAGGAACGCAGCAAGGCGGCAGCCAGCATGCCGATCGCCCCGCCGCCGAGAATCAGCGTGCGCACCTCCGGCACCGGCCTGACCATTGCGCGCATCGACAGGTTGACCGCGTGCAGCGCGGTGGCCGCCGGCTCTGTCAGGGCCGCGTGGATGCTGGACAGGCTGCCCGGCAGGGGAATCGCGCAGGCCAGCGGTATCGACAGGAATTCGGAGAATGAGCCGGGCCGGGTCATGCCCACCATGGTGCGGTTGGAGCACAGGTTGTCGCGGCCCTGCAGGCAGTAGTCGCAATGGCCGCAGGTAATCAGCGGGTTCGCGGTGACGCGCGTGCCAATCGGCAACGCACGCTCGTCGGCGGAGGACACAACGGTTCCAGCAAACTCGTGCCCGAGCACCAGTCCCGGCTGGCGGCGCGGATCGTGGCCATGGTAGGCGTGCATGTCGGACCCGCAGATGCCGGTGGCATCGATCCGCAGCACGGCCTCCCCGGCAACCAATGTCGGCATCTCGCGCTCCTGCAGCTCGACGCGGTTCGGTTCGGTGTAGACAAGCGCTTTCATCTGTTTCCTTCCTGAAATAGTGATATGCGTGCGTTGTGCATCAGGCGTCCAGCTTGGCAGGCGTGAACGCGCTCGCGCGGGCGCGGTGGGCGGCAATCCAGGCGGTGCAGGCCGCGCTCATGAGGCCGATCGCCAGCACGTACATGCACAGGTACCAGGGCTGCCCACCAGCCTTGGCGTTGAGCCAGGTGGCAATGATCGGGGTCAGGCCGCCGGCGAACACGCCGGCGAACTGATAGACGAAGGAAATCCCGGTGTAGCGCACACTGGCGTCGAACACCTCGGAGAACATCGAGGACATGGTGCCGAACACCGCGGCGTGAAAGATGCCAAAGGGAATGATGATGGCGGCCCATACCAGCGCGATATTCCCGTTGCTGTGCTCCATCAACCAGAACGCCGGAAAGGCCGACAAGCCCGCCAGCAACGCGCCTGTGCCATAGACCAGAGGACGACCCACGCGATCCGAAACCGCACCCCACAGCGGGATGAAGAACGTCATCACGGCGGCGCCGATCAGCACCCCCAGCAAAGCATGGTTGCGCGACAGTTGCAGCGTCTGGGTCAGGTAGGACAGGGAATAGACACCGAATACATTGAAGAACACGCCATCGATAAAGCGCGCGCCCATGCAGGCCAGCACCACGCGGGGATAGCGGCGCAGCATGGCCATGAAGGGCAGCCCCTGGGCCTGCTTGCCGCGCGTCTTTGCCTGCGCAAACTCGGGCGACTCATCCACATGCGAGCGCATATAGGAGCCGATGCCCACCATCACGGCGCTGAGCAGGAAGGCAACGCGCCAGCCCCAGGCCAGGAAATCCTTGTCCGACAACAGCAGAGACAGGGTGGCGATCACGCCGCTGGCGAGCACCAGACCGAGCGACATCCCGGTCTGCGGCAGGCTTGCGAAGAAGCCGCGCCGATGGCTGGGCGCGCTCTCGAAGGTCATCAGCACCGCCCCGCCCCACTCCCCGCCCAGGCCGATCCCCTGCGCCAGCCGGCACACCAGCAGCAAAATGGGCGCCCAGACGCCGATCTGGTCGTAGGTGGGAATCAGGCCGATGGCGGTGGTGGCCACGCCCATGATCATCAGCGTGAGGACCAGCATACGCTTGCGGCCCAGCGTGTCGCCGAAGTGGCCGAAGATGACGCCGCCGAGCGGACGTGCCACAAAGCCCGCGGCGAAGGTCGCATAGGCCAGCAGCGTGCCCACGACAGGATCGTCCGAGGGGAAATACAGCTTGTTGAAGACCAGTCCGGCGACCACGCCGTACAGGAAAAAATCGTACCACTCCACCATCGCGCCGATCGTGCTCGATGTGACTACCTTGCGCAGCTTGTGCGCTGGCGCACCTCTGCTCGCTGTCGAATCCATGATCCTGTCTCCTGCCTTGTATTTTTATGTAGAGGGCATGGCGGCCGCCGCGCGCAAGCGCGACTGCACTTCTGGCGCCATGGTCTGCGTGTTTACCTTGCCGTGTAGCCTCCATCCACCATGAAGGTCTGGCCGGTGATGTAGGCCGCCATATCGCTGGCGAGGAAGGCCGCCAGCCCGTGCAGGTCCTTCAGTTCGCCGTTGCGGCCCATGCAGGTGCGCGCCGCGTGATAGCCGGCTAGCTCGGTGTCGGCAAATACCGGGCCGGTCAGCGCCGTCGGGAAGAAGCCCGGACCGATTGCGTTGCAGGTGATGCCGTGCGGCGACCACTGCTCGGCCATGGCGCGGGTCAACTGGACGATCGCACCTTTGGCGGCGCCGTACGGCGCGCTGTTGGCGAAGGCCCGATGGGATTGGAGCGACGCGATATTCAGGATGCGGCCCCAGCCGCGGGCCTGCATGGCGGGCGCCAGGCCCTGCGTGAGGAAGAAGGGCGCGCCGACGTGCGTATCCAGTTGCAGGCGCCAACTGGCCGGCGTCACCGCCCCGAAAGGCTCGCGCAGGTTCATGCCCGCCGCGTTGACGAGGATATCGATGGCACCGAAGCGCTGCAGGATAGCCTCCGACAACGCCGGCAGCGCGTCGAGGTCGGACATATCGCCGGCCACTGTTTCGGCCGTGATGCCCAGTGCATCCAGCCGGGCCGCCGCTTCGTCAAGCTGGCCCTGCCGCCGGGCGGTCAGCACCACGCGCGCGCCGGCCAGCCCCAGCGCGGTGGCGATGGCCTCGCCTATGCCGGAACTGCCGCCAGTCACCAGGGCTTGCCGCCCTCGCAGATCCGGTACCAGCCCTGGCGGCAAGGCGGCCGAAGTGATAGTTGGATATGGCATTGTCAAACCTCGACCGGAACACCGGTTTCGAAGCGCTCGGCAGGGAAATACTTGGCCAGCCGGTCGTCGGCGGTACGCGCATGCGCCTCCATGCCTTCCAGCCGGGAAATGCGCGCGGTCACTTGCCCGATCTGCTGTGCGGCTTCGCGTGTCATCTTCTGCCAGGTCAGCGTCTTCATGAACTTGTGTACCGACAGCCCGCCCGAGTAACGCGCCGCGCCCTTGGTGGGCAGCACGTGGTTAGGCCCGCTGGTCTTGTCGCCAAAAGCCACCGTGGTTTCCTCGCCCAGGAAGAGCGAGCCGTAGCAGGTCAGCCGCGCGAGCCACCAATCCAGGTCGTCGGCATGTACCTCCAGGTGCTCGGAAGCATATCGGTCGGACACCTCCACCACCTCTTCGCGGCTATCGCACAGGATCACTTCGCCGTAGTCGCGCCAGGCCGCCGCTGCCGCGTCACGTGCCGTGGGCGGCAGGTCAGCGATCAGCTCGGGGACCAGGGCTATGACACGCTCGGCCAACTGGCGGGAAGTCGTGAACAGCCAGGCCGGCGACTCGTGCCCGTGCTCGGCCTGCCCGACCAGGTCGCTGGCAACGATGCGGGGATCGGCACTGTCGTCGGCGATCACCGCCACCTCCGACGGTCCAGCGAACACATCGATGCCAACCTGGCCGAACAGGGCTCGCTTGGCCTCCGCCACGAACTTGTTGCCCGGCCCCACCACCACATCGGCCGGCTTGCCGGTGAACAGCCCGTAGGCCATCGAGGCAATGGCCTGCACGCCGCCCAGCGTCATGATCACGTCCGCGCCGGCCGCCTGAAAGGCATAGAGCACGTGGGGGTGCATGCCCTGGCCCCGGAACGGGCTGGAGCACGCGACCACCGTCTTCACACCCGCGGCTTTGGCCGTGGCCACGCCCATATAGGCCGACGCGATATGCGCATAGCGCCCGGCTGGCGCGTAACAGCCAACCACATTGACGGGAATCACCCGCTGCCCCGCCGTCACGCCGGGATGCAGCTCCACGGAAAACTCGCGCAGCGACTCGCGCTGCGCCATGGCGAAGTCGTGCACCTGCTTGATGGCGAAGTCGATGTCGGCACGTACCGCGGCCGGCACCTCGGCGGTTTGCCGCCGGATCTGCTCCGGCGTAAGGATGAAGTCGCCGCTCCAGCCATCCAAATCCCTGGCGTACTGGCGAACGGCATCGTCGCCGCGCGTCCGGATCTGAGCCAACATCTCCGTCACGACTTGCTGGGCAGTTGCCGTTTCGGTCTCCGGCGTTTTGTTGGCTTTCTTCAGGTAGATCATGATTTCCCTAGTGCAGGTTGGTGTCAAATATGCAAGCGCTATCAAATCTTGATCATCATGATTGAAACGGCATTTCATGCACTGATAAAGCACATAATCTCTTCCGATCCAATGTCACTTCAAATTGAATGTAAGCGCTTTCATGCGTAAGAATAGTGCACCGGCCAGTCGATGCAAGCTAGGGTTTTCCTGTGGTTTGAGCGGGAACGCTATGTTGCGTCGCACCATTCACCCGACCCGCGCGCGGGAAGATCGGAGACAATGACGCCATTCGACAGACGGAGCAGAGGCTGTGCGGCGTGCAAGGTTAGAAGATGTGGCGAAACTCGCGGGCGTATCGATGGCGACCGTCTCGCGTGCCCTTTCCTCACCCGCGGTGGTGCGGGAGAAGACCCTTGAGCGGGTCCAGTCGGCCATTGCGGCGCTGGGCTATGTACCGGACGCGTCCGCACGCACGCTCGCCTCCGGGCGCTCGCGCACGGTCGGGGCGGTGGTACCCACTTTGGATAACGCCATATTTTCAAATGCAATCCAAGGTCTTCAGACGACCCTGGCCGAGCACGGGTACCAGTTGCTCTTGGCCACCCACAACTACAACCTGAAAAGCGAGATCGCCGTGGTTCGCGCCTTATCGGAGCGCGCGGTGGACGCCTTGGTGCTGGTGGGCAGCGAGCATGCGCATGAAACGTTCTCGATTCTGGAAAAGAGCGGGATCCATGCCCTGCTGACGTGGTCGCTGTCCAACGACTACCCTTGCATCGGCTTCGACAACTTCGAGATTGGCGCGATGGCCGCGCGCCACCTGCTTGAGCTCGGCCACCGCCGCTTCGGCATGATCTCCGGCATCACACGGCATAATGACCGCGCACGCCAACGCGTGGAGGGCTTCGTCAACACGTTGAAGGCACACGGCCTGGCTCCTCAGCCAGGCGCGATCTGTGAGCAGCCCTACGGTTTCGCGGGCGGACGGGCCGGGTTGCAGCGTCTGATGAGCGTTGGCGCAGAGCGCCCCACTGCTATCTTCTGCGGCAATGACGTACTCGCGCTCGGATGCCTCTTTGAAGCCGCCTCACTCGGCATACGGGTCCCCGACGATCTATCGGTCATCGGCTGCGACGACCTGCCGATCGCCGCCGAAATCGCGCCGGGGCTGACCACCATCTCCCTGCATACCCGTCAGCTTGGCGAGCTCGCCGCGCACGCGCTGCTGGACTGGTCGCAGGACGGCACCATTCCAGGCCGAACGGAGCTACCGGTGAGCCTGGCGCGCCGCGGCACCACCGGCCCCGCGCCACAGTGAACGGAGCGGCGACCAAGACGCAGCAGCGTCCCCCTTCTCGTCCTCAATGGATTGCACCACTTCGGCCGCATATTCCGTAGCCACTGGTCTTCGCGTTCCTGTCTGAAGTCAGACCATGATGCGCTCCTGTCAACGCACCACGGTTGCCGATGCCGCTGCCAGGTAGCCGATAGTCCCTACCAGTTTTGAAGGGATGGACGAGAAGTCCAGAAGAGCCCGCGGTTCTGCGCAGACACGCATTTGCTCAAGTGCGTGCCCGCCAACGGGGACCGCTAGCAGGCATTAGCAGGCAAGTTGGATGCCCACTATCGCTATGCGGCTCAAATCGTGGTCGTACGGCAGCAGGGGGCCGTAACAGGCGGGCGAGCACCTGCGCGCCGTCTTAGCGAAACGAGTGCTTTGACTTACCTATCGACAAAACCGGTAAGGGGTATCCAGATTTCCTGTTTTTCCTAGGAAGTCAGGAAACAAGCCGGTTTATCATGGAAAGGAGCGCTGGCCGTTTCTCTCTCGTAACGCAGCTCGAAATCGAGCGTATTCCGAGATCGGAGGAACCATGGAAATCAAACGCGCAAAGACCCTCAAGCCTCCCCAAATCCGCCACCTGCTCCGCGTCATCGAGGCCACCAACCGGCACCCGGAGCGCGACGTGCTCATACTGCTTCTTGGCTTTACCTGTGGCATGCGAGTATCGGAGATAGCCCGAATCGAAGTAGCCGATGTTTTGCTACCTTCGGGCAAGATTCGAGATGAGGTGAGCCTGAGGGCCGCGATCACCAAAGGCTGCCGTCAGCGGTGCGTTTATCTGACCCATCCCAAAACGGTTGCCGCCCTGGAACGCTATATCGAATGGCGATGGGGGCGCGACAAGGGCACGGCGTTGGACCGTCGCATGTATCGTGGTCCGATGCCCCGAACGTGTCTTATCCTCACGCAGAAGGGCGGCCCCTACGAGCTGAGCATCAAGCGCCGAATCAACGATGCCGACGAGCAAGTCTATTGCTTGGCCGCCGACAGCCTGCAAACCTATGTGACGGGCCTTTATCGCGCCGCAGGGCTCGGCAAGGGCTACAGCAGCCATTCCGGAAGGCGGACGTTTGCCAGCAAGCTACTCGCGCAGGGGCATTCCCTCGACACCGTTCAATTGCTACTTGGACATTCACAGCTCGACCATGTTTCCCCATACCTCGAAGTCACCAAGCGCGACTTCGAAGCTGCTGGCGAAGCCGTCGAATCCATTCTTCTGCTTGGCGGCGCCGAAGGCGTGCGCGCCCTACTTGCAAGGGGGCGCGATCGCTAAAGCACGACCCGCCACCGCCGATGTTTTGAGGGGGAGGCGTGCGCTGATCCTGCGTATAGCAGCCTGGCCATGGCCGTCAGCCCGCGCCCGCTTCTGCGCATGGGCGCGTATAAACATGTTGAAACCCAAGGGCGATTCGTCTAAACTGGTTTCTACGAATTCAGGAGGTTTGCATCATGGCAAAGACAGCAACGCTCACGCTCCAGCAGTGGGGCAATAGCCTGGCGGTTCGCATCCCTGCTGCGGTTGCTCGGGCCGCACATTTTGAGGTCGGGCAGGAAGTCCAGGTCACAACCGATGAGGTCGGTGTGACCGTTAAGCCAGTTGGCCCGCGCAAACTGACGCTGACCGAGAAGCTAGCGCTGTTTGATCCGGCCAGGCACGGCGGCGAAGCAATGGCTACCGGCCGTATCGGTGCGGAGGTGTTCTGATGGCGGGAGCTTCATGGGTGCCGGATCGTCGCGACATCATTTGGATCGATTGCAACCCCCAAGTGGGTCGTGAGATGAAGGACCTGCACCCCATGCTGGTCCTGTCGCCAAAGGCATTCAACGAGCGGACCGGCATTGTGATTGGGCTCCCGATGACGACTGCCGAGTTCAACGACACCAATCCGTTTGCGATCAAGTTCAAGGGGCCGAAAAATCTGGCGAGCTACGTGCTCGCGCACCAGCCAAAATCGTTTGACTGGCGTGCCCGTGGAGCGAAGGCTCACCCGTGGAAGCAAGTTCCGGCAGACGTTTTCTCTGCGGCGTGTGAGCAGCTAAACCAGATCATCGCTATCTGCGATTAGGAAAAAGACGGAGGACGTCATGGAAGCAATGAGGACGCACTTGGCGGCGCGCGGGCTCGACCCAGCACGCTACAGAGGCGTGTTTGTCTCTGATGATAGCGTGACGTTTGCTCTGTGGAATCTGTCGGGGCAAATGGTCGGCTATCAGACCTACCGCCCGGATCGGCCGAAGGCTCACGATGGAGATCCGCGCGAGCAACGCTACTTCACGTTCGTCTCGCGCTATGGGGCACGGACACCGGAGTTGGCTGTCTGGGGGTTGGAAACCGCGCAGGCTGGGAGTCCTCTGTTCCTTTGCGAGGGTGTCTTCGACGCATGCAAGCTGCATTCCCTGGGACTCTCGTGCGTCGCGACGCTTGGCAGTGATCCAAAGCCGCTGCGTCAGTGGCTCGCCTGCTTGCCGCAGCTCACAGTTGCCGTGTGCGACGGAGATGCTGCCGGCCGGAAGCTGGCCAAGTTCGCCAACCAGGTGGTGTACCTGCCGGAGGGAAAGGATGCGGGAGATCTCGCGGAGCAGGATCTAAGGAACGCCCTGGCGTCGTACCTGTGACAACAAGGAAAAGCAGTGGCGAAACTCTCTCAAGCGGCCATCCAGTTGCTTCGTGATGCTGGTTGCACTGAGGTGGCCGACGACTACATTCTTCTCGGTGACACCGACCTGCATGTGCTACTGTCGCACCGCGCCGTCAATGACTTGAATCAGCAGGCTCGCGAGCAGAAATAAAAATGTGAAAATAGTGGCACTCTCGCTCAACGTGAAAATTGTCCATGAAATTCGCTAGCGCCGTGGCGAAGACGGTACTTCATTCGCTGATCGCGATTTTCCCCACTTACGTCTTGGCGCAACCCAATACGGCCGAAATTGCGCAAGTATTCATCGCTGACAAAGTTCGGCAGCAACTACTGGCTGATTGGGGCCGCACTGATGATGCGCTGCCCTGTGCGGCGTGGATGGCGCCATCGGCATTGGGCAAGAAGCTGGCCGGCGTAGTCGCGTCGGACTTTTCTGCCTCCGAATTTCAAGAGGCCTTGGACTTTCTAGGAAGCGGGCCCGGTCAGCGCTATGCGGATCGGCAACGGAATCTGTCGCCGGTCTCGTCTAGAACGGAAGCAGACTTGGATGCGGAAAGACAGTTCTTTAACACCCCACTTGGCCTCAAGCTTTTAGATCGCCTGACCATCCAGAAGTATGCCGAGATCGCTAAAGGCCAATTCAAGGCAGACTCACCGGAATGCAAGGCCGCCCTTGAGCCAGTCCCAGGCGTAAGACATGTCGCCGAGGTCAACTTGACCGACCTCGCATGCACCCTACCGAGGGTTACTTATCCCGCTGCCGCTCGGCGCCAAAATCAGTCTGGCACAGTATTGGTTCGATTGCTCGCCGATGAAAGTGGCTTGGTGCGTTTTGCGGGCATTCGCAGATCTTCTGGATTCGCATCGCTGGATAAGGCAGCACAGTTCGCCGTGCTAAGCATGAGATGCCGCCCCTACCAGACCGCCGACGGGAAGTTGCACAAGGTAACCGCGATTCAACCAATAGCATTTGCACTCGATTCGACCCAAACGAGTAAGAAGGGAGATGATCTGACAATCGAGAGCGCGTCGAGCCCGCCTCGGCAGACGCTAGATGATCGCAGGGCAGCTCTTGCAAGACTGCAATCTCTGGTCGCCGGGGCATCAGCCGGTACGGTAGCTCCAGGCACTATTGAAGACTTCGCTAGTGCCGTCCGCGATCAAGTCCGTCCCTTTATAGCCTATGGAGGCGCACTGGAAGACTTAGAAAGGAACCCAAAGGTTGTTGTTCGGGTCTTCATCGACAGCGAAGGAAATGTGTTGCAGGTCCGCACAGAGGAAGTCAGTGACAATCCCGTCTGGAATTCCACCGTCCTTCGTGCCATCAGAAATGCATCGCCTTTGCCCGTGCCACCGAAAGGCCAACGGACAGATTTCACGATTACGTTTAGGCCGAAGGAATAGCGATGGAGCCCGCTCAACAACCCGGCGAACCGCTCGGCCGCAGTTGCCAGATGTGCGGAAGGCCACTGGAGAACGCGAACGATCCACTGAGTGCTGACTGTGGCGGAGATTGCCTGAATTGCTTGGCTGATTGCGGCGACCCTGACTGCATCGCGGCCATCGAGGCGCTGAAACGAACTGATAAGGTTTAACGAAGGAAAAGACATGTTTGACCGAATCGGCACGCTCGTGACCACGCACGATTTCGCGTTTCAATCGTGGAACGACCGGTACAGCAAAGGCGTATGGGCCGCCCTTGGGCCGTTGGAAGGATTTATTGACACGGTGCGCGACCTGTCAAGCGCAGGCTATCTCGACATGATCCCGGCGATGGACTACGTGCTTAGTGTGGACTGGCTGCCGATGGTGTCTCGCGCTCCCAAAAGCAGGAGGTGGCCGACGCGATCACCCAAGCCATGACGACGTCTTGCGAATGTACACCCGACAGCGTCCACGTCGTCTTCCCGGACGTGCTGGCCTCGGAGTGGGCGATCGGCGGAAAATTCCTCGCGCCGCCGCGCGAGGCTTGAATGTCACGAGCCGGCCCTTAACGATGCCGGCCCACAATTTGGCAGGAGGGAGAGTCCTTCCTGCGCTCGTTGGCTTATCGACAGTTGAAATGACAGTAGTTCGTTCACAATCCCGCTGGACCCGTTTCGGTTATTTGTCAGGCATGTTGGCGCCGCTCTGGCTGGCGACAGGCGTCACGCTCGTGTCGCTGTACTACCCTGGCTACAGTCACGTCAGGCAAGCGATGAGCGAGCTTGGCGCCGTGGGTGCACCGACGCATCGGTGGTCGCCCCTGATCAACAATTTCCCGTTGGCGTTCTGGTTCGTCTCGTTCGGATGCGCCGTATGGCGCACATTTACGGAGAACCGGCTTGCCCGCGTGAGCGCCGTGTTGCTACTGATTCACGGCTTGGGAAATGTCGCGACGGGGATGTGGACTTGCGATGCTGGATGTCGTCTGGACGCCGTGTCGTCGTCCCAGCAGATCCACAATTTGGCTGGCCTTGTCATGGCATTGTCATTACTGAGTGCCAATACGCTGTGGATCGTGCTGGGAAAGCGTGCGCTCGGTCTTGGTTGGCTCAGTGCACTGTCGGCCGTTACAACGCTCTTTTGTTTGTTGACATTACCGCTGATGGCCCAGACCGCAGGAACTGGCGGTCCGTTCGGCTTGTATCAGCGCATCAACTACGGCGTGTCGATCGCGTGGGTGGGCGTATTGGCGGCGACACTGTACTGGCGCCGCGTTGCACGCCAATAGACCGTCTGCTCAAGCGCGCGGTACTCGAGGCAGTGACGGGACTCCAGTTGAACGCAGGAGCTGCATCGAACACGCGCGCAAAGTGCACGGCCTATCTAAGAACAGCGATAGTGCTGCATGGCGTGCCTGGCTTGAGCGGTGCGCGTCACGGGCTGGTCGAATGCGATTGATTGCTTCTGGCCGTGAACGGCCGCCTGCGGTGACCTTTCTCGAGTCGAGAGGCCGATACCGCAACCCAAAGCGGGCACTCAAACTGCCGAGCGGCAAGGCGCTGCCGCATGCCACGTCATCACACTTCGCCGCCTGCCTCTGACTGCGTCGGGAGCCCGTCGTCGCGCAGCCACATGATGAATTCGGCGCCCTGCCCCAGCGTGCTTTCCACCGTGATGCGGCCGCCATACCGCTCCACCAGCGCATAACTGATCGACAAACCCAACCCGGTTCCCATCTGCTTCTTGGTGGTGAAGAACGGGTTGAACAGGTTGGGCAGGTCTTCTTCCCCGATGCCCTGGCCGGTGTCGCGCACATAAAGCGTCACGCCCCGCCCGTCCCAATCGCGCGTACCCAGCGTGAGCGTGCCGCCCCCGGGCATGGCGTGGATGGCATTGGTCAGCAAGTTGACCACCACCTGCTGCAGTTCGCTGCGGCTGATGCGCACCTGCCGCGTGGCCTGGCAGTCCAGTTCGACCCGGATCGCGGCGCCCTTCAGCATGTGCTGGACCAGTTCGACGCAGCCTGCCGAGACCTCGCCCACATCCAGGTTCTCGATACTGCCGGCGTAGGCTTCTGGCCGGACAAACTGCAGGAGCCGGTTGGTCAGCAGCTGAATACGGCGGACCTGTTCGTCGATCAGCCGCAGTTCATGCCGGACCGGTTCCGCAGCCGGGCCCAGGATCTCGCGTGCCACGTCCAGGTTGCCCTGGATCACGGCAATCGGATTGTTGACTTCATGCGCCACGCCGGCGGTAAGCTGCCCGGCGACGGCGAGCTTTTCCGACGTGATCAGCTGCTGCCGGGCCGCCCGCAAGACGGCGTTGGATTCCTCCAGCTCGCGGGTGCGTTCGGCCACCTTGCGATCGAGTGAGTCCGCCCAGTCCTTGAGCTGGGCATTTCGCTGCTGCAGGTCCGACAGCAGCTGGTCGAACTGGCCGGCAAGCTGGCCCAGTTCGTCTTCGCTGCCCACCGGGCCTACCCGTGCCTCCGTATCGCCGGCCTTGAGCGCGCGCATGGTGCCGACCATCCGTGCCATCGGCGCGAACACGCGCCTGGCCCATAGCAGCGAAAACAGCGCCCCGGCCACGGCCAGCAGCAGGAACAAGCCCACCAGCACGCCCAGCGCCAGGTCTTTGGCCTGGCTGATCGGCCTGGCCAGGTAGCCCACGTACAGCATGCCGATGCGCTGGCCGCGGCTGTCGGCGATCGGCTCGTAGGCGCTCATGTACCTGTCGCTGACGACGAAGGCCAGGTCCAGCCATTTCTCGCCGCGCAGCAGCACCTTGTCGCGCACCTCGCGCGAGACCCGCGTGCCCAGCGCCCGCTCGCCATGGAACAGCCGCACATTGGTGGCAATGCGCGTGTCGTCCATGAACAGGGTCGCCGTGCCCTGGCTGCCACGAGGCAGGGATTCCGGCTGGTAGACCAGCGCGTTGATCGTGTCGATAAAGCCAAGGTTGTTATTCAGCAGTGTGCCGCCGTGCAGGATCGCCACCAGTTTGCCCGCTTCATCGAATACCGGTGCCGCCGCGTGCACCACCATGCCGCGGGTTTCCTGGGTCCTGTCGGTCGCCGCTGCGTTGACGGTGGGGCGTAGCGCCACCTGTGCACGCCGGGCAAGCTCGCCGGAAACGGCGGCCAGTTGCGTGGCAGACCAGACGTCCGTGGCGGCGTCCGCGCGGCCAGCCGCGGCACTAGCCACCACGCGCCAGGCGGCATAGTCGGCCCCTGCTGCGCCGGCTGGCGCAGCGGCAAGCAGCCGCCCTCGCGGGTCGAGCAACTGCAGGAAATCGAGCCCGTGCGTGCGCCGCGCGTCGGCCAGGATGCCGGGCAAGGCGTCGCGGCGGCCAAGTCCGTCCACCAGCGCATACGACCTTGCCTCCTGCAGGACACGGTCGCCCACGCCACCCACCATATGCTCGAAGTACTCGTGGGCGACCAGCAGGTCGCTGTTGACCTTGTATGCCAGCAACGCCTGGAACGCGCGGTTGCCCCACAATCCCATGATCAACAGGAGCGCCATCAGCGCCACCAGCAGGGGCGCGACCACGATCGATACAAGCTTGGCGCGCAGCGAGGCGCGATAGCGGCGCAGCAGCGCGGCCGGGCTCAAGGACGCAGGCCCCACTGCAGGCATTTCCGGTCCAGGGTGCGGCGCGAGATGCCCAGCCGGCGCGCTGCTTCCACCCGGTTGCCGCCCTCCGCCGCCAGCACTTGCAGGATGTGCCGCCGCTCCACCGCCTCCAGCAACGTGGCGTCGTCGGCCGGCGTGGCTGCGTCCTCGCAGGCCTCTTCCGGCAGGCCGGCCTGCGCCGGATCGGCATGCTGCGCCAGCAACTCGACCGGGTATTCGCCCAGGATCAATGCCCGCTCCACCAGGTTGCGCAGCTCGCGCGCATTGCCTGGCCAGTCATAGCCCTTGAGCAGCCGGATCAATGAAGGCGACTGCGGCACTGGGGGCAGTCCGAGCTGCGCGGACAACTGTTCCGAGAAATGCTCGGCCAGCGGCACGATGTCTTCCGGCCGCGTGCGCAACGGCGGGATGGCGACGGACACTACGTCGAGCCGGTAGTACAGGTCCTGCCGGAAGCGCCCGGCGGCAACCTCGTTGGCCAGGTTGCGGTTGCCGGCGGCGACGATGCGCACGTCCACGGCAATCTCGCGCTCGCTGCCGAGCGGCCGGATGCGCCGGTCTTCAATCACCCGCAACAGCTTGGCCTGCATCGGCAACGGCAGCTCCGAGATCTCGTCCAGGAACAGCGTGCCGCCGTCGGCATAGAGGAACAGGCCGTGACGCGCCCCGGCCGCGCCGGTGAAGGCACCCTTGGCGTGGCCGAACAATTCGCTTTCGATGATGTCGGGCGCCATCGCGCCGCAATTCAGCGGCACGAACTGGCCCTGCCGCCCGCTGAGCCGGTGCAGCTCGCGCGCCACCACTTCCTTGCCGGTGCCGGACTCGCCCGTCACCAGTACCGTCGACGGCATCGGCGCCACACGCGCGACCAGGGCCATGACCTTCTTCATGGCTTCCGACTCGCCGATGAAGTGTTTGTGGATAGTGTACTTGTCCAGCTCGCGGCGCAGCAGGTAGTTCTCGCGCGCGAGCCGGGTCCGGTCGAAGCAGCGCTGGATGGCATTGAGCATCTGGTCGACGCGGAACGGCTTGACGATAAAGTCCGCTGCGCCCGAGCGTAGTGCGGCGATCGCCGTGTCCATGTCAGCGAAGGCGGTCATCAGGATCACATCGGCCGGGTTGCCGGCCGCGCGCAGTGCCTTGAGCCACTCCACCCCGCTGATGCCGGGCAGCGCCACATCGAGCAGGATCAGGTCGAAATGGCGTTGCTCCAGCAGCGCGGCGCCCGCTTCGGCGCTGTCGGCCGTCACCACGCTGTCCACCTTGGCTTCCAGCGCGCGGGACAGGAACGAACCCATGCCGGCCTCGTCGTCCACCACCAGGATCGCGCGGCGCTGCCAGTTGTCTGGTTCGGCTGCGTTGCTTTGTCGTTCGCTCATCACTTTAGTTGTTGCGGGGGCAAGAGGAGAGTCTAACGACAGTGCACCATCCGCCAGTATTGGGAGTAAACCGAGCCAGCCGCGGAAATCGCGGCCGCAGATGGACAGTTTGGCCCAGGCGAGGGGCCGCCGGCAGGACATTTTGTCCACGGCTTATCCTGGCGGCACCGTCAGCGCACTGCAAACCATTGACGGCAAACGGAATCCGCCATGGGCACAGGTCTTGCTGAACGATGCACTCCAGCCCATCGCACCACGCGCAAAAAGAGGCTGCCACTTCCAGGTAGGAGACAACTTCATGTCATATCCCGCGCAAGCGCAAACGCCGTCGCAATCCTCGCAGCAGCGGTCCCAACATGCGCCGCCGTCCCGGCTATCGCCGCGCCCCTCGGCCTTCTCCAAGGAGGCCATCATCGCCGGCCCGGGCTTCAACCGCTGGATGGTGCCGCCTGCCGCGCTGGCGGTGCACCTGTGCATCGGCCAGGCCTATGCCTTCTCAGTTTTCAACGAGCCGCTGACCCGGATCATCGGCGTCACGCAGTCCGCCCCGGGCGACTGGCAACTGACCACGCTGGGCTGGGTGTTCTCGCTGGCGATCTTCTTCCTCGGCATCTCGGCCGCCTTTGCCGGCAAGTGGCTGGAGAAGGTCGGGCCGCGCCGCACCATGTTCACGGCGGTGTGCTGCTTCAGCGGTGGCTTCCTGGTGTCGGCGTTGGGCATCTGGCTGCACCAGATCTGGCTG
>NZ_JARJLM010000241.1 GCF_029335485.1 Cupriavidus basilensis
CGAGCGCGGATACCGCCGTTACCGCCGCCAGGCCCGCTGCTGCTTCAGCGCCCGCGGCCAAGCGCGCGCCGCTGGTGACGCAACCCCAGCCGGTGGCGCAGCCGTCCTTCCTGGAGGATCTGCAGGCCAACCCGATGCTGCTGCCCGGTGGCGGCCTGCTGATTGCGCTATTAGGCGGCTACGCCATCTATCGCCGTCGCCGGCAGCAGAAGGCCAGCGAGAGCGCCGGCTTCCAGGACAGCATCCTGTCGCAGGAAAGCACCGTGATGGCCGGCGGCAATTCGCTGTTCGGCACGGCGGGCGGGCAAAGCGTCGACACCTCGCAGCACAGCGTGTTCGGGGCCGATTTCCGGATTGGCAACAATACCCCGGAAGCCAACGAGGTCGATCCGATCGCCGAGGCCGATGTCTATATCGCCTATGGGCGCGATGTGCAGGCCGAGGAAATCCTGCGCGAAGCCTTGCAGCAAAACCCTGGGCGCCAGGCGATCCGCCTGAAGCTCATGGAGATTTACAACAATCGTCAGGATGTGGAAGGTTTTCGCGTGATTGCAGAAGAAATGTTCGCCCAGACGGGTGGACAGGGGGCGGAGTGGGCACAGGCGGCAGACATGGGGCGGCGCCTTGATCCGGGCAATGCCATGTACCTCAGCGTGACGCCCGACGCGGCCTCCGGCGACACCACGACCCTGCCGGGCGATCAGTGGCGCACCCACGATCCCTCGCACGATCCGGCGGCGGCGCCGCGCGATGCCGCGCTGGCCGACCTGCCCGATCTGGCCGACCTGGCGCTGCCGCTCGATGGTTTCCCGGCACCCGCGGCCGGTACGCCGATCACGGCCCCGGAGTCCGCGGCACGCATGTTCGGCAATATCGGGGCAGAGCCTTCCGTGCTGGCGACCCGCCTGGACGACGGCTTCGACCTGGATGTGCCGGCATCGGATGTACCTGCGCTCGATACGCCGACGCGTGGGCGGCCGCTCGACTTCGACATGTCAGGCATTTCGCTCGATCTCAATCCGCTTGACGTGAGCGGCTCCGGGGCAGTCAAGCTCGCCGATACGCATGACGGCGGCAGGCATGGGGATGGCGTGCCGCTGCCGGCGCCCACCATGCTGCGGGACGGCAAGCTGTCCGAGCCGATCGACCTGTCGCGCGCCAGCGCGGAGAGCGGACTCGACACGGCGCGCGGCATTTCGCCCAGCACGCTGTCCGCGGAGGCCGTCGATGGCGGCCGCGACATGCAGATCAAGTTCGACCTGGCCAGGGCCTATATCGAAATCGGCGACAAGGAAGGCGCGCGCGAACTGTTGCAGGAAGTGGTGGATCAGTCGCAGGATCCGCTGTTGACCGAAGCCCGCAGCCTGCTGCGCGACGTGGCCTGACGGTCAAGCTGTATCATGGCGGGCTGTGCGCAGGCGATGCGCCCGGCTCC
>NZ_JARJLM010000242.1 GCF_029335485.1 Cupriavidus basilensis
CGAGGCCGAACGCCAGGGCAGCGACCCAGGCCGGCCCGATGGCGGCGGCCAGCGCGGTCAGGCGCGGAGCGGCGGCCGCCATCGGCGTGAACCCGGCCGCGCATGGCGGCTTAGGGCTGGAGCGGAGCGTGGAAGAGCGGGCGCCTGTCGGGCGCACTGTGGCCGGGGTACGGCTGCACGGCATAGCGGGATCCTTTTCGATGCCAAGGGTTTCGTGTCGGTTCTCCTGGTATTCCGAACGAGAATCCGAAACCCTCAATGCCGCGGCAAAAAAAGGGAATTCGACGATATCCGGGGAAAGTCACGCCGATCTTGAGAAAGAAGCAGTGGTCATCGCGGAAGCGGCGGTCGGCATTGGACGGCCGCTCCCCGCCAGGACCGGGCATCCCGGCCTGCGCTAGAATCGGGTTCATTGATGCTGGCGCGCCGCTTTGGTAAAAAAATGACAAGTGTTCTTCATCTCGTCGGGCCCGGCGGCGCCGGGAAGACCTCTGTCGGTCCCGTCCTGGCTCAGCGGCTCGGCTGGCAGTTCGTCGACCTGGACGAGCGCTTCATGTCATTCGAAGGGAATATTGGCGCGTTCATAGCGACGCGGGGTTACGCGGCCTATGCAAGGCAGAACATCGCTGTTTACCGGGAGGTCAGGTCCTCGCTCGCAGCCCCCACCGTTCTGGCCCTTTCCTCGGGCTTTCTGACTTACCCCGAGGACGTTGACCATGAATATCAGGCTCTCCGTTGCTCCATCGAATCCGATGCACTGACCTCCTTGCTGCTGCCCGCATTCGAGCTGGAGCCGTGTGTCGAGATTATCGTGCAACGGCAACTTTCGAGACCGTATCTACCTGGTGACAGGGCAAGCGAGGCGCGACGGATACGAGAGCGATTTCCGAAGTTCATGGCGTTATCATGCGCCCGGTTTCGAAGCGATGCTGCGCCAGACAAGACCGCGTCTCAGATTGAGCGGTTTGTGCATGGACGTATCGCCTTCCGTAAGTAGGCGCAGTTGGCAAGGGCGGAATGCTAGCCAAGCAACAGCAAGGCATCAGCAAGCAAAAGCACCGTTGTGCGCGAATCGAACGCCGTTGAAAAAAGATGATCGTGCACGACCTGGTCCGGGTCGTAGCAGCAATCCTTGACCGTGAATAAACGGAAGTCCGCATCGCTCGCGTACGCGACCGACGACAGCACCACGCCGGTCGACGCGATGCCCACCATGAGCAGGGTATCGATACCCTGCGCGGAAAGCCGCACCTGCAGGTCGGTACCGAAGAACACGCTGGCACGATGCGCGATGATGAGCGGTTCAGTGGCCTGCTGGCCGAGTTCCGGCGAGATCCGGTCGTCGACGAAAAGACCAAGTTGCTTGATTCCCTGCCCGTTCCTGTTCAACGGACTGACTTCCGGATAGCCTGGGCTAAAGTGGATCTTGGCGAAATAGACGCTGACGCCCTTGGCCCGCGCAGCGTCGCACAGCTTGCGCGTATTGGAGAGCAAAGCGGGCGCGACCGATGGAAACAACGCCAGGATGTCGGTCTGATAATGCATGACCACCAGAGCGGTTTGCGCTGGAACAATTGCCGGAATCCGTATGGTCACACTGTGCGCGTCAGCGGCGTTTTCCATGCCCTGTTGATGGTCTGCTGAATCGGCGGGTCTACGTTCGACGGGTGGCGACATAAGGCTACGCGATAAAGAATGATGATCGACTCTACCACGACCAACCGGTTGACCGTTCCAGGTCGCCAGGCGACCTTCGTGCTCCCCGCGGATCGCCGAAGAACCAGCAACCGCCCGCGCGCACAGCCTGGGCACGCCCCCCTCCTGGCCTGCGCATCCACTGTCCTGAAACCGAAATGCGCAACGCGTTCCAGGCTCCGGACACTAACTAGCGAGCCTGCACCGTAACCCAGTAACGGGTGCGGTAAACCAGCGCCACGGGCAGCCCCAGGGTCAGGTTGGCAAGTGCCCGGTCCGTGTCGGCCAGCGGGAACACCCCGCTCACACGCATCTCGGCCACCCCGGCATCGCAACGCAGTACGCCGGGCCGGTAGCGTGCCAGCTCGGCGAGCAGATCCGCCACCCGCATGCGCTCGGCCACCAGCATGCGGCGCGACCAGGCTGCCGCGTCTTCGTCGGCGGGCCGCGGGGGCAAGGCAGCGCCCGATCGCAGTGCCGTCTGCTGGCCGGCATCGATGCGCACCTCGCGCGCGCCCGGCTGCGCCGGCTTGACCATGACCGTGCCTTCCAGCACGGCGATGCTGGAGGCGCCATCCTGCTGCCGTACCGTGAAGCGGGTGCCCAAAGCGCGTGCCGTGCCTTCGCGGGTCTGTACCAGGAATGGCCGGTACACCGGCGCCGGATCGGGCGCGGTGTTGACCAGGATCTCGCCGGCGCGCAGCACCACGCGGCGCTCGCCGTCGTCGTAGTCCACATCGATGGCGCTGGCGGTATTCAGCAGGATGCGGGTGCCGTCGGGCAGCATCACGTCGCGTAGTTCGCCCACGGCGCTGTGGTGGTCCGCCAGGGCCAGCTGCCAGGTCTCGGTCTCGCGCACCAGGCAGGCGCTGCCGCCGGCCAGGGCCAGCAGGCCGAGCAGGCCCAGCGCCTTGCGCCGCGTGGCCGGCGGCGCCGCGCCGCGCGGTGCCAGCAGCGTGCCGCGCGCCACCTCGCGCGGGACACCATGCAGCTTGTCGCCCACCGCCTGCAGGCGCAGCCAGGCGCGCTCGTGCTCAGGATTTGCGGCTCGCCAGG
>NZ_JARJLM010000243.1 GCF_029335485.1 Cupriavidus basilensis
CGAGTAAAGAAAAGTGACACCTCCATGTGCCCAAGAGCCCGACGCCACTCCGCCTTTAGGCCCTGCAACCCTAAATCATTCCCATAAAAAACCTATAACTAGGCAAACTCCAATTCATGAATCTCTCTCTACCCGCCCGCTCGTAAAGAAGAGTAACCAAAGGAAAGCGATCCTTGCAGGAGGCTGGCGTGTAGGGCTTGGTGGCTTGCGGATTCGTGGTGGGTGGGGTGGCTCCGGATTGGATGGCCTGGTTCTCGGCAATCGGGCGGTCGTCGATCTCTTCTATATCCGGTAGTACGGGCGCGGACTGTTGTGACGCGGAGCGATGCCATGGATGCGAAATTACGCGGCCGGCTGCATGGGTTTCGGCTGGTGCTGACGGGCCGGCCCGGCTTGGCCGGGCGCGTGCTGCTGTTTGCGCTGCTGGGCTTTGCTGCGGGCGATCTGCCCGTCCTGGTGCATGGTGCCCAGACCAGCTGGGTATGGAGCTGTTGCAGCGCGATCGCCTGTGGCGCCGCCAGGTATGCCGCTGCGGCCTGGCGGCTTCACCGTTGCGTGCGCGGGACGATGCTGTTCTGCATCGTGGTGACCAGCGCGGGGACGGCGCTGGATTTCTCGCGGGTGCCGCCGGAGGCGATTCTCTACCTGTGCGGCGCAGGCCAGTCCGCGGGGTTCGGCTGGGACCAGCTGCTTGGCCACCTGCGCTGGTTCCCGGTGACCATGATGGCGATGCTGGCCCTGATCGTTTTCCGGCGTGGCGGTGTTCCGCGTGGCGCCCGGCGCGGCAGGACGGGGGCGGCATTGCTGGCGGCGTTGCGCATCGCGTTGGAGTTCGGCGCCATGTCGGTCCTGATGGCGCTGGGCATGTCCGCGATGGAGAAGCTCGCGCTGGGCCTGGGCGTGCCTTGGGTTGCCAACGGCATGGTCTGCGCCATGCTGACCGGCATGCTGGCATTCCTGCTGTTGAGCAACTGGGTTGCCGAGACCCTGGCGCTGGGCGCGGCCCGCGCGCGAGCCCTGAGGTCCGGATGAAAAAGAGCCCCGCATGAGGGCTCGCAGCGGGTGGGAGCGGCGGTGCGCCGCTCAACACGCAATGTTCAAATGCTCAACGCTGGTAGGCCGGCGGCAGGAAGCCCGCGAAACGCTGCTGCGTGGTGGCCTTGAATTCCGGCGACTGGTAGGCCTCGCGGATGTCCTTGACGAAGGGCTTGCCGGTGTCGGCGGTGCGCACGGCGACCAGGTTCATGTAGTAGTCGGGGATCTTCTCCAGGCTCAGCGCTTCGGTCAGCTTGAGACCGGAGGAGAGCGCGAAGTTGCCGTTGACGAAGGCGTAGTCCACGTCGTCGAGCGAGCGCGGCAATTGCGCGGCTTCGAGCTGGATCAGCTTGAGCTTGTGCGGGTTGCCTTCGATATCGCGCTCGCTGGCGCGGATGGGATCGGTGCCGGTCTTCAGCGTGATCCAGCCGATCTGCTGCAGCATGGCGATGGCGCGCGCCAGGTTGGAAGGATCGTTGGGCAGCGACACCGAAGCGCCCGGCTTCACCTCGGTCAGCGCTTTGTGCTTGCGGCTATAGATGCCGATGGGGGCGGTGGGCACCTGGATCACTTCGGACAATTGCAGCTTGCGGTCGCCGGAGAACTTCTTCAGATAGGCCACATGCTGGAAGGCATTGGCGTCGATGGCGCCATCGGCCAGCGCCAGGTTGGGCTGCACGTAATCGCTGAACTCGATGATGGTGACCTTGTAGCCCTTCTTTTCCAGCAGGGGTTTGATGCCGTAGCGGATCTGGTCGGAATACGGGCCGGCGGTGGCGCCGAAGCGGATTTCCTTCTTGTCCGGATCGGCGGCGCCGGCGGTCTGGATAACGCCGAGCGCAAGGACGGCGGCAATCAGTCGAATCCCGAAACCCATTTTCATCAAAGCTCCCCTTATTCGTTTGTGTGCATCGTTGCTGCCGGCATGGCGGCAGATGAGGAGGTCATTGTAGGGAAGTTGATACGTTCAAGGAACGAGTAAAAATGCATGGTCTTATAACGCAGTCGCATAAAACGAGGGAGGCGGGCGGCGGCCATTGCGTCGCGGTATATGCATATGGCAATTGCGTCGTTGCGGGATAACCCGTATTGCCGCTAAGATTGAATCGTCTCCTCCATTCCCGC
>NZ_JARJLM010000244.1 GCF_029335485.1 Cupriavidus basilensis
CGATCACGCGGCCGCCGGCGGCGCGGGTCTCGCGCACGGCCTGGGCCAGCGCCTCGGACACCTCGTACCACTCGGCGTGCATCTTGTGCTCGGCCAGGTTTTCGGTGCGCACCGGCTGGAAGGTGCCGGCGCCCACGTGCAGGGTCAGGAAGCCGCGGCGCACGCCCATGGCGTCGAGCCGGGCGAACAGCGCCTCGTCGAAATGCAGGCCGGCGGTGGGCGCGGCGACCGCGCCGGGGGCGCGGGCGTAGACGGTCTGGTAACGGGTTTCGTCGAAGGCGTCCGGGTCGTGGGTGATGTAGGGCGGCAGCGGCAGGCGGCCGTGGCGCTCGATCAGGTCCAGCGCCGGCTCGGGGAAGCGCAGGGTATAGAACTGGTCGACGCGCGGTCCCACGGCGACGTCGAAGGCATCCGCGAGGCGCAGCTTGCTGCCCGTCGGCGGGGTCTTGGAGGCACGCACCTGGGCCAGCACGGTATGGCTGTCCAGCACCCGCTCGACCAGCACCTCGACCTTGCCGCCGCTGCCCTTATGTCCGAAGAAGCGGGCCTTGATGACGCGCGTATCGTTGAACACCAGCAGGTCCGACGGGCGCAGGTAGTCGACGATGTCGGCAAAGGTGCGGTCGGCCAGGCGGGTGGCGCCAGCGCCCTGTGCCTCCGTTTCCACCACCAGCAGCCGGCTCGCGCCGCGCTCCGGCAGGGCGGTCTGGGCGATCAGTTCGGGCGGAAGGTCAAAGTCGAAATCGGACAGCGTCAGCATGATGGGGGCAAAAACGGCCACTGGCCGCGCGGTGGCGCGGCCGGCATAGGTACAATCGGCGAATCCGGTATTGTAAGGCTTGGGGCGGCAGCGCCGCCCGGGCGCGCATGATATCGCCTATTTGCGCCGACCCGCGCTGCTTGCCTTGCGCCGCTGCGGTTGGCATTGCGTCAACCGAGCCTGCCCGCAGGCATTTGCCCCGACCCCGAATCCGTAGCCACGCCGCCCGATGCCAGGAACCGCTTCCGCCCCGCTCCCTGATAACTCCGACAGCCCGGCCGCGCAGGAAACGCCGGGCCGCGCGGCGAAGGCGGCAGGCGCGGCCAAGGGCGGCACCGCCGGCAAGCCCTCGTCGGCCATGGCCCGGCTGCACAAGCTTGGCCTCAAGCGCGACGTCGACCTGGTGCTGCACCTGCCGATGCGCTATGAGGACGAGACCACGCTGCTGCCCATCGCCGATGCCATCGGGCGCGCCGGCCTGGGGCTGTCGGTGCAGGTCGAGGGCGTGGTCACATCCAATGAGGTCAGCTTTCGTCCGCGCCGCCAGCTGGTGGTCAAGATTGCCGACGATACCGGGGAGCTGACGCTGCGATTCCTGAATTTCTACGGCAGCCAGACCCAGCAGATGGCGGAAGGTGCCTGCCTGCGGGTGCGGGGGGAGTTGCGCGGCGGCTTCTTCGGCGCGGAGATGGTCCATCCCACGGTGCGCGCGGTGACGCCCGGCGAAGCGCTGCCCGACCGGCTGACGCCGGTCTACCCCAGCACCGCCGGCATTCCGCAGACCTACTTGCGCAAGGCCATCGGTGGGGCGCTGTCGCGCACCCCCCTGCCCGAGACCCTGCCGTTGCCGGTGCTGCAAGGTCCGCTGGCACAGCTCAAGCTGCGGCCCCTGCCGGATTGCCTGCGCATGCTGCACTCGCCCCCCCAGGAGGTCGACGAGCACGCGCTGATCGAGCGCTCGCATCCGGCCTGGCAGCGCATCAAGCTCGACGAGCTGCTGGCGCAGCAGCTCTCGCTCAAGCGCTCGCAGGCGGCGCGGCGCGACAAGAGCGCGCCGCCCATGCCGCGCCGCGCCGGGGGCTTGCTGACGGCTTTCCTGGCGGCGCTGCCGTTCAAGCTGACCGGCGCGCAGCAGCGCGTGGTGGAGGAAATTGCAAAGGACATGGGCGCGCCCCATCCCATGCACCGGCTGCTGCAGGGCGACGTCGGCAGCGGCAAGACCATCGTGGCTGCGCTGGCGGCCTGTCAGGCCATCGACGCCGGCTACCAGGCTGCGCTGATGGCGCCCACCGAAATTCTGGCCGAGCAGCATTACCGCAAGCTCTCCGCCTGGCTGGAGCCGCTTGGCGTCAAGGTGGTCTGGCTGGCCGGCAGCCTCAAGACCCGCGCCAAGCGCGAGGCCGCAGCCCTGGTCGAGTCGGGCGAGGCCAAGCTGGCCATCGGCACCCATGCGCTGATCCAGGACAGCATCAGGTTCGCGCGCCTGGGTTTGTCGGTGGTGGACGAGCAGCACCGCTTCGGCGTGGCCCAGCGCCTGGCGCTGCGCGGCAAGGCCGAACCCGATGCCACGGGCGCGCCGACCAAGGCGGGCAGGGAGGCAAAGGGGGGCGAGACCGTGCCGCACCAGCTGATGATGTCGGCCACGCCGATCCCGCGCACGCTGGCCATGACCTACTACGCCGATCTCGACGTGTCGGTGATCGACGAACTGCCGCCCGGGCGTACCCCGGTGGTGACGCGCCTGGTCAACGATGCGCGCCGCGACGAGGTGATCGAGCGCGTGCACCACGCTGCCGCCGACGGGCGCCAGGTCTACTGGGTCTGCCCGCTGATCGAGGAGAGCGAGGCGCTGCAGCTGCAAACCGCGGTGGAAACCTATGAAACCCTGGTAGCCGCCTTGCCCGAACTGAAGGTGGGGCTGGTGCACGGGCGCCTGCCGCCGGCGGAGAAGGCCGCCGTGATGGAGGATTTCACGGCCAACCGCCTGCAGGTGCTGGTGGCCACGACCGTCATCGAGGTCGGGGTGGACGTGCCCAATGCCTCGCTGATGGTGATCGAGCACGCCGAGCGCTTCGGCCTGGCGCAGCTGCACCAGCTGCGCGGCCGGGTGGGGCGGGGCAGCGCGGAATCGGTCTGCCTGCTGATGTACCAGGCGCCGCTGTCGCCCACCGGGCGCGAGCGCCTGGCCACCATGCGCGAGACCACCGACGGCTTCGAGATCGCCCGGCGCGACCTGCAGATCCGCGGCCCGGGCGAGTTCCTCGGCGCGCGCCAGTCCGGCGAGGCCATGCTGCGATTCGCCGATCTCAATACCGACGCCTGGCTGGTCGACTATGCCCAGGAAGCCGCCGAAATGATGCTGGCGCGTTTTCCCGAGGCGGTCGAGGCGCATCTGCTGCGCTGGCTCGGCGGCAGGGAGCATTTCCTGAAGGCCTGAAGAAAGGGAGGCCGCAGACGCCACATTGCCGGTTTCCGGCAAGTCTTGCCTTCGCCGCTTTGTCCGTCATCTCTGACAGAACCTGGAATCGAAGGTAAAATCTATCGCTTAACGGGAATTGATAAGTCATGACGCTCACCGAACTCAAGTACATCGTCGCCGTGGCGCGCGAGCGCCACTTCGGCCGGGCTGCCGAAGCCTGCTTCGTATCGCAGCCGACGCTGTCGGTAGCCATCAAGAAGCTGGAGGACGAACTCAATGTGCAGATTTTCGAGCGAGGCACCTCCGAGGTCTCGGTGACGCCGATCGGCGAGCAGATCGTCGCGCAGGCCCAGCGGGTGCTGGAGCAGACCATGGCCATCCGCGAGATCGCCAAGCAGGGCAAGGACCCGCTGGCCGGGCCGCTGCGCCTTGGCGTGATCTACACGATCGGGCCCTACCTGCTGCCCGCGCTGGTCAAGGAGATGATCCACACCGTACCGCAGATGCCGCTGATGCTGCAGGAGAACTACACCGTCAAGCTGATCGAGCTGCTCAAGCAGGGCGAGATCGACTGCGCCATCATGGCCGAGCCCTTTGCCGATTCCGGCCTGATGGTGCAGCCGCTGTACGACGAACCCTTCGTGGTCGCGGTGCCCCGGGGCCACCAGCTGGAGGATGCCGGCCACGTCGATCCCGACGAACTGAAGCGGCAGACCATGCTGCTGCTGGGCAGCGGGCACTGCTTCCGCGACCAGGTGCTGGGCGTGTGCCCGGAACTGTCGCGCTTCTCGCAGGCGGCCGACGGGATCCAGAAGACCTTCGAGGGCTCTTCGCTGGAGACCATCCGCCATATGGTGGCAAGTGGTGTTGGCATCACGGTGTTGCCGCGCACTTCGGTACCCGACCTCAAGCCCGGCAAGAACGACATGCTGGCCTACGTGCCGTTCACCGAGCCCGTGCCCGACCGGCGCGTGGTGCTGGCCTGGCGCAAGAGCTTCACCCGCTTGCCGGCCATGGAAGCGCTGCGCCGCGCGGTGACAGCCTGCGACCTGCCCGGTGTCAGCAAGCTGGCCGCGAAGGAACTGGCCAAAGCGGCCTGAGCGGCCGGCTGGCCGGGCATTCGGTTGCCTGGCCGCTTTTCCTCACTGTTCCCGGGGACGATTTCCCCCGGTATGCCGGCCCTCGCCGGCATTTTCATTTTCCCTTCCTTCCCCTCCTGTCGCGCCGTTGACTTGGCCGCATGCGATGCTGGCATCGGCCGCGATGGAATAGGCATTGGCTATTTCATAGTTAGAAATAATTGAATTTCTAATTCGATAGCTTATCCGTAGACTTCCCACATCGACGCATTGCGCGCCGGTCACCCACAAGGAGTCGTACATGGAAGGCATCGATCCCAGCATTCCCGCCCCGGGCCAGGTCCTGCGCACGCTGGCAAGCCGCGTGGCCGATTGCCTTGCCTGTTACGCCACGGTGTATTGAGATAACCCGGCGGCCCGCACGGCCCGCACGGCCCGCTCCGGCCAGACTCCCCGATCCACCCCACGAAAAGAGGTCAAGATGAGCAAGGACAAGGACATTGTTACCACTGCCGCCGGCGCTCCCGTTGCCGATAACCAGAATTCGCTGACCGCCGGCCCGCGCGGCCCGATGCTGTTGCAGGACGTGTGGTTCCTGGAGAAGCTCGCTCACTTCGACCGTGAAGTCATCCCTGAGCGCCGTGTGCACGCCAAGGGTTCGGGCGCCCACGGTACGTTCACCGTGACGCATGACATCACGCGCTTCACCAAGGCCTCGGTGTTTGGCAGCGTGGGCAAGGAGACGCCGATCTTCATCCGCTTTTCCACGGTGGCGGGCGAGCGCGGCGCGGCCGATGCAGAGCGCGATGTGCGGGGTTTCTCCATCAAGTTCTACACTGACGAAGGCAACTGGGACGTGGTGGGCAACAATACGCCGGTGTTCTTCGTGCGCGATCCGCTCAAGTTTCCCGACTTCATCCATACGCAGAAGCGCAACCCACGCACCAACCTGCGGGACCCCATCGCGGTGTGGGACTTCTGGTCGCGCCATCCGGAATCGCTGCATCAGGTCACCATCCTGATGAGCGACCGCGGTCTGCCGCAGAATTACCGCCAGATCCACGGCTTCGGCTCGCATACGTTCTCGTTCATCAACGCTGCCAACGAGCGCTTCTGGGTGAAGTTCCACTTCAAGTCGCAGCAGGGCATCGCCAACTGGACCAACGAGGAAGCGGCCAAGGTGGTGGCGGGCGACCGCGAGAGCGCGCAGCGCGACCTGTTCGAGAACATCGAAAAGGGCAACTTCCCGCGCTGGAATGTGCGCGTGCAGGTCATGCCCGAGGGCGATGCGGCCAAGTACCATATCAACCCGTTCGACCTGACCAAGGTGTGGCCGCACAGGGACTATCCGCTGATCGACGTCGGCGTGCTGGCGCTCAACCGCAACCCGGACAACTACTTCGCCGAGGTGGAGCAGGTGGCGATGAATCCGTCCAACGTGGTGCCGGGCATCGGCTTTTCGCCTGACAGGATGCTGCAGGGCCGGCTGTTCTCGTACGGCGACACGCAGCGTTACCGCCTGGGCGTGAACCACAGCCAGATTCCGGTGAATGCACCCAGGTGCCCGTTCCACAATACCTACCATCGCGACGGCGCGATGCGCGTGGACGGCAACCGGGGCGGCAAGCTCAACTACGAGCCGAACCGCGAGGGCGCCTACGCCGCCAGCGAGCGCGCCGCCGAGCCGGCGCTGGCCCTCGGCGGTGCGGCCGACCGCTTCGATCACCGCGAAGACAGCGACTACTACAGCCAGCCGGGCGCGCTCTTCCGCCTGTTCGACGAAGGCCAGCGCCAGCGCCTGTTCTCGAATATCGCGGCAGCCATGCAAGGCGTGCCGGAAGAGATCGTGCGGGTGCAGCTGGGGCACTTCACCAAGGCCGATCCGGCCTATGGCGAAGGCGTCAGGCTTGCCCTCAACCTGAAGTAACCGCAGTCATTGCGTCACGGTGAATCCGGTGGTCCCGCCTGTGGCGGGGCCACCGCGAAAACCCGGAAGGAGAATCATCATGGCCATGTTCAGGATGTTCGTCGGCGAGTTGCAGCAGTTGCGGCATGACGCGCACGACAGCCTGCGCCGCACCGACGCGGCGCGCCTGCAGCGCAAGCTGTGGCGCAAGGCATTCGGGCTGGCGGTGATCGCGCTGGGCGCGGCCGCGATGTTCCTCGATGCGGCCAGGAGTTTGTCGGCCTTTAACGGGTGATGCCATAATGTGCGGGCCGTGCCGCGCCCAGGCGCGCGGCAGTCACCGTGGCTACACCAGAATGGAGCGTACCTATCATGGCAAAGAAGAATGAGATGAGCGTGAACATCGGCATTTCCGACAAGGAACGCAAGAAGATCGCCGAAGGCCTTTCCAAGCTGCTGGCGGATACCTACACGCTCTATCTCAAGACCCACAACTTCCACTGGAACGTCACGGGTCCGATGTTCAACACGCTGCACCTGATGTTCGAGACGCAGTACACCGAGCTGGCGCTGGCGGTGGACTCGATCGCCGAGCGTATCCGCGCCCTGGGTTACCCGGCGCCGGGTACCTACAAGGAGTACGCCCGCCTGTCGTCGATCGCCGAGGAAGAGGGCGTGCCCGAAGCCACCGAGATGATCCGCAAGCTGGTCGAGGGCCAGGAAGCCGTGGTGCGCACCGCGCGCTCGCTGTTCCCGGTGATCGATGCCGCCGGCGACGAACCGTCCGCCGACCTGCTGACCCAGCGCATGCAGACGCACGAAAAGACCGCCTGGATGCTGCGCTCGATGCTGGCCTGATGTCCTGAACCGATGCCGCCGGCGGTGCATGCGCCGCCGGCTCCGCGCGCCGCGCCCTGAACGGGGCCGCGGCGCGTTTTCGTTTATCGCCCTTGCCTTGCCCCGCACCGTGGGCCACCGCCATGCTTGAACGCTTTTCCCTGTACGCGCGCCTGGTGCGCATCGACAAGCCCATCGGCACCCTGTTGCTGCTGTGGCCCACGCTGTGGGCATTGTGGATGGCCACCGGCGGCCCGCCGGCGTGGCACCTGTTCTGGATCTTCGTCGTCGGCACCTTCCTGATGCGATCGGCCGGATGCGCCATGAACGACTGGGCCGACCGCGACTTCGACAAGCACGTCAAGCGCACCAAGGAGCGGCCGCTGACGGCGGGCAAGATCGCTGCGTGGGAAGCGGTGGCGGTGGCGGTGGTGCTGGCGCTCGCGGCCTTCGTCCTGATCACGCCGCTCAATGCGCTGACCAAGTGGCTGGCGGTGGTGGCGGCGGTGCTGGCCGCCACCTATCCCTTCTTCAAGCGGTTCTTTGCCATCCCGCAGGCCTACCTTGGCATTGCCTTTGGCTTCGGCATCCCGATGACGTTCGCCGCGGTGCAGGACCATGTTCCCGCGGTGGCATGGGTGATGCTGCTGGCCAATGTGTTCTGGGCGGTGGCCTACGATACGGCCTATGCCATGGTGGATCGGGACGATGACCTGCTGCTGGGCATGAAGACCTCGGCCATCACCTTCGGGCGCTTCGACGTGGCCGCCATCATGATCTGCTATGCCGTGTTTCTCGGGCTGATGGGTTGGGCTGGCACGCAGTTCGACCTGGGCTGGCCGTTCTGGCTCGGGCTGGTCGCGGCGGCGGGCTGCGCGCTCTATCACTACACGCTGATCCGCGAGCGCGATCGCATGCGGTGCTTTGCGGCGTTCCGGCACAACAACTGGCTGGGGGCCTGCGTGTTTGCCGGTGTTGCGGCGGCTTATGCGTTGCGGTGAGCGGGCAGCGCCAGAACTGGTTCAGGCGCTTGCGTCCTGATGATTTGCTCCCCTCTCCCGCGTGCGGGAGAGGGGGTGACGACCGTCGGGCACCGCACACGGTGCCGGCGCATCCTGCCGGCTTCGGCCGGCGCTGCGGGAGGTCCGCCACATCGGCGGGGAAATCCCCGCTCAGTCCTTCCCGAACTCCGCGCCCATCTCCGTTGCACGTTCCGCCGCGGCATGCATCGCCTTCACGAACGCTTCGCCGATACCGGCGGTCTGCATCGCCGTGAGTGCCGCATAGGTCGTGCCGCCCTTGGACGTCACGCGCTCGCGCAGCAGGCTGACCGGCTCCTCGGACTGCGCTGCCAGCGCTGCGGCGCCGCGGAAGGTCTCCGCCGCGAGCGCGCGTCCCTGGCTGGCCGTCAGGCCGAGCTCGGCTGCCGCCTTTTCCATTGCCTCGATGAAATAGAAGACATAGGCCGGGCCGCTGCCGGAGATGGCGGTGACGGCATCGATCTGCGCGTCGCCTTCCACCCATTCGCACTTGCCTACCGCCTCGGCCAGCGCGCTGGCAATGTCGCGGTCGCGTTGCGCCAGCCCGGGCACGGCGGCCAGGCCGGTCATGCCCATGCCGGCCAGCGCGGGCGTGTTGGGCATGGCGCGCACCAGGCGGGTGCGGCCGCCGAACCAGCGCTGCATGTCGGCCAGCCGGATGCCGGCGGCCACGCTGACGATCAGGTTGTCGCCAAGCTGCGGCAGCAGCGATGCGGCGGCCTCGCGGAACTGCTGCGGCTTGACCGCCAGCACGATCACCTGGCTGGCGCCGAAGGCCGCGTCGGGCGCGCCGGCGGCATGCACCCCGAGGTCGCGCCGCAGGCGCGCCTGCGCTTCCTCGAAGGGGTCGACCACGCGGATCGAGGTGGCGGGCACGCCGCGGGCGATCAGGCCGCCGATCAGGGCGGTCGCCATATTGCCGCCGCCAAGGAAACCGAAGGTAAGGGTGTCGAGCATCTGTCTCTCTTGCTGGAAGTCGTCAGTGGGGAAGTGACGCCGGCGCATTAGCCGTGCGTCGCGGGTGCCGCCGCGTAGTCGCGTGCGCCGAAAATGGCCGTGCCGATGCGTACCAGGGTGGCGCCCTCGGCAATGGCGGCTTCCATGTCGGCCGACATGCCCATCGACAAGGTGTCCACCTCCAGCCCGTCCGCGCGCATGGCGTCGAGCAGCGCCCGCAGCGCGGCAAACGGGCGGCGCTGGGCGGCCGGGTCGCTCGCGGGTTCGGGAATGGCCATCAGGCCGCGCAGCCGCAGACCGGGCAGCGCCGCCACGGCGCGCGCCAGCGCGGGCACTTCGCCGGGGGCCGCGCCGCTCTTGCTGGTCTCGCCGCTGATATTCACCTGCAGGCAGACCTGCAGAGGCGGCAGGCCGGCGGGACGCTGCGCCGACAGGCGCTCGGCGATGCGCAGGCGGTCGATGGCATGGACCCAGTCGAAGTGCTCGGCCACGGCACGCGTCTTGTTGCTTTGCAGGGGGCCGATGAAATGCCAGCACAACGCGTCGCGCAGGTCGGCCAGCCGGGCGATCTTGTCCACGCCTTCCTGCACGTAGTTCTCGCCGAATGCGCGCTGGCCGGCGTCGAACGCGGCCCGCACGGCAGCGGCGGGAAAGGTCTTGGAAACCGCCAGCAGCGTGACCTCGCCGGGTTGCCGTCCGGCCTGTTGTGCGGCTGCCGCGATGCGCCGGTCGACGGCTTGCAAGTTGGCGGCGATTACAGACATAATCCGGCGAACATATAGAAGTACAAGAAGTACAACAAAGTACGATAAAAAAGGTGGGGTCATTATAGATGGACATCGCGCAGCTATTGGCTTTCGCCGTCAAGAACAAGGCGTCCGATCTCCATCTCTCGGCTGACATGCCGCCGATGGTCCGCATCCACGGCGACATGCGCCGCATCAATGTGGCCGCGATGGGACACAAGGATGTCCACGCCATGGTGTACGACATCATGAGCGACACCCAGCGCAAGCAATACGAAGAGCGCCTCGAGATCGACTTCTCCTTCGAGATCGCCGGCCTGTCGCGCTTCCGGGTCAATGCGTACAACACGCAGCGCGGCGCGGCCGCGGTCTTCCGGACCATTCCCTCCAAGGTGCTGACGCTGGAAGACCTGCACGCGCCGGCGGTATTCGCCGACCTGTGCATGAAGCCGCGCGGGCTGGTGCTGGTGACCGGCCCCACCGGGTCGGGCAAGTCCACCACGCTGGCGGCGATGGTCGATCACCGCAACGATCACGACATGGGCCACATCCTGACGGTGGAGGACCCGATCGAGTTCGTGCACACATCCAAGAAGAGCCTGATCAACCAGCGCGAGCTGGGGCCGCACACGCACTCCTTCGCCAACGCGCTGCGTTCGGCCCTGCGCGAGGATCCCGACGTGGTGCTGGTGGGCGAATTGCGCGATCTGGAAACCATCCGCCTGGCGCTGACCGCGGCCGAGACCGGCCACCTGGTATTCGCCACGCTGCACACCAGTTCGGCGGCCAAGACCATCGACCGTGTCGTCGACGTGTTCCCGCCGGAAGAGAAAGACATGGTGCGCACCATGCTGTCCGAATCGCTCGAGGCGGTGATCTCCCAAACGCTGCTCAAGACGCGCGACGGCAACGGCCGTACCGCGGCGCACGAGATCATGATTGCCACGCCGGCGATCCGCCACCTGATCCGCGAGAACAAGATCGCGCAGATGTACTCGATGATGCAGACCAGCAGCGGGCTCGGCATGCAGACGCTGGACCAGTGCCTGTCGGACCTGATCAAGCGCGGGCTGATCAGCTACAACGACGCGCGCGCCGTGGCCAAGAACCCCGACTCATTCACGGGCTGAGGCGAGTCCGCCGCGTCCAAACCAGACACCGCCATGCTCGATCGCGAATCCGCCGCCAAGTACATCAACGACCTGCTCGAGCTGATGGTGGGCAACCGCGGCTCGGACCTCTTCATCACCGCCGATTTCCCGCCCGCGATCAAGGTCGACGGCAAGGTCACGCCGGTCTCGCAGCAGCCGCTCAATCCGGCCCAGGCGCTCGGCCTGGTGCGCTCGATCATGAACGAGCGCCAGTCCACCGAGTTCGACAGCAGCCGCGAGTGCAACTTCGCCATCTCGGTGCCAAACGCCGGGCGTTTCCGCGTCTCGGCCTTTATCCAGCAGGGCAAGGCGGGCATGGTGGTGCGGACCATCAACACGCGCATTCCCTCGGTGGAAGAACTCGACCTGCCGTCGCCGCTGCATGACATCGTGATGTCCAAGCGCGGCCTGGTGATCGTCACCGGCGCCACCGGCTCGGGCAAGTCGACCTCGCTGGCGGCCATGCTCGATCACCGCAACGCGCATTCCTACGGGCACATCATTACCATCGAGGACCCGATCGAGTACGTGCATGCGCACCAGAACTGCATCGTCACGCAGCGCGAGGTCGGCATCGATACCGAGTCCTGGCACGTGGCGCTGAAGAACACCTTGCGCCAGGCCCCTGACGTGATCCTGATCGGCGAGATCCGCGACCGCGAAACCATGGAATACGCGATGCAGTACGCCGAAACCGGCCACCTGTGCCTGGCCACGCTGCATGCCAACAACGCCAACCAGGCCATCGACCGCATCGTCAATTTCTTCCCCGAGGAAAAGCGCCAGCAATTGCTGATCGACCTGTCGCTGAACCTGAAGGCGATGATTTCCCAGCGCCTGCTGCCGCGCAAGGGACAAAAGGGGCGCGTGCCGGCGGTGGAAATCATGATCGGCACGCCGCTGGTGGCCGACCTGATCTTCAAGGGCGAGATCCACGCCTTGAAGGAAGTCATCAAGAAATCGCGCGAGCAGGGCATGGTTTCGTTCGACCAGGCGCTGTTCGATCTCTACGAGGCCGGCAAGATCACTTACGAGGACGCACTGCGCAATGCCGACTCGCTCAACGACCTGCGCCTGATGATCAAGCTGCACGGCACCATGGACCGCAATCCCGACCTGGGCGCGGGCACGGAGCATCTCAACGTGATCTGATCCGGCGCCAGCGCGGCGCCTGCGGCTCTAGTACACTGTCCGCGCCGCCGGCACCCGCCGCGCTACCCGAGGAGCCCGCCATGAGCAATGTCTACCAGTTCGAAGCCAGTTCGCTTGCCGGCCAGCCGGTGCCGCTGTCCCAGTTCAGCGGCAAGGTGCTGCTGATCGTGAACACCGCCAGCGAATGCGGATTCACCCCACAGTACGCCGGCCTGCAGGCGCTGCAGGACCAATATGCGGCGGGCGGCCTGGAAGTGCTGGGCTTTCCCTGCAACCAGTTTGGCAAGCAGGAGCCGGGCGACGCCGCGCAGATCGGCCAGTTCTGCGAGTCGCGCTTCCACGTCACCTTTCCGATGTTCGGCAAGATCGACGTCAATGGCGCCAATGCGCACCCGCTGTATCGCTGGCTGACGGCCGAAAAGCCAGGCGTGCTCGGGCTCGAAGCCATCAAGTGGAACTTCACCAAGTTCCTGCTGCGCCGCGATGGCACGGTGTTCAAGCGCTACGCGCCCACCACCAAGCCCGAGGATATCAAGGGCGACATCGAGAAGCTGCTGGCCGGGACGGCCTGACCTGTTCCGGGAAGCGCCGGGGGCGAGGATCCTGCCCCGCCCCCGGGGCATCCGACAGGCATGTGCTTAGGTTGGGCCGCAGGGCGCGCTCAACGCCACGCCTGGGCGCAGCGCGGCGGTGCCGGCCGATTCTTCCGTGCCCAGCGTGTTGTTGGTGAACTTGCAGCCATAGGTGGCGTTGGCCACGGTGGCGGCATCCAGCACTTCGTCCCCCGCCGGCTTCACGCCGTTCTGTTCCCAGTTGATCATGTCGTCGAAGGCGGTCACCTGCTCCGCCACGGTGAAATCGCAATGGCTGACGCCGCGGATCGCCCGCTGCACCAGCCATTGCGCGGTGCCGTTGGCGTTGGCGCGGCGCTTGTAGATCTGCTCCATGCTGAACGGTACGTACATATCGCCCAGCGTATGCAGCGTCACCACCGGCACGCTGATGCGCGCGTTGGTCTTGGGTACCCAGCGCAGGCCGTCGCGCCGCAGGCGGTTGGCGTCGGCGCTGCCGCTGACGCGGTAGATCGATGCATTAAAGGCTTGCTCGACCGGCGACAGCGCCGGGTCGTCGTCCAGTTGGAAGACGATGGCCGTTGTATTGATCACATTCTGCGTCAGGATGCCGGTGGCCGAGCCGTCGTCGCCGAAGGTGCTCCAGACCGCATCCTGCAGGGCTTGCGCGCCGGGACCGCCGAAACCCCAGGCGAACAGCGGCCGCTCCCCGCCGGTCAGGTTCTTGACGATGGCCTTTAGTCTGTCGCCCTGCGCGGTGGTGGCGCCCGGGTAGGTGGTGAACAGCGCCGCCCGCACGGTTGGCGCGATCTGTGCCCAGTTGGCTACCGGCCAGGAGGTGGCGGGGAAACCGGCCAGCTGCTGCGCCGCGGTCTGGTAGGCGCCGAAGTAATTGAACAGTTCGGTATCGCCGAGCACGCCGCACATCGGTACCGCGCCGTGGTAGCGGACCTTGTTGTTAGCGGTCTGGATGTTTTCCTCGTCGACCGCGGCGGCAGTGACATGCCCGCCCATCGAATGGCCGATGATGTAGGTGCGGACCGGCGCTCCCAGCGGCCTGCCGTTGTCGCTGGCGATCCTGTTGAAGGCCAGTGCCAGCGCATTGGTGTCCTCCAGGCCCGCACGGACGTCGTAGTAGTTCTTCGAGTAGGTCGACGCGGCCCAGGCATAGCCCGCTTCCAGCAGGTGGCGGCGGATGCTGGGCATGCTGAAGCCCAGCGCCGCGCCGGTGCCGGCATAGCCATGGGCGTACATCACCAGGCGGCCGTTCCAGTTCTTCGGTACTTCGACGCGATAGCCCGCCCCGCCGAGCATGCCCCACCAGCGGTCGGCATCGGGCGCGGCCGCCAGGGCATTGAAGGGCAGGGTGGCGGCATCGACGGCAAAGGTGCGCTGGTCCTGGAGGCGCAAGTCTTCCGGCTGCGCTACCGGGGTGGTGGGTGCCGGCGTCGCGGGGGTGGCGGCGGTGGGCGCCGGATCGTCGCTGCCGCAGCCGTACAGCATGGCGCCGGCGAGTATGAATACTGCTGCCTTCCCAACAGCTCGATTCATGGGTGTCTCCTATTGTTTTGCACTTCTTATTGGCAGGAGCGCCGCACCAGCATGTCCGGACCACATCGCAACGCCGTGCCCGGCATGCGGCGAACGCTGCACGTACTCTAACGCCGCCGGCGCGGCAATGTAAGGCAGGAGGCACCCGTAGAATCCCTCGCAACAACGTCCTAGGGTAATTCCCCGTCGAGTGAACAGCGGATCGATGCTACCGGCGGCGCGGTATTCAGCTGCTCGCCTGCACCGCGCGCAGGAAGCCGTTGAGCGAGCGGTCGGGCGTTTCGTGGAAGCGCTCGTCCAGCATGACGATGCCGCGGCAGCGGTCCAGCCGGAAGCTGCGGTAGTCGGTGCGGGTGGTGCACCAGGCGGCCAGCAGCCAGCTATTGCCCCAGAAGAACAGGCCCAGCGGCTGCACCACGCGGTCGGTCGCGCGCTGCTGCGCGTCGGTGTAGTCCAGGCGCAGCAGGCGTTGCGCGTTCATGGCGCCGTGCACCACGTCGAAGGCGCTGCGCACTTGCGGGTGATTGACGAACTCGGGGGCGAACACGCGGCTTTGCTGCGCCGCATGACGGCGCGCCGGCGGCAG
>NZ_JARJLM010000245.1 GCF_029335485.1 Cupriavidus basilensis
CGATCGCGTAAGTTCAACCCACCCGGAAATGCTCCGCCGACTGCCCCGCGTTGACGGCCCGCTGCAACCAGGCCGGCATCTCGCCCTGCCCGTCCCACATGAGCCCCTCGGCATTGCGATAGCAGACCGGCACAGACGGCGGTGGCGGGGGGCGGCGGATCAAAGCTGTCATCGGGGTGATCGTGCTTTCGCTGCTGATTGACACGGTTTCAGCAAGTAAACCGCTCTGTATCAACGAGTTGTGCAAAGAGCTTTTCGTGGAAAAGTCGTTGTGTGCAAATTGTTGATTTCAAAGAGAATTTCGAGCGCCGGCGTATCATTTTGCAGCGAAAGCACGATCACCCCGCCTTGCTCCACTTCAGGAACTCGTCTGCTGCCCCAGCGAAGTCGCTGGCGTTGACCTTGCGCAGGAGCATCGACAGGTTGCCGTTGGCCGGCGTCACAAGCCCGTCCTTCGCCCCTTCGCGCCTTGACCCCTTTGGGTACGACATGCAGAAAAATATACCGTATAGATGCCCAAATGCCGCATAAAAGTGCATCATCAAACATATTACGTGTTGTCGCGTGACAATTAATGTGAGCACATAGGCGCTTTATCTGATTGATGGATTGCCGCTCGATGGGTGCTAAGCACAACTGTGCAGCAACTTGCTGCACAATTTCCCACTCGTTAAAACGAGCCAGCTTCTCCTCGCCGGGACAGCGGCCCCTGTCTGTCAGACATCACAACGTTTCGCTTCGCCCTCGCGGTCAAACGTACGCCCCGGCTTCGGCCCCGATCGAGCAGTCGGTCCTTCACATTCCTACTCATCTGAGGCAAGCTCGGCTTCGATCTGTGCGATCGACGGCAGATCCGTCGTCAAGGGCGGCGGAATCTCACGTAGCAACTGGTATTCGGCGACACCCATCGGTTTCGCCATGCCACGCAACGCGTACTCTGCGACTAGACGGTTATTCTCTTTGCAAAGTAGGAGTCCAATCGACGGCCGATCGTCGGCTGCCTTAAGTTGCGTGTCGATCGCGGATAAGTAGAAATTGAGCTGCCCGGCATACTCAGGCTTGAAGGGCGTAGTTTTCAGTTCGACCACCACGTAGCAGCGCAGCTTAAGGTGGTAGAACAGCAGGTCAATGAAAAACTCGTCGCCGCCCACTTCCAGGCGGTACTGACGGCCAACAAAGGCAAAGCCGGCCCCGAGTTCCAGCAGAAAACGCGTGATATGCTGGGTCAGGGCACGCTCGATGTCCCGTTCTTGGGCATCTTCCGCCAAGCCCAGGAAGTCAAAGATGTAGGGATCCTTAAGCGCGTCGCGGGCCAGGTCCGAGTGGGCCGGCGGCAACCGGTCCGCAAAATTGCTGACCGCGCAGCCTTGCCGCTCGTGCAGGCGAGTTTCGATCTGCATCACAAGGATATTGCGCGACCAGCCGTGCTCGGCGGCCTGGCTGGCATACCATTCGCGCAATTCGTTCGATTTCAGTTTGTCCAGCAGTGTGCAAAGGTGGAACCAGGGCAATTGTGCAGCAGCCTGCTGCACAAATTCGCCGCTCGGCCAAGCCTCGGCCAGCGCGCGCATGTATTTGAGGTTGCGCGGCGAGAATCCCTTCATGTCCGGAAATGTCGCTCGCAGATCGCGCGCAAGCCGGTCTATCACCCTAGCACCCCACCCCTGCTGCTGCTGCCGTTGAAGGATGTCGCGTCCGATCTGCCAATAGAGCATCACCAGTTCTCGGTTGACAGAGAGGACGGCACGCTGACGTGCCTGCTCCACCCGCTTTTTCAGATCGGCGAGCCAAGCGGTGTAGTCGGGGGAAGGGAGCGTTGCGTCCGGCATTCGGTTTCGTTTCGGATTACGGGCCGGCAGCGCCGGTCTCCTCTCATTATCCGGGTTGGTCAGTTGGCGAGCAATGCAAGGCCCCAGACCGTCCCATGGGACGACGTCGCCGCGTGAGTCCTACCCGACGCGGAAATGTTCCACGGTCT
>NZ_JARJLM010000246.1 GCF_029335485.1 Cupriavidus basilensis
CGATGATCCAGTCGGCCTCGGCGATCACGTCGAGGTCGTGCTCGATCACCACCACGCTATGGCCGCCATCGGCCAGCCGGTGCAGCACGCGGATCAGCTTGGCCACGTCGGCCATATGCAGGCCCACAGTAGGCTCATCCAGCACGTACAGCGTGTGCGGCGCCTGCTGCCCGCGCCGGGTGATGTCGTCGCGCACCTTTGACAGCTCGGTCACCAGCTTGATGCGCTGCGCTTCGCCGCCGGACAGCGTGGGCGACGGCTGCCCCAGCGTCAGGTAGCCCAGGCCCACATCCTTCATCAGTTGCAGCGGGTGCGCGATATTGGACATGGCGGAGAAGAACTCCACCGCCTCGTCGATCTCCATGGTCAGCACGTCGCCGATATTCTTGCCGCGCCAGGTCACCGCCAGCGTTTCCGGATTGAAGCGCTGGCCGTGGCAGACATCGCAAGGCACCTTGACGTCGGGCAGGAAGCTCATGCCAATGGTGCGCACGCCCTGCCCTTCGCAGGTCGGGCAGCGCCCATCGCCGGTGTTGAAGGAAAAGCGCGAGGCGGAATAGCCGCGCGCCTTGGCCTCCAGCGTCTGCGCGAACAGCTTGCGGATGGTGTCCCACACGCCGATATAGGTGGCCGGGCAGGAGCGCGGCGTCTTGCCGATCGGGGTCTGGTCGACCTCCAGCACGCGGTCGATGCTTTCATAGCCGGTGACGCTTTCGCAGCCCTGCCAGTCATGCGTGACTTCCAGCTTGCGGCGCGGCTGGGCGCGTGCCGCCGCCTGCGAACGCGCAGGCGCCTCGCTGCCCGCAGCCTTGCGCGCGCGCCGGGTCGCCGGCGAGGACATCACCGAGCGTCCCACCGCATCGAGCAGGTTGGTCATCAGCACATCGCGCGCCAGCGTGGACTTGCCCGACCCGCTGACGCCCGTGATGGCCACCAGCCTCGCCAGCGGAATGCCGACGGTGACGTTGCGCAGGTTGTGCAGCGTGGCGCCATGCACGGTCAGCCAGCGCTCGGGCACGGCCTCGCCGTGCTTGCCTTGCGGCATGACATGGCGCCGCGGCTGCAGCGGGTGCAGGATCGGATGGGCCAGGAACTGGCCGGTCAGCGAATCGGCGCTGGCCGACAGCGCCGCCACGCCGCCCTGCGCCACCAGCGTGCCGCCGCGCTTGCCTGCGCCGGGACCGATATCGATGATGTGGTCGGCGCGGCGGATGGTGTCTTCGTCATGCTCGACAACCACCAGCGTGTTGCCCTTCTCGCCCAGCTTGCGCAGTGCTTCGAGCAGGATCTGGTTGTCGCGCGGATGCAGGCCGATGGTGGGCTCGTCGAGTACGTAGCACACGCCTTGCAGGTTGCTGCCAAGCTGCGCCGCCAGCCGGATACGCTGCGCCTCGCCACCGGACAGGCTGGGCGCGGCGCGGTCGAGGCTGAGGTAGCCCAGGCCGACTTCTTCCAGGAACTGCAGGCGGCTGCGGATCTCGCTCACGACGTCGCGCGCGATCTCGCCCTCGCGGCCGGCCAGGCGCAGCTGTTGTACCCAGCGGTGCGTATCCGACACCGTCCACTGCGCCACTTCCACGATGGGGTGCGCGTCGAACGTCACCGCGCGCGCCACCGGATTCAGCCGCGTACCGCCGCAATCCGCGCAGAGCGTATCGGCCACGTCGTCGGGCTCCTGCTGCTCGGACGGCAGCGTCTGTTCGCGCCCGCGGTTGTCGTCGGCCATCACGGTATCGTCATAGGCCGCGCGCTGCTCGCGCGTGAGCGTCAGGCCGGTGCCGACGCAGCTGGCGCACCAGCCATGCTTGCTGTTGTAGGAGAACAGGCGCGGGTCCAGCTCCGGATAGCTGGTGCTGCACACCGGGCAGGCACGCTTGGTCGAAAACACGGTGGTGGCGCCGACGCGGGCGCTGCCGCCGTTGCCCATCGCGTGCTGCAGGCCATCGAGCGGGGCCAGCAGGTGCATCACGCCCTTGCCGGCTTCCAGCGCCTGCCCGAGCATCGCGCGCAGCGCGGCTTCGTTGTCCGCCGACACCACGATATCCCCGACCGGCAGCTCGATGGTGTGCTCGCGGAAACGGTCCAGACGCGGCCACGGATCTACCGGCAGGAACTCGCCGTCGACGCGCAGGTGCGTATTGCCGCGCGCCTTGGCCCATTTGGCCAGGTCGGTATAGACGCCCTTGCGGTTGACCACCAGCGGCGCCAGCAGGCCCACGTGCTGGCCCTTGTAGTCGCGCAGCAGCTGCGCGGCGATCGACTCCGGGCTTTGCGAGGTCACGGGCGTGCCGTCGTGGATGCAATGCTGGATGCCGAGCTTCACATACATCAGCCGCAGGAAGTGCCAGACCTCGGAGGTGGTCGCCACCGTGCTCTTGCGCCCGCCGCGCGACAGGCGCTGCTCGATGGCCACGGTCGGCGGAATGCCGTACACGGCATCCACCTCCGGCCGCCCGGCCGGCTGCACGATGGAACGTGCATAGGCGTTGAGCGATTCTAGGTAACGGCGCTGCCCTTCATGGAACAGGATGTCGAAGGCGAGCGTGGACTTGCCCGAGCCCGACACGCCGGTGACGACGTTGAACTTGCCGTGCGGGATATCGACGTTGAGCGACTTCAGGTTGTGCTCGTGCGCGTTGACGATGCGCACCACGTCCTCGCCCTCGATGGCGCGGCGCGCGCGTGCCGCGCGCAAGGCGGCCTGCAGCGGCACGCCCGCATCCTCCGCGACGAAGGCATGGCCCACGGCGCGGTCGTACTGCAGCAGCGCCTGGCCGGTGTGTGACTGCTCGCAGCGCTTGACGTCTTCCGGCGTGCCCACGCACAGCACTTCGCCACCCGCGTCGCCGCCCTCGGGGCCAAGGTCGATGATCCAGTCGGCGGCGCGCACCACATCCAGGTTGTGCTCGATCACGATCAGCGAATGGCCGCCGTCCAGCAGCTTGCCGAAGGCGCGCATCAGCTTGGCGATATCGTCGAAGTGCAGCCCGGTGGTGGGCTCGTCGAACATGAACAGCTTGCACTCGTACGGCATCGGCTTGACGCGCGCATTGCCTGCCTGCGCGGTCTCGGCCAGGTAGCCGGCCAGCTTGAGCCGCTGCGCCTCGCCGCCCGACAGCGTCGGCACCGGCTGGCCCAGCTTCACGTATTCCAGCCCCACGTCGACGATCGGCTGCAGCACGCGCAGCACCGCCGCATCGCCGGCGAAATACGCTACCGCCTCGCTCACCGTCAGCTCCAGCACGTCGGCCACGCTGAGCGCGCGCGGCGGCTGGCCCGGCAGCGCGCGCTCGATCTTGACTTCGAGGATTTCCGCGCGATAACGGCGGCCGTCGCAATCCGGGCAGCGCAGGTAGACATCGGACAGGAACTGCATCTCGACGTGCTCGAAACCCGAACCGCCGCAGGTGGGGCAGCGCCCGTCGCCCGAGTTGAAACTGAACATGCCGGCGGTGTAGCTGCGCTGCAAGGCCATCGGCGCCTTGGCGAACAGCTTGCGGATCTCGTCGAAGGCGCCGACGTAGCTGGCCGGGTTGGAACGCGCGGTCTTGCCGATAGGCGACTGGTCGACGAAGACCACGTCGGCCACCTGCTCGGCGCCGGCCAGGCGGCGGAAGGCGCCGGGCGCATCCGTGGACTTGCCGAAGTGCCGTGCCATGGCGGGATGCAGCACGTCCTGCAGCAGCGTGGACTTGCCCGAGCCGGAGACGCCGGTCACGCACACCAGGCGCTGCAGCGGGATCTCGACGGTGACATCGCGCAGGTTGTGCTCGCTCGCGCCTTCCAGCACGATGCGCGGCGTGGCCTGGTCCACGGCACGCGGCTTCCAGCGGGACAGGTCGGTCACCTGGCGGTGGCCGGCAAGGTACTCGCCGGTGAGCGTGCCGGCGCCGCGGATATCCGCCGGCATGCCGTCGAAGATGATGTTGCCGCCACGCTCGCCCGGGCCGGGGCCCATGTCGATCAGGCGGTCGGCGGCCAGCATCACGGAGGGATCGTGCTCCACCACCACCAGCGTGTTGCCGGCATCGCGCAGGCGCTGCATGGCTTCGACGATGCGGTTCAGGTCGCGCGGGTGCAAGCCGATGCTGGGCTCGTCGAGCACGAACAGCGTCTTCACCAGCGAGGTGCCCAGCGCCGTGGTCAGGTTGATGCGCTGCACCTCGCCGCCGGACAGCGTGCGGCTCTGGCGATCCAGCGTCAGGTAGCCCAGGCCCACGTCGCACAGGTACTTCAGGCGCGTGCGCACCTCGGCCAGCAGCAGCTTGAGCGCGTCGTCCAGCATCAGGCTCGGCAGCGTCAGTTCATCGAAGAACCGGCGGATGCGCTCGATCGGCATCAGCATCAGGTCGTGCACGGTGAGGCCGGGCAGCGCTTCGAGCTGCGTGCGGTCCCAGTCCACGCCGCGCGGCAGGAAGCGCTGCGCGGGAGCGCACACGGCGTCGGCGCCGGCCTGGCTGCCCAGGCGCCACAGCAATGCTTCGGTCTTGAGGCGCGCGCCGCCGCAGGTCTCGCACGGTGTATAGCTGCGGTACTTCGACAGCAGCACGCGAATATGCATCTTGTACGCTTTCGACTCCAGGTAGTCGAAGAAGCGCTTGACGCCGTACCAATGCGTATTCCACTTGCCGTTCCAATCGGGCGAGCCGTCGATGACCCAGGCGCGCTCGGCCGGGGTCAGGCTGGACCATGCCACGTCGCGCGGGATGCCGGCCTTGGCCGCGTAGCGCATCAGGTCGTCCTGGCACTCCTTCCACGCCGGCGTCTGCATCGGCTTGATGGCGCCGCCGCGCAGGGTCTTGCGCTCGTCCGGGATCACCAGGCCGAGATCGACGCCGATAACGCGCCCGAAGCCGCGGCAAGCTTCGCAGGCGCCGTAGGCGGAGTTGAAGGAAAACAGCGCGGGCTGCGGATCGGCGTAGCGGATATCGCTTTCCGGGCTGTGCAGCCCGGTGGAGAAGCGCCACACCTGCGGCTCGGCTGCATCGTCGCCGGCATTGGGCACATAGACGTTGACCCGGCCGGCGCCGCGCTTGAGCGAGGCCTCGATGGCCTCCAGTACCCGCACCTTCTCGGTATTGCCCAGGCGGAAGCGGTCGGCCACGACGTCGAGCACCTTGCGCGGGCCGGTGGGCGACGCCACCACGCGCTGCGCCTGCACGCGCGTGTAGCCGCTGACGGACAGCCACTGCTCGATCTCGGCGTCGGTGGTGGTTTCGGGCAGCTCTACCGGGAAGGTCACCACCAGGCGCGGATCGCCGTCCGGTGCCTGCGCGGCGCGCGCCTGCAACTCGGCGTAGATGGTCTCCGGCGAGTCGTGCCGCACCGGCTGCGCGGTCTTGCGGTCGAACAACCCCGCCGCGCGCGCGTAGAGCAGCTTCAGGTGATCGTTGAGCTCCGTCATGGTGCCGACCGTGGAACGCGAGCTGCGCACCGGGTTGGTCTGGTCGATGGCGATGGCCGGCGGCACGCCGTCGACCCGGTCCACCTGCGGCCGGTCCATGCGGTCGAGGAACTGGCGCGCATAGGCGCTGAAGGTCTCGACATAGCGCCGCTGCCCCTCGGCATACAGCGTATCGAACACCAGGCTCGACTTGCCCGAGCCCGAGGGCCCGGTCACCACGGTCATTTCGCCGGTGTGCAGGTCCAGGTCGAGGTTCTTGAGATTGTGCTGACGGGCTCCGCGGATGCGGATGACGCCGGATGACATGGAATGTGTGTCCTTTTGGCTTGCGAGTTGCGTGCGGGGCTTGCGGGTTGCCGGCGGGCTGTCCGCCGGCGGCGGGCGCGGCGGACAACGGCTTGCCGGG
>NZ_JARJLM010000247.1 GCF_029335485.1 Cupriavidus basilensis
CGATGGCGAGGCCGGTGCTCAGGCGCAGGCCGAGTCCGCCGCCACCGCGCCGGTGGAGGCGGGGCCAGCGAACGGAGCGGCCACGGCGAAGCCGCCCTTGCCAGAGGGATTGCACGCGCGCTTGTGGACGCACCTGATCGGCTGGCTTGGCCACAATCGCAGCCGGCGACCGCTCAACGGTGTCGTGCTGGTCCTCGACCTGGTGACGCTGTTGGAGCAACCAGCGAGCGATCGCAAGGCGCTGGCGATTCTGCTGCGTGCGCGGCTGGCCGAACTCAGCCGTCAGTTAGGCACGCGGCCGCCCCTGTACGTCGTCCTGAGCAAGTTTGACCTGCTCGACGGCTTCGAAGCCTTCTTCGCGTGCCTGCCCAAGTCGGTGCGCGAAGACATCTTCGGCTTCACCTTCACGCTGGACTCCGTACAGAACTACGACGCCTGGCTGACGGAACTGGCGCAACGCTACGACGAACTCATTGCCAAGCTCAACGAGCGCATCATCGATGCACTGAGCACGGCCCCGCTGCGGGAACGCGAAGGCCTGTTCTCGCTGGTGCGGCAGCTTGCAGGCATGCGCCAGGTGCTGCTGGGCTTCCTGGTCGATGTCCTCGGCAGCGACCGCTACGTCACGCCGGCCTTGCCGCGCGGCCTGTACTTCTCATCGGTATACCAGCAGGGCTTGCTCACCAACGCGTTCGTCAACAACGCCTCGGCCAGCTATCACATCGAGCCGCCGGTGTCGTCGGCGCAGCCCAGCGGACGCTCCGCGGTGTACTTCGCCCAGCAGCTGTTCCAGCGCGTTATCTACCCCGAGGCAGGCTTGGCCAGCGACAACCTCAAGGTGCTGGCCGACAAGAAACGCGCGCTGGCCGTGAGCCTGGGCGTGGCCTCGCTGGGTGGTGTGCTGATCGCGGGCGGGTGGTACCACTACTACGGTGTCAATCGCGACAAGGCCCTCACCGTGCTCGAGCGCAGCCGTGCCTTCAGCGCCAGCGCGATCGACCAGCGCGCCGACCCCACCGGTCGCAACCTGCTTGCGCCGATGGACCAAATCCGCAGTGCGGTGGCCGTGTACGGCGACTACCGCGACGCATGGCCCGTGGTCGCCGACATGGGGCTGTACCAAGGGCGCAAGATCGGGCCCAAGGTCGACGAGGCCTACCTCAAGCTGCTCTCCACGCGGTTTCTGCCCGAACTGGCCGGCGGCGTCATGCAGGAGATGGAGGGTGCCGGGGCCGACAGCGACCGCCAGCTCGCCGCGCTGCGGGTCTATCGCATGATCGAAGACCGCACCAACCGGCGCCCGCCCATCGTCGAGGACTGGATGGCGCAACGCTGGCAGGCCACATTCCCCGCCGAGAACACGGTGCAGTCCACGTTGCGGCAGCATCTGGACTACGCCATGAAGTACGCCGATGCCGATCTCCCGCAGTACCAGGCTCGGGTCGGGGAGATCCAGCGCACGCTGCGCCAGATCCCCTTGCCGCAGCGCGTGTACATCGCCCTTCGCCGGCAGGCGGGCGAGTCCCTGCGCACGCCATTGGACCTGCGCAACGAGATCGGGCCGGCCTTCGATATCGTCTACAAGCCAGTCACCACCGCCGCCCAGCCCGCCAGCGCCGCGGCCGCGCCCGCGCCGAACGGGCGCATCGACGCGCTGCTCACTGCCAAGGGCTACCGCGGCTACTTCGAGCCGCACAGCAAGGACGTGGTAGACCTCGCCGTCATCGATCAGTGGGCTTTGGGGGAGCGGCGAACCCTCGACTATTCCAAGGCGGACCGGGATGCGCTGGGCGTGCAGATTCGCGAGCTCTACAACCGCGACTACATCGACACCTGGCAGCGCAACCTCAACCACTTGGAAGTGCGCGACTTCGACGACATCACCCAGGCCGTCGACATCCTCGGCAGCGTAACCAGTCCGGCCGCGCCGCTGCGCCGGCTGGTGGAAACCGTGCGAGACAACACCGAACTCGACCGTGCCGTTGACGCCGGCAAGCCTCGGCCCGGCGCAGACGGTGAGGCGTCGGGCGCGGCGGCGAGCAAGGCACCCGATGCGGTGACGCCCCAGGTGGGCAGCATCGTGCGGGCGTTCGCCGGCCTCAACGACCTGCTGGAGGCACGGGGCAACAAGCCGCCGTACCTTGACGAAACCATGCTTGCCATCGGCAGCGTGCAAGACCAGGTGAAAGGCGTGCACGACAGCCCCAATCGCGGCAAGGCCGCGCTCGCCGCGGTGCTGGAGCGCTTCTCGCTGAAGGGACCGGATCCGATCGGCAACCTGCAGCGCATTGCGGCCGGCCTGCCACAGCCGCTGAACCAGCAGGTCAGGAAACTGGCCGACGAGTCGTCGCAGGTGCTGGTGATCGAGGCGCTGGGCGAACTCGAGCGGCGCTGGGATGCCGATGTGTTCCGCTTCTACAACGAGCGGCTGGCAGGGCGCTACCCGTTCTCGCCGTCGAGCCGCGAAGAGGTATCGCTGGATGACTTCGCCGCCTTCTTCGGCCCGCAGGGCAAGCTGCAGCAGTTCAAGTCGGCGTATCTCAAGCTGTTCCTCGAAGACAACCTCGAAGCCCTGCACTCCGAGCGCCGCGGCGGCTACCTCGTGCGCACCGACGTGCTCACGCAGTTGGAAGCCGCCGACCGCATTCGCGACGCTTTCTTCGACAGCCGCGGCAACTTCGGGCTGGAGTTCATGGTGGAGCCGCTGGGCCTGACCGCCACGCGGCGCAGCAGCGTGCTCAACGTGGATGGCCAGCTCATCACCTACAGCCACGGCGCTACCCATGCGGCACGGCTGATCTGGCCCAACACCCTCAGCGGGGGCAGCAACGGCGAAAGCCGCATCACCCTGGTCAACAGCAGCGGCAACAGCAGCGGCCTGATCTATCGCGGCCCCTGGTCCATGTTCCGCCTGCTTAGCCAGGCCCGGCTCAACGGCGCCACCGCAAACGCGGTGGATATCAGCTTCACCGCCAGCGATGGCGGCATGCGCTACCGCGTCACCGCCGACAAGACCGACAACCCGTTCACCCGGCAGTTGTTCCGGGGCTTCACGCTGCCGCGCACGCTGCTGGCGGACAGCGCCCGGCAGACTGCCACCCGCGTCGCCGCGGCGCCGCAGGCGAAGACCGCGCAGCAGTGAGGCGGGCACCCGTCCGTCTCGTTCCAACCAGCAAGGAGAGCTCCATGCAAGACATCATCCGAAAAGGCGACCGCACCGACCATGGCGGCGAGGTGCTAGAGGGCTTTGCGCAGACCAACCTCAACGGCCAGCCGATGGCGGGCGTCGGACACATGGTGTCGTGTCCCAAGTGCAAAGGGGTGTTCCCGATCGCCGAAGGCAGCAGCACCTACCGGGTTGGCGGCGTCGCGGTGGCGCTGGACGGCATGAAAACCGCCTGCGGCGCGCGCTTGATCGCCAGCGGGTCCAAGGGCAGCGTCCACGCGTGATGGGGGCACGCCGTCAAACGCGCGGGCGGCGCGCGTCGGCACAAAAGCGGATGCACGCCATCTTTGGCGTGCTACCTCGGACGCGGACAACCGCGGCGAGTGAAACAAGGGGGAAGACGTGAGCAATCGAGCGTGGCTCTATCTATTGGACGATACCGGCAGGGCGATTCAAGTTGCCGAAACAAGCGATGTGATTCCGAGTCTTTGGCGAGTTATTTTGTCTGACAGTCAAGCGGGCGAAGCGTTCGCCTATCAACGCGTGTTCGGCGATGCTAAAACGCCAGGTTTGCTTGGTCATGCGCGAGTCGCGAGGTTCCGGCTGGGTGCGCTTGTGCAGTTTCTCCAAGCGCATCCATTGCCGGGGGACGCTGCGGATCTGCCGCGAGCGCTCGACCTTCTTGTGAATTGGCTTGATCACGAGATCGAGACGATGGGGGGCGCCACCCCGGTGTTCTCAGCCGATTTGGATGAGCTTTACTGGCTCGAAGGGGATGACGATTCGGAAGAAGACCCGGAAGATCCGGCACGCTACATTGAGCACGAACGATGGATTTGTCACGCTGTGTGGGCTGCGATAGATCGTCGTATGGCGGCCAGTGATGTCAGAGGTGTGCGCATGGCGCTGGGCTTGACGGATTCGGCAACCGGGGCCGAATGGATGCGGATATTCGGCTTTGACGGCTTGTCGCACGACGCCATCCAGGAAGCGTTGCAGGAGAACACCGACACTCGCCTCGGCGGTGATGATGCCGGGCCGGGCCCGCGCGAGTGGCGCCGGGAAGATGGCCGTTGCGGTCTGGTTGACGCGCAAGAACGCTGGATGATCGCTCCAGCGTTCGACAATGTGGTGGATCTCGCCGATATCGGGTTGATGGGCTTGGCACTGGTTCAACTGCGGCGGCGCTGGGGCTTGAAGACGCATGGCGACGAGTGGGTGGTGCCGGTCGAGTGGCGCGAGCTTGCATGGTACCCGGAATGCCATGCCTTCATCGCGGAGCGAAAGGGGCGTCAAGGGTTAATCGATTGTCGCGGCCGTATGCTCGTCGAACCCATCTACGCAGAGGTGACGGCATTCGGCAACGACAAGGTGATGAAGGCGTTGCGCGCGCAATCGATCGAGCGATTTGTGGTCAAGAACGATGCTGGAAGCGCCATGGTTATCGATGGCGATGGCCATCTCCTGACCCCGAGCGATGGATATACCGACATCGCTGCCTTCGACTGGTTTGCTGGAGAGGGCCCGGTGCCGGTGGCGACAGTCGCGCGCTATGTCCGTGCGGTTCTGTCGGACGAGGAGAATGCCGCCGTCGCCATTTTCGATATCGACAAGCAGGTGGAGGTTGTACGCGGCGACTACATTTGGACGTACGCCTTGTGCTGGGGAAGCGGATATGGCTGGTTCGTCGTAGAGCAAGGCGAGGATGGTAACTACCAAGCGGGTGTTATCGACGCCAACGGCAAGGTGATACATCCGCCCTGTTACTGGTGGATGGGTTCGTTCGCGTCATTTAGCAGCGATGAAGCCGATCACCTGATTCCTTACGAAATGACTGCCTGCTGGCGCCGAGGCGAGCCGGTGAGCGCGATGCATAAGGACGGACAGTTAAGGTGGCTCTACGCCGACGGGCGGTCGGAACATTGCACCAACGCGACCTAGAGGGATGCGCAAGAGCGGAGTCAGGTTAGCTTCCAATTGCAGCGAGAGCGATTCCGATCAAAAATGAAGAGAGGGAAGAACTATGAACCAGACCAATATCCAGCAGCCGTCATTCGCCTTCGTGGCCGCGTCGTGGGCTGCCCTGCTCGCGGGGTTTGTTGCGTTCCTGATCGGGCTTTGGAACGCCGAGATGCAGCTCAACGAAAAAGGCTACTACTTCACCGTGTTGGCGTTTGGCCTGTATGCGGCGATCTCACTGCAGAAAAGTGTGCGCGACCGCCTGGAAGGCATCCCCGTCACTGGCATCTACTACGGGCTGAGCTGGATCGCGCTGCTGCTCGCGATTGCGCTGCTGACCATCGGTCTCTTCAACGCGACGCTGCAATTGAGCGAGAAAGGCTTCTACGCGATGTCGTTCATGCTCGCGCTGTTCGGCGCCATCGCCGTGCAGAAGAACACACGCGATCTGCAGAGCGCGAAGCCGCGCTTTTCCGAAACGGATGCCGCGTCGTTTGTTGACGAGTGACGGCGCGCGAGGCGGGCGCCCGCAGTGCCGGGCGAACTTTTCTCCCAGAATCGGTGATCGCCATTGAGACAGGAAAGCGGGCAGGCTCACTTCCAGATCGGCCAGCACATCAAGAAGTAAACCTGCTCCCGTTCATGATCGCCGTCGCGATGACGGCATCCCCCTTCGAACGATCAACCGGGCATCACCGCATCCAACGCCTTTTCCCACCAGCTCGCCGGGCTAATCTCGCTCAGGAAGTCGTGAATCGCCGTCAGCTCGGCTTCGACTTCCTGCCGTCGTGCGTAGAAGCCGTTTCGTCGGTTGGCTTGATCCGCTGTCGGATGCGAGCCGCCGCCACCGCCAAACGGGCCGCTCGGGCCTAAGCGGGTCGCCTCTTGCATCTCCTTGTCGAGCTTCTTGATGGCCTCATCCAGTTGTTCCGCCTCGCGTTTCAGCTTGCCCTTGCTGGCCAGCAACGCGCCGCGGTC
>NZ_JARJLM010000248.1 GCF_029335485.1 Cupriavidus basilensis
CGCAACAGACGGCGGTCTCCTAGCAAGACGGGCCCTCCTCGGGCCCGTCTTGCCGGCAATACATCCAGAGCGGTCTCCGCTCTGGATGCGTTTCGACCGGAGCCTTTCGTGCACCGGCCCAACCGTTGCAAAGACAGATCATGATCAGTTCGACCGAACCGCTGCTGCCGACAATCGCCTCCCTCCCCGCCACCCCGGTGCCCGGGACAGCGAAGTCCACCGCGACCGCTGGCTCGAATTCGAATGCGGCAGGATCGAAGCCGGCAGACGGATCCCATACGGCCGGCAGCGCCGAACTGGACAACGCGCTCAAGAGCCTCAACGACGCCTTGCAGGCCACTCCGCTCGAGGTACGCGTCAGCATCGACAAAGCCACGCACCGCATGGTCACAAGCGTCGTGGACAAGGCAACCGGCGAGACGATCCGCCAATTCCCCTCAAAAGAAGTCCTGCGCATTGTCCGCGCCATCGACAAGCTGCAGGGCTTGCTGATACATCAAACCGCCTGAACGGGCGATCCGCCCTGTCAACACAAACCACAGGTACGTATCATGAGTTCTACGAGTGCAACGAGTTCGTCGACCAGCGGCTCCCTGGTTTCGTCGCTTGGGGTTGGTTCCGGGCTGGATCTGAGTACCTTGCTGACCAATCTCAAATCGGCGGAACAGCTCAAGCTCACCCCGATCACCGACCAGCAGAGCGCGGCCAGTACCAAGCTATCGGCCTATGGCGTGCTGCAGGCCGCGCTGGCCTCTTTCCAAACTGCCGCCACCACGCTCGGCACGACCAGCCTGTACAACGGCACCACGACTTCGTCGAGCAACACCAGCGTGCTCACCACCAGCTCCGACAGTACCGCGGTGGCTGGCAGCTATGCAGTCAACGTCTCGCAGCTGGCGCAATCGCAAACGCTGGTCTCGAACGGCGTGACCGACAGCACCGGCCAGCTGCTGGGCAGCGCCACCATCAAGATCCAGCTTGGCACCACCGCCACCTCTGGCGGCACCACCACCTTTACGCCCGGCAGCACCGCGGCAACGTCGATCAACATCAACGGCACCAACGGCACGCTGAGCGGCATCCGCGACGCCATCAATGCCGCCAATGCCGGCGTCACCGCCAGCATCGTCAACGACGGCAGCAGCACGCCCTATCACCTGGTGCTGACCTCGAACAGCACCGGCGCTGCCTCGAGCATGAGCATCTCGGTCAGCAGCAGCGGCAGCGGCGACCCCACCACCATCAGCAACCTGTTGACGTACAATCCGGGCGGCACGACAGCGATGACGCAGAATATCGCCGCCCAGGACGCCAAGCTGACTATCAATGGCCTGGCCATCAGCAGCGCTTCGAACACCGTACAGGGCGCGGCCCAGGGCGTTACCCTCAACCTGGCCACCACCGGCACCAGCACAGTGGGCGTGGCCAGCAACACCGGTGCCATGGCTACTGCCGTGCAGAGCTTTGTCACCTCTTACAACACACTGCAGAGCACGACGGCCCAGCTTTCTGCCTACGACCCGAGCACCAAGACCGCCGGCGTGCTGCTGGGCGACTCTACCCTGCGCGTGGTCGAGAACCAGCTGCGCAACGTGATCAACGCACCGCAGACGGCCACCGGCACCAGCAGCCTGACCAACCTGACGCAGATCGGCATCAGCTTCAACGCCGACGGCAGCATGTCGCTCGATTCGAGCAAGCTGAATACCGCCCTCACCACCAACCGCACCGGCGTGGCGCAGCTGTTCAGCGGCACCGACGGCAAGTCCGGCTACGGCAACCAGCTGTCGGCCGCGGCGGCAGGCTTTGTCTCCACCACCGGCGCCCTGACCTCCGCCACCGACGGCGTCAACGCAACGCTCAAGTCGCTCGCAACCGAGTACACCACTGTGTCGGCCCAGATCGATGCCGCCGTGGCGCAATACCAAACCCAGTTCCAGAACCTGGACACGTTGATGGCGCAGATGAATTCGACCAAAACCTACCTGACGCAGCAGTTCAGCTCCTCCTCAAGCAGCTCCACGGCCTGAGCGCGGCTGCACTTCCGCACCCATCAAACCAAACGCAGGGATCGCCGCTATGTACGCACGCACCGCCGCCAACGCTTATTCCAACGTCGGCAACGAGACCGGGGCCATGAGTGCCTCTCCCCACCGCCTCATCGTCATGCTGTTCGACGGTGCGCGGGCGGCGATCGCCCGAGCCAGGTTCCACATGGAAGCAGGCAATATTGCCGACAAGGGCAAAGCCATCTCCCACGCCATCAGCATCATCGAAACCGGGCTGCGCGCCTCGCTCGATCACGCCGCCAGCGCGGACCTGGCAGGCAACCTCGATACGCTTTACGAGTACATGACCCGGCAGCTGATGCTGTCCAACCTGCACAACGACGACAACCGCCTCAACGAGGTGGACAAGCTGCTGGCCAATATCGCCTCGGCCTGGAGCCAGATCGATCCCGCCGCCGCGGCGCCGGAGCCTGCCAACCAGGCATTCAGGCCGATGGAAGCCGTTTCCATAGGAGCCTGACATGCTGAAACAGAAGAAGCCATTGATCGCCTGCTACGAAGAACTGCTGCGCCTTTCCGGGCTGATGTGCGAGGCCGCCCGCGCGGGCCAGTGGGAGACGATGGGCGCGCTGCAAACCGGCTATGTCGCCCAGGTCAACACCTTGAAAATCATCGACGACGTAGCTTCGCTGACTGCCGACGAGCGGCGCTACCGCTACGGGATGCTCGAAACCATCCTGTCGCAGGATGCCGCCATCCGCAACCTGGTGACGCCCAAGCTGGAAGAGCTTGGCCAGCTGCTGAACAATTCGCGCCGCCGCCAGGACCTGCATCAGGCCTACAGCGCCAGCACGCCTGCCTGACACGCTGAATGGTCGGCATCAACCTCCCGCCGGACGCGGCGCTTGCCCTGCGCGCAGACCCGCAGGCGCTGAAATCCGCGCTCACCGTTGCCAAGCTGGCCGCGCTGCAGCCCGTTGGCACCGTCACCGACACCGTGGGGCCTTCCGCGGGCGGCAATACGGTGCAGCAGGGCCGTGCCGGAATGGTGGGTACCGGCACGCCGCTCGCCCCCGACGGCGCAACGACCACTTCCGCCCGCGAGTCGCTCAGCACGGCGGCGCGCGTCATCCTGGACATCCTCGACAGCACCGACGCCGTGCCGCTGCGCGGCGCCGCGCCGCTGGTCGCCACGCCGCCGGGCAACGGCCAGGCCGGCGCACTGGCCAGCGCACTGGCCCGCCAGGTGGGACAGAGCGGACTGTTCTATGAATCGCATCTCGGCCAATGGCTGAATGGCACGCGCCAGCTCGACAGCCTGATGCGCGAGCCGCAGGCCATGCTGGGACGCCCGCCCGCGCCGCCGACCCCGGCCAGCACGGACAGGAACAGCGCGCAGCCTGTGCTGCAATTGACCTATGAGCCGGCCGCCACCCCCACGCTTGCCACCGCTGGCGCCGCCAGGGTAGCCGCTGCCGCGGTGGCGGAGTCCACCGGCCTCGCGCTCCCCGAGGAAGGCGCCGGCACGCCGGCGCAAGCGCCGAAGAATACGGTCACGTATTCAGCGCCGGCCCCCGGCCCTGCCGCCACAGCGACGGCAGGCCCCGCCGCGAATCCGCCCACGCCCTCCGCGCACCTGGCCCAGCAGGCAACCCAGGCCTAC
>NZ_JARJLM010000249.1 GCF_029335485.1 Cupriavidus basilensis
CGCAGCCCGGCCACCAGCGCTTCGACTTCGATCGCGGTGAACATCAGCGGAGGGACGTCGTAATCGGCCCGCAACCGGTAGCCGATGCCCGCTTCGCCCTCGACCGGCACGCCCGACAGCGACAGCGCCTGGATGTCCCGGTACACGGTGCGCTCGGACACGCCGAGCCGCTGCGCGAGCAGCGCCGCCGTCGTGAGGCGGCGCCCGCGCAGCACCTGGACGATCTGGAAAAGGCGGTCGGCGCGGCGGCTCATCGGGGCTTCATCTCGGTTCCATACGGGTATCGGCAGGCCGGCCGCGGCGCGGGTCTAGGCGGCCAGGGGCTGGTGCAGGCCGACGCGGTTGCCTTCGCTGTCGATGATATGTGCGATATGGCCGATATCGCCGGGCAGCTGCAGCGGGCCGAACACGGTCTTGCCGCCGGCGGCCTGCACGCGCACCAGCAGCGCGGTGAGTTGCGGCGTGTGCAGATAAGGCACGCAGCCATCGGGCGAAGGGCGGAAGCCCTCGCCGGCCACCAGCGCGCCGCCGGGCTCATGGCCGGCAAAAATGGCCATGTCGATTTGCGCCATGTTCTCGCGCTTGAGGGTGGTCTCGAACACCTGCTCATAGAAACGGACTGCGCGGTTCATATCGGCGACGGGGATTTCAAGCCAGTTAATCAGTCCACTCATGATGACCTCTCGGGTTGGGTTGGAGAGGCGAATCATGCGCGGGGGCTCCTGACAGCGTCCTGTCAGGAGCGTTCAGTGCGGCATCCACGCCGCCAGTACCGGCACCATCACGGCGGTCAGCACGCCATTCAGGCCCATGCCGAGCGCGGCGAAGGCGCCGGCTTCCTGGTTGACCTGGAAGGCGCGCGCGGTGCCGATGCCATGCGCCGCCACGCCGGTGGCGAAGCCGCGCACGGTGTAGTCGCCGATGCGCAGCAGGTTCAGCAGCCTGGTGGCGCTGACCGCGCCGATGATGCCGGTGGCCATCACCAGCACGGCGGTCAGCGAAGGCAGGCCGCCGATCTTCTCGGCCACGCCCATGGCGATCGGGATGGTGACCGACTTGGGCGCGAGCGAGCGCACCGTCTCGGGCGAGGCGCCCAGCAGCCACGCGATGCCCACCGCCGACACCACCGCCACCAGCGAGCCCGCCAGCAAGCCGCCCAGCAGCGGCAGCACGTGCCGGCGCAGCTTGGGCAGCTGCAGGTAGAGCGGCACCGCCAGCGCCACGGTCGCCGGCCCCAGCAGAAAGTGGACGAACTGCGCGCCGTCGAAATAGGTTTTGTACGGCGTGCCGGTCACGGTCAGCAGCGTGACCAGGATGGCCACCGCGATCATCACCGGATTGGCCAGCGGCGAAAAGCGCGCGCGCTCGTAGACACGGAAGGCGAACACATAGGCCAGCAGGGTGGCGGTCAGGCCCAGCAGCGGACTGGCGGCCAGGTAGACCCAGATCTCGTTGAGGCGCGGCGTCATCATGGCTGCTCTCCCGGCGTTGCCTGCGCGCGGACAGGACTTGCGTCATCGGGCGGCGTCTTGCCCATCAGGGCTCGCGCCACCAGTGCCGTGGTGGCGATGGCCAGCCACGTGGACAGCACCAGCGCCACCACGATCGGCATCCACTCGCCGCCGATGCGGTGCGCATGGACCATGATGCCCACGCCGGCCGGCACGAACAACAGCGACAGGTGCTTCAGCAATTCGGAGGTGGTGCCCTGGATCACCGGCAGCAGCCGGTCGTCGAAGGTGAGCCAGCCGAACAGCAGGATCATGCCGATCACGGGGCCGGGCACGGGCAGGCTCAGGGCATAGCTGAGCGCTTCCCCGATGGATTGGAAAACCAGCAGGATGGCGAAGGTCTGGAGCATGCGGGCGAGGGGGGATGGAAACCGGGATTGGCGCCATCGAATGGTAACCCGGAGTGGCCCGGGTTGGCCGCCGGCGCCACGCCGGTGCGCTTACCCCAGCATCCGGTCCACCAGTTCAATCCAATGCATCACTGGCGTACCCGTCCCGCTTTGCAGATGCGTGATGCAGCCGATATTGGCCGATACGATGGCCTCGGGCCCGCAGGCCTGCAGGTTGGCGAGCTTTTCGTCGCGCAGGCGGTAGGACAACGCAGGCTGCAGCACGGAATACGTGCCCGCGGAGCCGCAGCACAGATGGCTGTCGGCGCAGAGCCTGACATCCACGCCCAGGCCGCCCAGCAGCGCTTCCACCTTGCCGCGGATCTGCTGGCCGTGCTGCAGCGTGCAGGGCGGATGGTAGGCCACGCGCTGGCCATGGCCGGCCTTGCCGCCCCGGGCTTCGATCGTCTCGGCTGCCATGGCCTGCAGGTTGTCGGCAAAGTCCGGCAGCAGTTCCGACAGGTCCTTGGTCAGCGCCGAGACCTGGCGCGCGCGCTCGGCATAGCGCGCATCGTTGCGCAGCAGGTGGCCATATTCCTTGACCATCGCGCCGCAACCCGACGCGGTCATGACGATGGCTTCCGCGCCGGCCTGCACCGCCGGCCACCAGGCGTCGATATTGCGCCGCATATTGTCGAAGCCGCCGTCGTGGTCGCCGGTGTGGTAGCGCACCGCACCGCAGCAACCGGCCTGGCGCGCCACCACCAGTTGCACGCCAAGGCGGTCGAACACGCGTGCCGTGGCGGCATTGATGTTGGGCGACATCGATGGCTGCACGCAGCCGTCGAGCAACAGCATCTTGCGCGCATGCGTGGTGCGCGGCCACGTGCCGGCGTCCACCGGCTGCGGCACTTTGTTGCGCAAGGACTGCGGCAGCAGCGGGCGCAGGCGCTGGCCCATGCGCATGGCCGGCCCGAACAGCGCCGGCCGGGTCATGCTCTCGCGCAGCGCCCAGCGCGCGAAACGCTCGCGGGCCGGGCGCCGGATGCCTTCGGCTTCCAGCCGGTCGTCCACCACCTTGCGGCCGATATCGACCAGGCGGCCGTATTTCACGCCGGACGGGCAGGTCGATTCGCAGTTGCGGCAGGTCAGGCAACGGTCCAGGTGCAGGCGCGTGCTCTCGGTGACGGGCTGGCCTTCGAGCACCTGCTTCATCAGGTAGATGCGGCCGCGCGGCCCGTCCAGTTCGTCGCCGAGCAACTGGTAGGTGGGGCAGGTGGCGGTGCAGAAGCCGCAGTGCACGCATTTGCCGACGATGGACTTGGCTTCTTCGCCGTCGGGCGTGTCGCGCAGGAATTCGGCCAGGGTGGTTTGCATGGTTCGGGGACTCTCTGGTGCCTTTGCTGGGGATCGGGATGGCCTGGCCTGCGGCTCAGAGGCCGGCGTACATGCGCTGCGGATTGAAAATGCCGGCCGGGTCGAACTTTGCCTTGAGCCGCTGGTGAATGGCGGCCACCGGTGCCGACAGCGGCGTGAACACGCCCACCG
>NZ_JARJLM010000024.1 GCF_029335485.1 Cupriavidus basilensis
ACACGGACACGACGCCGTTGAGCTTCTGCGCCTGCTCTTCCAGCGCGCCAGCCGCGGCCGCGGCTTCCTCCACCAGTGCGGCATTCTGCTGCGTGACCTGGTCCATCTGCGCCACCGCCTGGTTGACCTGCTCGATGCCGCTGGTCTGCTCCTGCGTGGCCGCGCTGATTTCATTCATGATATCGGTGACACGCTTGACCGCGCCGACAATCTCGCCCATGGTCTGGCCGGCTTCGGCCACCAGCCTGGTACCGCTTTCGACACGCTGGCCGGATTCGCTGATCAGCGCCTCGATTTCCTTCGCGGCGGCCGCCGAGCGCTGCGCCAGGGTACGCACCTCGCCGGCCACCACGGCGAAACCGCGGCCCTGTTCGCCTGCCCGGGCGGCCTCTACCGCGGCGTTCAGCGCCAGGATATTGGTCTGGAAGGCAATGCCCTCGATCACGCCGATGATCTCCACCACCTTGCGCGAAGAGCCGTTGATCTCGTTCATGGTGTCGACCACGCGGCCGACCACGTCGCCGCCCTTGAGCGCGATCTGCGAGGCATCGGTCGCCAGCACGCCGGCCTGGCGGGCGTTGTCGGCGTTCTGCCGCACCGCCGACGTCAGCTCTTCCATGCTGGCCGCCGTCTGTTCCAGCGATGAGGCCTGCTCTTCGGTGCGCTGGGAGAGGTCAAGGTTGCCGGTGGCAATCTGCTGCGTGGCCGAGGCGATCGAATCGGTGCCGCCGCGCACCTGGGCGACGATATTCGACAGGCTGTCCTGCATCGCAACCAGCGCCTGCATCATGCGGCCGATCTCGTTGCGGGAAACATTGGTAATGCGCGAGGTCAGGTCCCCCGCGGCGATGCGTTCGAACACCTTCAGCGCCTCTTCCACCGGCCGCACAATGGCGCGATGCAGCGTGACGGTGCACAGCACGGCCACCAGCATCCCGACCCCGATCAGCGCGAAGGAGAGCACGCGCACCAGTTGAAAGTGGCTCTGCGCGTCATTGAAGTTGGCCTCGCCGGTACGGAACTGGAACTTCTGCAGGTTATCGTACGCAGAAGTCATGTTGACCTGCAGTTCCGGCATCTTTGTCTTGGCGATCGCCAGTGCTTGTTCCGCATTCCCCTCCAGCAGCGCCTTCTGCAACGGCTGGACGCCCTGCTCCATGAAATCCTTGCGCCGGCGGTCGAGTTCGGTGGCGAGCGCCTTCTCTTCGTCGTCCTGCGGCAGCGCCATATAACGCTTCCAGGCCGCCTCGGCGCTGTCGACGAAGACCATCGAACGGTCCACGATCGCCTTGGCGCCGGCGCTGTCGCCCGGCATCACGCCCCGGTCCAGCGCCAGGCGCATGCGGGTCGTGCCAAGCATGGATTCGCTGAGCGCCTGCGCCGAGGCAAGCTGGTTGCCATAGGTTTCCCGGAGCGCATCGTTGCTGCGCGAGATACCGAGCAGGCCGGCGGCGCCGACCAGTATCAGAAGCAGCGACAACATTGCCATGGCGCCGCGTAACAAGGTTTTGATCTGGATATTGTTATGGAAAGACATGAAGCACCCGATACAGTGAGGAACGCGCGGAGCCATTGCCAGCCCCGGCCCGGCGGATCGACACCCCCAGCGACCCGCTCAGGGCAGATAACGGCGGGGCTTCGCGATTCCTTGAGCGGCGTACCGTACCCTGCACGCCGCGTGTCCGGGGACTCCACCCGGGCATCCCCCGGCGCCGCCGGGGTGCCCCTCTGCCCTGCTCACTCGCCGCCCCCAGGCGGCACCTGGAAACCCTCGCCGGTCGCAAAAAATGCGCCGCCGGAGAGATAGTGTATCGAACGGCACTCCGTATCGGGAAAATGCCACCGCCCTTCGGAAAAGACAGCCGGATCGGCCCATGCAGCGACCACTTCGGCAATAAACAGATCGTAACGCCGGGCATTGCCCGGCTCGGGGATGACGCGGCACTCCAGCCACCCCAGGCAGCCGGACAGCAGCGGCGCGCCGACTTCCCGCGCCGGGAAGGTAGCCAGCCCGGCAGCGGCAAACTTGTCTTTCGCGCGGCCGGAGTGCGAGCCGACATCCAGCGTGGCGGCCGCCTGCGCGCGAGCGGGAATGTTCAGGACAAACTCCCCCGAGGCCTCGACCAGTTCGCGCGTCAGCGTGCGCGCATCGATGACCACCGCCACCTTGGGCGGCTGGAAGTCCAGCGGCATGGCCCATGACGCGGCCATCACATTGCGCCGGCCAGCGTGAGCGCTGGTGACTAGCGTGACCGGGCCGTGGTTCAACAGGCGGTAGGCTTTCGCCAGTTCTACGGGAACAACCTGGGACGAGGGCTCGGCGCCGGACTGGGTCGGATCGGGAAACATGGCAGGGTTGGCAGCGTGTTCGGTCGGGGGCGGACAGACCGGCATTGTTGCAGCAAACGCACTCCTGGAGTCCGCCAATACGCGGGGAAAGGTTATTCCGTTGCGTCATTGCAAAACCGGCGGAATGCGAAAACCGCACTATCGTGGTGATTTTACCGCCTTGGCCAAGCGCTTGCCGCGCCAAAATCGATTCGCGCCGATGACCGGCCGCGCGCACAGAAGTTCATTAATTAGGTGCTACCTGCGATTTATCAGAATTCATCCCACCAGGGTTAAAATCGTTTGCAGGATTCCTTCATGACGTTATAATTCATCGGACTCATCACGCCCACCCAGTAAATCGAGGCCCCTAATGGCGACTTATCAGGAAATTGTTCAGAAAATCAGCGAACTGCAGAAGCAAGCCGAGGAAATCAAGGCACGTGAGCAGGCTTCCGTCATCGCCGATATTCGCCAGAAAATCGAGCAATATGGACTGACCGCGGACGACCTCGGTTTCGGCAGCAAGCCTGCTCCCGGCAAGAAGGCAACCCGCAAGGTGCCGGTCCGCTACCGTGACGGCGCAGGCAATACCTGGACCGGCCGTGGCAAGCGCCCGGGCTGGCTGACCCAGGCCCTGGCTTCCGGCAAGAATATCGAAGACTTCCTGATTGGTTGAACCGGGACCACAGCCGGCGCGGTGGCCAAACCCAACCCGCCACCTGCCGGCTGCAATCCCGAAAACGGCTGGGCTTTTGCCCGGCCGTTCTTGTTTGCACCACCCCGATCAGCGCCATCCCGGGATGCGCGGAAACGGAAGTGGCCCGGCGCTGCGGGTCACGCAGCGAATCCAAGCGGATTCATCGATTGCCAGCGCCACGAATCCACGCACATGCGCTCGATGTCGTGTTGCGCGCGCCAGCCGATCATCGATTGCGCCAACGCCGGATCGGCATAGCACGAGGCAATATCGCCGGGGCGCCGCCCCACGATTTCATAAGGCACGGGCCGGCCGCTGGCACGCTGGTAGGCTGCCACCACCTCCAGCACGCTGTAGCCGCGGCCGGTGCCGAGATTCACCGTCAGGCACTGCTGCTTGTCCCGCAGGTAGACCAGGGCAGCCAGGTGGCCGTCGGCCAGGTCGCAGACATGGATGTAGTCACGCACACCCGTGCCATCGACAGTGGGATAGTCGCCGCCGTACACCATCAGCTTCTCGCGGCGGCCGCCGGCCACCTGCGCCACATAAGGCATCAGATTATTCGGGATGCCGCCCGGGTCTTCGCCGATCAGGCCGCTTTCATGCGCGCCCACCGGATTGAAATACCGCAGGTAGGCAATGCGCCAGGACGGATCGGAGCGTTCCAGGTCGCGCAGGATCTGCTCACCCATCAGTTTGGTCTGGCCGTAGGGATTGGTGGCCGACAGGGGAAAATCCTCAAGGATCGGTACCGCATGCGGATTGCCGTACACCGTGGCGGACGAACTGAACACCAGTTGCTTGACGCCGGCCGCGTTCATGGCGGAGCACAGCGTCAGCAGGCCATTCAGATTATTGTCGTAATAATCCAGCGGCTTGCTGACGGATTCGCCCACCGCCTTGAGCGCGGCGAAATGAATCGCCCCCGTGATGCGGTGTTCCGCGAACAAGCGGTCCAGCAAAGCCCGGTCCCTGACATCGCCCTCGACAAAATGGGGGTGCTGGCCGGTAATCCGCGCAATGCGCTCCACCACGATGCGATTGCTGTTGCAGAGATTATCCAGGCCGATCACGTGATAGCCGGCCTCGAGCAAGGCGACCCAGGTGTGCGACGCGATATAACCGGTGGCTCCCGTGAGCAGCAGAGTTTCAGACATAGCGATTCATCAATAAGTTGAGAAAAGAGACGGAACGGGCGCCTGAAGAGCGCGCACGATATGGCGCAAGGGGTGAAAACGTGGCTTCCGGCCACCGGCATGCGAGCCGGCCCTGCCCGGCAGGATCTCCGGCGTCAGGTTGAAATGCCGGCTAAGCATAACAGTTGGCATCATCCATTCCCGTGTCAGGCGCGCCCGCCGGTACCGGGCGGCGCCGTGAGTCCCGTGCGCGCCTGCCAGGCTTCGAAGGCCGCCCACAGGCGCCAGCCGGACTCCAGGTCGCGCATGCCCAGGCGCTGGGCAACCTCGGCCGGGGCCGCGCCCGCCTCGAAGTGCAGTGCACCGCAGGTATTGCGCAGCGTCTGCGGGGAGGCCCGCTCGCGGCGCCCGGCCAGCACGCCGGCCTCGTCGAGCAGGATTTCCACCCGGCGATAGAGCGAGGCGGCGTGCAGCGCCCGCCCGTTCGGCATCGCCGGGAACACCAGGCTGCCAAGCGTGCCCGCGGCCACGCGGATATCCAGCCACGCCAGCAGGGCTGCCCGCGCGAACGCAAACACCGGTGCATCGTAGGCGCGGCCATTGTCGGCCCGCACCAGGTGCAGCGCACCGGCATCGGCCGCGATGCTGTCGGTGCGTAGTTCACGGGCCTCTCCCACCTTGAGGCCCGCGCCGAGCATAACCGCCACCAGCGCGATATCGCGCGCGCGCTTCCATTGCGTGGGCGACGGCGCGCCCCCGTCCGGACCGGGCGGCACCAGCGCCGGCGCCAGCACCCGTGCAATCAGCGCCTCGCGCTCGGCGGGCAGCAGGAAGGCGGTCGGATCGTTCTCGCCTTCGGCGAGGTGAGCGCGCACTGCCTGGCTGGCCGGGTTGTGCAGTCCGTCCTGCAGTTGGGAGAGATGATGGAAAACCCGCTCGATCAGCCGTGCATAGCGGTATCGGTGGTGCTTGTGCAATTCCTGCTCGTCGAGGAAAGCACCGATCTGCTCGGCCGACCAGGCCAGCGGTGCCACGCCACGCTCGCCCGACCACCGCAATAGCTTGCCCCACATCGCGCGATAGACCACGGCTGTACCCTGGCGAAAGCCATGCCGGGCCAGCCAGCCGTCGAAAGCGCGTTCCGGTTGCGTGCGCCAGGCCTCCAGGTCCGCATCGAACAGGGCCGAGGGTGGCTTGGCAGGCCCGTTGGCGCTAATGTCAGTCCTCACTCGCGCTCCTGCATGGTTTAGGGCAATGCCGGTATTGTAGACAACTCGCCACAAAAGACCGAGCCCATGAGCGAGCCGATAGACAAGTCTTCTGTACGCATCGCGCACAGGGCCATTGCAATCGGCGTCGGCTGCTGCTACCTTCTATCCATCGCTATGCAACTGGTTGCATAGCGATGGATAAGCCGCCATGCCGTGGCCTTGGTGCCCTGAGTCTGAACCTCGTTGTGATTCGGGACACCAGCGGCCGGAGCGCAATGGCGTACCGCAGCTTGCCGGAACAGGCGATTCCTACGCCCCCGGCCCTTCCCGGAGGAGAGACACTGTGACCCAAGCAACCCTGTCAGCGGCAGCCCAGGCCTCGCTGGCAACCTGGCACCGCATGATCGCCACCCATTCCATGTCCGACCTGGACAGCATCGTGGCCGACGAAGTGGTTTTCCATTCACCCGTGGCCCACACGCCCTATCCCGGCCGCGTCGCCCTGCGGCTGGTGCTGGAATCCGTCAACCAGGTTTTCCAGGACTTCACCTATCACCGCTCCTTCGTCAGCGACGATGGCCGCAGCGTGGTGCTGGAGTTCAGCGCGACCGTCGACGGCAAGTCCGTCAAGGCCATCGACATGATCCGCTTCAATGAAGCCGGCAAGATCGACGACTTCGAGGTCATGGTCCGTCCCAAGAGCGGCCTCGATGCGCTCGCTGCCGCGATGGCCGCCCGGCTCGCCAGCCAGAAATCCGTGCTGCAAGGCGCCACCGCCTGATCGCGCCAAATCCGTTCTACCGTTTCCACTTTCGCAAAAACGCCATGTCGCTTCCCGCCATTCTCCAGAACCGCCTTTCGCTGCCGGTGGTCTGCTCGCCGCTGTTCATCATCTCCAACCCCGACCTGGTGATCGCCCAGTGCAAGGCCGGCGTGGTCGGCTCCTTCCCCGCGCTCAATGCCCGCCCAGGCCCGGTACTGAACGACTGGCTGGACCGCATCACCACCGAACTGGCCGAGCACGACGCCAGGCATCCGGATCGTCCGGCGGCGCCGTTCGCGGTCAACCAGATCGTGCACAAGTCGAACGACCGGCTCGACCACGACCTGGAACTGTGCGTGCGCTACAAGGTGCCCATCGTCATCACCTCGCTGGGCGCGCGCACCGAGGTCAACGACGCGGTCCACTCCTATGGCGGCATCGTGCTCCACGACATCATCAACAACACCTTTGCACGCAAGGCCATCGAGAAGGGCGCCGACGGCCTGATCGCGGTCGCCACGGGTGCGGGCGGCCATGCCGGCGTAATGTCGCCGTTCGCGCTGCTGCATGAAATCCGGGAATGGTTCGACGGTCCGCTGCTGCTGTCGGGCGCCATTGCCAGCGGCGACGGCATCCTCGCCGCGCTGGCCGCGGGCGCCGACCTGGCCTATGTGGGCTCGGCCTTTATCGCCACCGAGGAGGCCAACGCACAGGCCGGCTACAAGCAGATGATCGTCGACAGCAACGCCGCCGACATCGTCTACTCGAACCTGTTCACTGGCGTGCACGGCAATTACCTGCGCCAAAGTATCGTCAATGCCGGACTCGATCCGGAGGCATTGCCGCAATCGGATCCGTCCAAGATGAATTTCGGCTCGGGCAGCGCCAAGGCGTGGAAGGACATCTGGGGCGCAGGCCAGGGCGTGGGCGCGATCAAGCGCGTAGTGCCGGCGGCCGACCTGGTGCGCCGCTTCGCCGAGGAATACGCGCTGGCACGCCGCCGGCTCGGCCTCGCTCCGCAGACGGCGCACGCCGGCGGCGCGGTCTCCGCCGACCTGGCCTGAGCACGCCATCAGGTCATCATTGGCAATCCGGCGCTTGGCCGCGCCGGATTGCCCTTGCCCCCGCGCGGCTGGCGGGGGTGTTTGTCGCAGTATGCGGGCGCCGGCAACACGCGGCGCCTCAGGCCGGGTCCTCCTGCCTGGCCAGGGCCAGCAGCGGCAGCAGATCCTCCGCCCACGACACCCAATCCTCTTCATACCGGATGCCACGCTTCAGCAAGGCATGCTGCAGCTGTTGGCCGCGCGTCGGCTGTGCGGCGGAGAAATCGCGCAGCTCGATCTCCCGATAGGTATCGAGACGCTCCCGGTGGAGTCCGATCAGCCGTTCCATCTCCGGGCCCAGCCCTAGCGGGCCCACGACGGCATCGGCGCGGAGCTTGACCAGGATTTCATCGCGCAGGTCCAGTCCGGCGGTGGGCGCCAGCACCCAGCGCGCCAGCTCTTCGCGCCCCGGCGGCAGCACGAAATAAACCTTCTTGCGGTTTCTCGCATCGCCCTCGCCTTCCTCCGCGGCAATCCAGCCATGCTCGGCCATGCGGCCCAGCTCCCGATAGATCTGCTGGTGCGTGGCATGCCAGAAATAGCCGATCGAACGATCGAAACGGCGCGCCAGCTCATAGCCGGAGGATGGTTTTTCCAGTAGGGAAGTCAGGAGTGCGTGCTGAACGGACATGCAAGAGGAAAGCGTGACGTGGAAGCCGGCCGCCGGGCGGGAAAACGCCACGCCGGCCTGGCTTTGAGGGCGAACGCCTATGGTAGCGCAAAGCCCTGCCCGGGCAGGACCCATCGAAGCACATGCCGCCGGATACCTCCTGCCTCGCACCCGGCGATGGATCCGCGCCCGCACAGGCGGCCCGATATAGCGCGGTTAATTACAGCAAATATTACAAATCAATGTCAAAGCGGACCCAGATTTAAAAAATACGAAATGGCATTTTCCAACGAGGTGCAATACATTTGCAGACATAGTCATTCTGCATGCCTGTCGCCAGTTCTCGGCCCCCGCGCAGCGCATGCCGTCATCCACCAGGAGTGGTCCATGCAAGGACAAGCAGAGTTCGCCGAAGACAGAGATGTTCCGTGGGAAGCCGATGGCACGCGAGTAGCGTGGCAACCGGTGCCGGCAGCGGCAATGCCGGTGTATTACCGCCTGCCGGATACGCCGGAAGGCCACCATATCAAGGAGTACGCCAGCGGCTTGCGCCAGCTGGTGCGTTTCGTCGGTGTGGAAGAGCAGGTCGTCAAGTACAACCTGGCCTGAACGGCCGGGTGCGCCGTCTCCCTCGCTGCCGCTTCGCCTTATTGTTTTTCCCCGTCTCCTCCTGCCCGGTGTGCGCGGGCCAGGATTAAGCCCGCGAGAAATCGCGGGCTTTTTTCTTTGACAACAACAACCGGCCGACGCAAAAAAAAACGGCCCCGAAGGGCCGGTTCATTGGCGCTCGCCAGCCCGGGCATTGCATCCGGGCCGGGGCTTGCCATCAGTCCACGGTGGCGCCTGAAGCCTTCACCACCTTGGCCCACTTGGCGGCTTCCAGCTTCATGAACGCGGCCAGCTGGGCCGGCTTTTCCGGATGCGGTTCCGCGCCCTGGTCGGCCATCTGCTTCTGCACTTCCGGCATGGCCAGGATCTTCACCACTTCGGCGTTCAGGCGATCGACGATCGGCTGCGGCGTGCCGCCGGTGGCGTACAGCGCGAACCAGGAAGTGGCTTCATAGCCTGGCACGCCGGATTCGGCCACGGTCGGCACGTTCGGCAGCGCGGGCGAGCGCTTGGCCGAGGTCACGGCGATGGCGCGCAGCTTGCCTGCCTTCACATGCGGGTACGACGACGGCATATTGTCGAACATCAGGCCGATCTGGTTACCCAGCAGGTCGTTCACCGCAGGGGCGCTGCCCTTGTACGGGATATGCTGGATATGCAGGCCGGTCATCGAGTTGAACAGCTCGCCCGACAGGTGCATCGACGAACCGCTGCCCGACGAACCGTAGGACAGCTTGTCCGGGTTGGCCTTGACGTAGGCGATCAGTTCCTTGACGTTATTGACCGGTACCTTGGGGTTCACCACCACGATGTTCGGCACCATGGCGACGCGCGTGATCGGCGCGAAGTCCTTGACCGGATCGAACGGCAGCTTCGAGTACAGCGACTGGTTGATGGCATGGGTGCCGATGGTGCCCATGAACAGCGTATAGCCATCGCCCGGGGCCTTGGCCGCCAGCGACGCGCCGATATTGCCGCCCGCGCCCGGACGGTTATCGATCACGACCGGCTGGCCCAGCGCCTTGCCCAGTTGCAGGCCAACGATGCGCGCCAGGATGTCGGTGGTGCCACCGGCCGAGAATGGCACGATCAGGGTGATCGGCTTGGTCGGGTAGTTGCCTTGGGCATAGGCAGCACCGGTCATGCCGCCAAAGGTGGCAGCCAGTGCCACGCCGGCAGCCAGCAGGCGGCGGCGCGCGCCGTTGTGCAGGGTACGGCCTCGGGAATCGGATTTCATGTTTGCTCCAGGAAAGTTCGCTGTGAGCCCGCGCTTGTGGCGCGGGCCTTCTTTTTAGTTTGTACTGACTAAGTGCGGCGCCATGATTACGCTGGCGCGACAGGCCCCACCCACGCCGCGGGACTTACACGGGCGCCACGCCGAGCGTGGTGCCACCGCACACATAGAGCACCTGCCCGGTGACGAAGCCGTTCTCCGGCGACAGGAAGAACATCGAGGCGCGCGCCACGTCTTCCGGCGTGCCCATGCGCTTGACCGCGATGCTGGCGAGGATGCGCCTGGTCTGCTCACTGCCTTCGGGGTTGCTCTTGCGGAACAGTTCAGTGGCAATCGGGCCCGGCGCCACGGCATTGACCGTGATGCCGTCGCCGCCCAGTTCCATTGCCAGCGTGCGGGTCATGCCGATCAGGCCGGCCTTGGTGGCGGAATACACCACGCGTTCCGGCTTGCCCAGCGCCGCGCGCGAGGCCATGTTCACGATGCGGCCGAAGCCTGCCGCGCGCATCGCGGGCAGGCAGGCCTGCGTCAGCAGCAGGGTGGCTTGCAGGTGCAGGCCGACCACATAATCGAGGTCCTCGACGCGCGCGGTATCCGCCGTGCCGGGACGGGTGGCGCCGGCATTGTTGACCAGCCGGGTCACGGCGAAGCGCGAGGTCACCTGTTCGGCCACCGCGCGGGTCGCGGCGGCATCGGTCAGGTCAGCCTGGAAAAACGTCATATTGGGATGCGACCAGGCGGGGGCGACATAGTCGACATTGACCACCTGGGTCACGCCATCGGCCAGCAGCATTTCGCTGATGGCGCGGCCGATACCGGAACTGGCACCGGTAACGAGCGTGGCAACGGGAAGGGACATCACTTACTCCGACCGGCGACAACCGCGCCGGGTCATGCTGAAGAGGATGCGACAGGAGCCGGCGAGCCGGTCGGCCCTGTCGCGCTGCTTCTTTGCGTTGGGAAACTGTCTCAGCCTGCACTTCCGCCAGGTACTAACGGCAGGGGCGCAGAGATCTTGAGCGGTCGGCGTCCGCGGGCCGGAGCCCACGGCGCGGATGACGTCGGACGCGGCTGGTCAGACGCGTTCGATCACCATGGCGATGCCCTGGCCCACGCCGATGCACATGGTGCACAGCGCGTAGCGGCCGCCGGTGCGGTGCAACTGGTACATGGCGGTGGTCACCAGGCGGGCGCCGCTCATGCCAAGCGGGTGACCCAGTGCGATGGCGCCGCCGTTCGGGTTGACGCGCGCATCGTCGTCGGCCACGCCGAGTTCGCGCAGTACGGCCAGGCCTTGCGCGGCGAAGGCTTCGTTCAACTCGATCACATCCATCTGGTCGATGGTCATGCCCAGTTGCTTGAGCAGCTTCTGCGAGGCCGGCGCCGGGCCAATGCCCATCACGCGCGGTGCCACGCCGGCGGTTGCCATGCCGACGATGCGGGCCTTGGGCGTCAGGCCGTGCTGGCGGGCCGCGGCTTCGCTGGCGAGCAGGATGGCGCAGGCGCCGTCATTGACGCCCGAGGCATTGCCCGCGGTCACGGTGCCGTCCGGGCGCACCACGCCGCGCAATTTGCCCAGCGCTTCCATGCTGGTGGCGCGCGGGTGTTCGTCGCGCTCCACCACCAGCGGATCGCCCTTCTTCTGGGCGATCGTCACGGCCGTGATTTCCTGTGCCAGCGTGCCGTCGGCCTGCGCCCGCGAAGCCTTCTCCTGGCTGCGCAGCGCCATCAGGTCCTGGTCTTCACGGCTGATCTTGTAGTCGGTGGCGACGTTCTCGGCGGTCTCGGGCATCGAGTCCACGCCATAGGCCGCACGCATGGCGGGGTTGATGAAACGCCAGCCGATGGTGGTATCGAAAATCTGCGCGTCGCGCGAGAAGGCGCTGGTAGCCTTGCCCATGACGAACGGGGCGCGGCTCATGCTTTCCACGCCGCCGGCAATCATCAGGCCGGCTTCGCCGGCCTTGATCGCGCGCGCCGCGGTACCGGTGGCGTCCATGCCCGAACCGCACAGGCGGTTGATGGTGGCGCCCGGCACGCTCTGCGGCAGGCCTGCCAGCAGCAGCGACATGCGCGCCACGTTGCGGTTGTCTTCGCCCGCCTGGTTGGCGTTGCCATAGATGACGTCGTCGATGGCCGACCAGTCGAGGTTCGGGTTGCGCGCCATCAGCGCCTTGAGCGGCACCGCGCCCAGGTCGTCAGGGCGTACCGCGGACAGGCTGCCGGCGTAGCGGCCGATGGGGGTGCGGATGGCGTCGCAGATGAAGGCTTCGGTCATGGTTGTCTCTCAGGTTTCTCTATTGCTTGTGCGTGAAAGGCTTGTGCGTGAAAGCGTGCAGCCTGGAAGCGTACGCGCCGGGATGCGTGCGCGGGACGGCGGCGCGCCGCCGGCGCCCAAGGCACCCGGCACGCGCCGCGCCTGCCAGGCCGTCAGGCCGTGGCGCCTTGCTTGAGCGGCACGCCGGACAGGCGCTGCAGCTCTTCGAAGGACAAGCCCTCGACCAGGTCGCGCGCCACCAGCCCGTCGGGCGTGACATCGATGGTCGCGAGATCGGTATAGATGCGCGTGACGCAGGCCATGCCGGTGAGGGGATAGGTGCATTGCGGCACGATCTTGCTTTCGCCCTGCTTGGTCTGGTGTTCCATCATCACGAACACTTCCTTGGCGCCGATGGCCAGGTCCATCGCCCCACCCACGGCAGGGATCGCGCCCGGTGCGCCGGTATGCCAGTTGGCCAGATCGCCCTTCTCCGAGACCTGGAACGCGCCGAGCACGCAGAAGTCGAGGTGGCCGCCACGCATCATGGCGAAGGAATCGGCATGGTGGAAATACGAGCCGCCCGGCTTGATCGTGACCGGCTGCTTGCCGGCGTTGATCAGGTCGCCGTCTTCCTCGCCCGGGGGCGGCGCCTTGCCCATGCCGAGCAGGCCGTTCTCGCTGTGCAGCAGGATTTCACGGTCGGGCGGCAGGTGATTGCCGACCAGGGTGGGCAGGCCGATGCCGAGATTGACCACGGCACCGTCGGGAATGTCTTTGGCCACGCGGGCGGCCATCTGATCGCGGGTCAGGCGTTGCATATTGGGGATCTCCTTGGCGCTCAGGCGGCAGCTTGGCTGGCGCCGTCGATCTTGACGACGCGCTTGACGAACAACCCCGGGGTCACGATGTGTTCCGGGTCCAGCTCGCCGAGCTCGACGATCTCGCTGACCTGCACGATGGGGCATTTGGCCGCCATGGCCATGATCGGGCCGAAGTTGCGCGCGGTCTTGCGGTAGGTCAGGTTGCCCCAGCGGTCGGCGCGCAGCGCCTTGATCAGCGCGAAGTCGGCATGGATCGGCGTCTCGTAGACATAACCCTGGCCGTCGATGATGCGGGTTTCCTTGCCTTCGGCCAGCGGCGTGCCGTACGCGGTGCGGGTGAAGAAACCGCCGATGCCGGCGCCGGCGGCGCGGATGCGCTCGGCCAGGTTGCCCTGCGGCACCAGTTCCAGCTCGATCTCGCCGGCGTGGTAGAGCGAGTCGAAGACGTAGGAATCGGCCTGGCGCGGGAAGGAGCAGATGATCTTGCGCACACGCTTGGTCTTGAGCAGCGCGGCCAGGCCCGTGTCGCCATTGCCCGCGTTGTTGTTGACGATGGTGAGGTCGCGGGCACCCTGGGCGATGAGCGCGTCGATGAGCTCCGCCGGCATGCCGGCCATGCCAAAACCGCCAATCAGGATGGTGGCGCCGTCGTGGATGTCGGCCATGGCCGATTCCACCGAGTCGAATAGCTTGTTGATCACTTGCGTTCCAGTTCCGAGAGTCCGGACGAACTATCCGGGAACCGGCCGCCAAGCAGGGAAATCAGGCGGCGCGCAAACGCTGTCTCCGGACAGTCCTGCCGGAAGGTCCATCCGGCTTGCACGCCATGCATTGACTGCGCAAGGTGCTTCGCCAGACACGAATCCAACAGACTTTGATTTTTCTGGTTGTTCTGATTATTCTGATTTGTTCTAATTGCGAACTTCAATTCGCAGAATGAACAGATTACACCCCCTATCCGGAGGTGGTCAAGGCAACGGAAAATCGCTTGTGCGGTTGCCGGACACGATCGTAGGCCAGTTGTAAGCCAGCTTGCGGGCAGGCCTTCCGCGTGGTGCCGGCCGGGGCGGAAACAAGGCAGAGCTTACGCCCTTCACGCCTCGGCGGGGCACGCGTTCCCGGCCTTCTATGGCAATTGCAGCGCCGCCCGGCTGCCGCCCACCCCGGGCCGGATCTCCAGCCGCACGTCGATGCGCTCGCGCAATTCGGCCACATGGGAAATGATGCCCACCAGCCGGCCGGCCTGCTGCAGGTCGATCAGGGTCCGGATGGCGAAATCCAGGCTTTCGGGGTCGAGCGTGCCAAACCCCTCGTCGACAAACAGCGTATCCAGCTGGATGCCGCCCGCGCGTGACTGCACCACGTCGGCCAGCCCCAGCGCCAGCGACAGCGAGGCCAGGAAGCCCTCGCCGCCGGACAGCGTATTGGCCGGGCGCGCCATGCCGGTATCGTGGTCGAACACCTCCAGGTCCAGCCCGCCGGCGCTGCGCAGGTCGCCCTGCTGGCGCACGCGCTGCAGTTCGTAGCGGCTGCGGCTCATGCGCATCAGCCGCAGCGAAGCCGCCTCCAGCACCTCGTCGAGCAAGGTCGCCAGCACGAACCGCTGGAAAGTGATGCGGCGCGGATTGTTGCCGTTGGCCACTTCCGCCAGGCGCCCGAGCACCGCATAGCTGCGCTCGATATCCGCGCCCTCGGCGGCCAGGGCATCCAGCCGTTGCTGGCACTGCAGCAGGTTCTCGCGGCTGCGATGCAGGTCGGCCTGCTGCGCGACCAACGCTTCCAGCGCGGCGGCGGCGTCGGCCTGCGCCTGCCTCAGGGCCGGCAGGTCTGGCGCCGCCAGGTCCCGCGCGGCCAGGGCGGCGCGCTCGCGGCGATCGGTGGCGGCGGCAAGATCCAGGTCGAAGCGATTGACCAGGGCTTCGAGCTGCCCCGCCTGCGCGCCCGGCAGGCGCGCCTCGGCATAAGACTCGCGCGTGGCAAAGCCAGCCTGTTCCAGTGCGCTGGCGAACACGGCGCCCGCCTGCTGCTCGCGCTGGGCATGGCCGGCAAGGCTGGCCTGCGCGGCGGCTTGCGCGGCCTGCGCCGCGGCGAGGTCCGCGCCGGCACGCTTGTCGGCGCCCTGCGCCGCGGCCAATGCAGCTTCGCGCGCGGCAAGATCCTGCCGCGCCTGCGCCAGGGCGCGTGCCAGCCGCTCGGGCTCGCGCCGGTCCGGCGGCACCTGCGCGCAAGCCGCTTGCCACTCGCCCTGCAGCCTGGCGTGGCGCTGGCCGGCGTCCTGCGCGGCGGCATCGGCCGCGCGGATGGCGGTTTCCGCAGTCGCGAGTGCGCCGCGCTGCCGCTCCAGTTCGGCGGCCAGCGGCTGGCACTGGCTGGCCGCCAGCCCGGCTGCCTGCTGCTGCGTGCGCAGCGCCTGGATAGCCTCGGCCAGTCGCAGCTTGGCGGCGGCCGGATCCTGCGCCGCGCCGGGCGGCATTTCCGCGGCGCCCACGGCTGCGCGCAGTTCGTCCAATTGTTCCTGGCGATGCACCACCGCCAGCAGCGCGGCCTGTGCCCGGCTGGCCGCGCCCTGGGCGGCCTGGTCGGCGAGCCGGGCCGCCTCGCGGGCGTGCTCGAGCGCCTCGTCGGAAACCGGCGCTTCGACATGCAAGGCCAGATGAGGATGGGCAACGCTCCCGCAGACCGGGCAGGCATCGCCGTCGCGCAGGCCCTCGGCAAGCCGCGCGGCCTGGCCCGCCCGCCAGGCCAGTTCGGTCTCGCGCAGTTGCAAGGCGCCCTGCGCCTGCCGCGTGGCGGTTTGTTGCGCGGCGCGCTGGTCGGCCTGCGCCTGATGCCGCGCCTGTTCCCATTGCGCCAGCGTGGCTGCGTACTTGTCGAGCGTGGCCGCCTGCTGGGCGAGCCCGGCCTGCTGGAGCTGGAACATCTCCAGCCCGCGCGCGCCTTCCTGCGCCTGGGCCAGGCTGGCCTCGGCCTGCCGCAGCGCCACGCTTGCCTGCTGCTGCGCCTGCACGGCGCCGGCATGGGCTGCGGCCTTCTGCGCCTGCTGGCTGGCCGCGTGCTGCAAATCCTGCTGCAGGGCGCCAAGCCGTTGCGCCTGCGGCAGCATGGCCTCCAGTTCGGCTACATGCTTTTGCGCCAGCTGGCGCTCGCCGGCACGGGCCACTTCGGTCTCCAGCGCCGTTGCCGCCGCTGCGGAGGCCATCGCGCAGGCGTTGGCCCGCGCGCTTGCCGTGGCCAGCGCCTGCTGTGCCTGCTGATGTTCCTGCCTGGCCTGCCCCAGGTGTTGCTCGAAGGGCTCGACCTGCGCGGCCCTGCGCGCCGCCTGCAGGCGAAGCCGCTGCGCCTCCACCTCGTGCCGTTGCGCCAGCAGGGCGGCGTGGGCCGCCTCGGTCTCGCGCTGTTCGCGCAGGCGTGCTTCGGCATGCTCGCCCTGCCGGCTGGCCAGCGCGGCAAGCTCCAGCGCGGTGCGCGCGGCGCCGTCGCGCTGCCTGAGCGCATCGAGCCGGGCCTGCAGCGCCGCCGCCTGCTCCCGCAACGCATCCACCGATTCAAGCTGATACTGCTGCAGCAGCGCCGCTTGCTCGATGTGCAAGCGCTCGGCCTGCTGGCGGATGCCCGCGGCCTGGCCCTTGAGCAAGTCCTCCACGCGCCGGTACAGCTCGGTGCGGAACAAGCGTTCCAGGATGGCCTGGCGGCTCTTGGAGTCGGCCGTCAGCAGTTCGCGAAAGCGCCCCTGCGGCAATACGATCACCTGGCGGAACTGGCTGCTGTCGAAACCCAGCAGGTTGCGCACGTAGTCGTCCACCTTGTTGGGCTGGCTGGCCTTGCTGGTCCAGCCGCCCTCGCCCATCGCGTCGAGCTGGGCCTTGGGTGTTTCCTTGACGGTGCCCTCGCCGCGCAGCTTGGGCCGCTCCTGCGCCGGCGAGCGCGTGGCAAGGTAGCGCTGGCCGGCCAGGCTGAACTCGAACGTGACCTCGGTGCGCAGGCCGGGATCGGCATTGGCGCTGCGCATGTCCTGCGCGCTGCGCTCGCCACCGGAGGTATCGCCGTAAAGCGCGAAGCAGATGGCGTCGAGCAAGGTGGTCTTGCCCGCGCCGGTGGGGCCGTGGATCAGGAAGAAGGCCCGCTCCCCGAGCCGGCTGAAGTCGATCTCCTCGCTGGCGGCAAAGGGGCCGAAGGCTTGCAGTTTCAGGCGCAGCGGTCTCATGCGGACTCCCGGTCGGCGGCAGCAATGCCTTCGAGCAATTGGTTGAGCACGCGGCGCTTGTCCTCGTCCAGCGCCTCGCCCGCGACCTCCTTGAAGAAGTCGGCGAACAGCTCCCCGGTGTCCAGCTGGCGCAGGCGCTGCCCGGCAGCCCCGGCCTCGCCGCTGCGCGTCAGCACGGCCCGCTCGAGCGCGAGTGCGTTGGGGTAGCCCTGGCGCAGGCGGGCCATCGGGTCGAGCAAGGCACCGGCATCGGTGAGCACCGCGTGGATATAGTCGTCGCGGCGCGGATCGGCGGCGGCCTGCGCCAGCAGATCGGCCAGTTGCCCTTCGACGATGCGCAGGTCGCGCCGTGGCGAGAGCGCGATTGGCTCGATGCCGACCGTGCCATCGCCGGCCAGCTCGATCAGCGAGACCGACTTGGCGTGCGTGACCTCGGACAGCGAGTATTTCAGCAGCGAGCCGGCATAGTGAATCCGCTCGTTGAATGTCTGCGGCCGGTGCAGGTGGCCAAGCGCGACCAGGTCGAAGCCGTCGAACACACTCGCGGCAACGGCACCGCTGCCCCCCACCGAAAGCGGGCGCTCGGATTCACTGGCTTCGCCGCCGATCACGAACGCATGCGCCACCACCACCGAGCGCGCATGCGCCGGATGGCTGGCCCGGATCGCGTCCAGGCGGGCGGCAAGCGCCGCCTCGTGGCCAGGGAGTTCCACGCCGAAGGCATCGCGCACGGCCGCGGGCTCGGCATAGGGCAAGGCATAGATCCGCACCTCGCCAGCCGCATCGGACAAGGTCACGCAGGCCGCCTCGCGCCCGGCGAGGCCGGCCACATGCAAACCCCGCGCCGTCAGCAGCCGCGCGCCGAAGCCGAGCCGCTGCGCGCTGTCGTGGTTGCCGGCGATCATCACCACCGGCACGCCCGCGTCCACCACGATGCGCGCCAGCACGTCGTCGAGCAGCGCCACCGCCTCGGGAGGCGGCACCGCGCGGTCATAGACGTCGCCGGCGATCAGCACCGCATCGGGCCGCAGGTCGCGGACCAGAGCAAGCAGTTGGTCAAGCACCCAGGCCTGGTCTTCGAGCAGGCTGCGCGCGTGGAACACGCGTCCGAGATGCCAGTCGGCAGTGTGAAGAAAACGCAATGTGAATCCCTTGTTGGAGCGATGGCCGGCGCAGCGCCGGCGCTGAAGCGGTGTTGGGCGGGTCGCGGACCGGGGCACGGGCGGCGAGCGCAAGCGCCATCATAAACGCCTGCCGCCAGCCGTTCAGTTTCGGTTCAGCCCGCGCTCGCCACAATACGCCGGTGCTGGTGCAAAAGCGCCAGACCCGATCCAGCCAACCCAGGGAGAGCAAAGATGAAACGCATTCTGATCGCAGCAACGCTGGCAGCCACGGCCATGATGGCGCAGGCGCAATACGTCGGGCCGTCGACGGTACCCGTGGCCACGGTCAAGGCCTTGCAGGCGGATGGCAGGGACGACCAGCCGGCGGTGCTGCGCGGCCAGATCGTCAGCAGCGTCGGCCACGAGCTTTACCGGTTCGATGACGGCACCGGGCAGATGCGCGTCAAGATCAAGCAGCGGCTGTGGCCGGCCGGGCAGCCGGTCGGCGCGGCCACCAAGGTGGAACTGATCGGCGAATACGACAAGGAATGGGTCGGCGAGCCGAAGTTCAAGGTCAAGCAGATCCGCCTGCTCTGAGCCGTCGTCGCGCGATTCGCGCGATTCGCGCAAGAGGAGCCAGGAGTGTAAAAAACACCAAGCCCGGGGCTTTCGCACCCGGGCTTTGTGCTGGCAACTGCGCGGCGGCCGGCCCGGGCAGCCTTAATCCTGAACCTTACTCCTGGATATTGGCTTCGCTGACGATCTTGCGGTACGCCTCGGTCTCCCTGGCGATGAAGCCGCGGAAAGCCGCCGCGTCCTTCGCGTCGATATCGACACCGGCCTCGGACAGCTTGCTCTTCACCTCGGGCGCGTTGATGGCGCGAGCGAGTGCCTCCGACAGCTTGTCGGTCACGGCCTTGGGCGTGTTGGCTGGCGCGAACAGCCCGAACCACAGGCGCATGTCGACGCCCGCCAGGGCCTTGCTCTCGGCCAGGGCCGGGATATTGGGGGCCGCGTGCGAGCGCGTGGCCGAAGTCACGCCGATGGCCTGCAGCTTGCCCGACTTGATCTGCGGCAGCGCGGTCGACAGCACCAGCACGCCCAGTTCGATCTGGTTCGCCATCAGGTCGGCGATGGCGGGCGCGCCGCCCTTGTACGGCACATGGGTCATATCGACCTTGCTGGCGCCGCGAATCAGTTCGCCCGACAGGTGCAGCGGCGTGCCGATGCCCGAGGTGCCATAGTTCACCGGCTTCTTGCTCTTGGCCAGCGCCAGGAAGCCGTTCACGCCATGAATGCCCGATTGCGCGCCGGACACCAGCACCATGGGCTGCGACCCCACCATGCGCAGCGGCACCAGGTCGCGCTGCCCGTCGTACCGGATCTTCGGATTGGTCAACCTGGCAATCGAGATTTCGCTGTTGGATCCCAGCAGCAGCGTGTAGCCGTCGGCCGGCGCATTGATGGTCTTGATCGCGCCGATGGTACCGCTTGCGCCCGGCGCGTTGTCCACCACCACCGAGACCCCCAGGTCCTGGCCCAGGCGCTGGCTCAGCACGCGCGCCACCATATCGTTGCTGCCGCCTGCGGCGTAAGGCACGACGATGGTGATGGGCCGTTCCGGATACCCGGCGGCAAGAGCGGGCGGGACAGTGACGGCGAGGGACAACGTGACAGCCGTGACAGTCGTGACGGCGGCGGACAGCGTCTTGGCGAGGGACTTCTTCATCGGATTCCTTTTCTTGCGCCCGAGGCGCGCCTTCAGTGTGAAAAGCGTGATGGGGGTGGCCAGCATCACCGGCCCGGCAGTGCTGGATCGCAATATACATGCCATCCAAAAAACTAGCCAAGTCTCGTTTACGAGACCATGCGAAGCAGAATGAGCGCTTGCCCGCACCAAAAACACGCATGAAATGCAATTTGACGCACAAAACCGGCTTTCGATGCCAGGAGGCCGTCATCGCTTTATCGACGCCAGGCCGATCACGCTTCAGCCGCCGGGTGGGATTGCCGGAGACCGCGGTGATGGCGGGGTGAGGGGGCAATGCACGCCGCCCCCTCGCATCCTCACCTTCTCTCGCCATTCCGCGGCAGCCCATGCTAGGATGAGCCTTGTCTTCTTTTTGAGATTTCCCAGGATGGATGCTCCGCTGGCTGCCGGCATACCCGTCGATTTCATCGAGATCGGCAATCGCCTGCGCGCCTACCGCCTCGGCGCGGGGTTGCGGGCGGAAGCCATCGCCGAGCAGCTGGGCGTTTCGCGCGCGGCGATCTACCGGATGGAAAAGGGCGATATCGTCAAGATCGAGACGCTTGGCCGCCTGGCTCACCTGCTGGGGACCTCGCTGGCCTCGATGCTGGGAGTGGAGTCGGAGTACTACCACTCGGCCGTGGCGTATATCGAGCGCATGCGCCAGCTCGAACATGGGGCCACCCGCATCCTGGCCCATTTCGAGCCGATTTCCTATCTGCTGACCTCGCCCGGCTACGCCGGCCACCTGCGGCAGATGCTGGGCGAAAGCCCGCAGCCGCCGCAAGTGGCGACCATCGACGCGCTGCTGGAACTGCTGGAGGAACGCAAGCAGTCATTCGCCCGCAGCGTGCCGCCCATCACCAGCCTGATCGACCTGCGCTCGCTCGAACGCTTCGTGCATTTCGGGCTGGTGGGGCGGCTGGACCTGCCACCGGCGGTGCGCATGGAGCGCTCGCTGGCGGCCCGGCGCGAAGTCGAGCGCGTGATCGAGCTGCTGGAGGCGCAACCGATCGGCTTGCAGATCGGCATTGTCGACGGCAGCATGCCCAATGCCACCTTCCAGGTATTCGAGCGTCCGGGCAAGGCCTATGTAGCGACCAGCCCGTTCCGTTTCGGGGAGTTCCCCAATGTATCGACCGGCATCGCCACCGTCACCGCCGCGCCCGAGGCGGTGCGGCTTTACACCGCCATGGTCAATGACCTGTGGCAGCGCGCCTATAAGGGCCGCGACGGCGCCGCCCTGCTGCGGCGCATGCTGAACAGCGTATGAGCCAGCCCCGTTCCACGAGGCTTGCAAGTCCGATAGCCTTGCATCGTTTTTTCGCACGACCCATCCGGTCTTCGGTTTTCACCAGTCTTCACCAACAGCCCTCGAACCATTGCGCCATGACGCTTGAAACCACACTCCAGCAATTCCAGGATTCGCTTCCCGGCACCGATGCCTTCGTGGCGGTCAAGAACGCCACCCGCGACCTGATCGACACCGACCCGGCCCACGCCGCGGCCTATTTCCTGCTGTACGGCTTTGCGCGTTCCTATGTGCTGCTGTATGAGGACCAGGCCGTCACCATGGATTTCGCCGAGGCGGCCAGGCAGGAACTGCTTGGCTATATGCAGGGCATTGCACGCGCCCTGCCTGCCGGGCCCGCAGCGCTGGTAGCGGAAATGAACCGCATCGTGAGTGCGTACCAGAGCGGCAGGAAGACC
>NZ_JARJLM010000250.1 GCF_029335485.1 Cupriavidus basilensis
CGCAGGGTGGCGACGCTGCTGGTATACACAATGCGCTCCACGCCGCACGCCTGGGCTGCGTCCATCACCGTCTGTGTCCCGGCCACGTTGGTGCGCACGATTTCCTCGGGATCCGGCGCCCACAGCCGGTAGTCCGCCGCCACGTGGAAGAGGTAGCGCGCGCCTCGCAGCGCGTTTGCCATGGCGCGCGCATCGCGCATATCGCCCTCGGCGATCTCCACGGGCAGGCCCTCCAGGTTGCGGCGCGGACTGCCGGCGCGTACCATCGCGCGCACCCGGAACCCGCGTGCCAGCGCCTGCCGCACCACCGCCGAACCGAGAAAACCGGATGCGCCCGTTACTAGTACAGAGTCGCCTGAAGTCATGTTGCCCACCGAAATAACCCTCAAAGTGTTGCTGGCGATTGCCAGGTGCCAGACAAAGGTTGCGGCACGGGTATATAGTAACCACCGTATGACGGGAAAGTGATTCCTGAATATCAACTAAATGCTGTAAGTGCTGTAAATGCTGAACCCGTTGACTGGCTCGGGGGGCCTATCTTTATGCAGGTGATTCTTGCTCAACCCCGTGGTTTCTGTGCCGGTGTGGTGCGTGCGATCGAAATTGTCGACCGCGCCCTGCTCAAGCACGGTGCCCCGGTGTTCGTGCGACATGAAATCGTGCACAACAAGCACGTGGTAGAAGGGTTGCGGGTCAAAGGTGCGCGCTTCGTCGAGGAACTGGACGAAGTGCCGACCGGCGCTGTCACCATCTTCAGCGCCCATGGCGTGTCCAAGGACGTTGAGAGCGACGCTCGCACCCGCCAGCTGCACCCGATCGACGCGACCTGCCCGCTCGTCATCAAGGTCCATACCCAGGGCAGGCAATATGCCGCCAGCGGGCGCACCGTCATCCTGATCGGCCATGCGGGCCATCCGGAGGTCGAAGGGACCATGGGACAGATTCCCGGCAAGGTGATCCTGGTGCAAAGCGAGGCCGAGGTCGCCCAGCTCGACCTGCCCGATGACACCCCCGTGGCCTATGTCACGCAGACCACGCTGAGCGTGGACGATACCCGTAATATAATTGCGGCCCTGAGCCGGCGCTTCGCCAACCTGGTGGGACCGGACACGCGGGATATCTGCTATGCCACGCAAAACCGGCAGAGCGCTGTGCGTGAACTGTCCAAGCGGGTGGAAGTGATCCTTGTGATCGGCGCCACCAATAGTTCCAACTCCAACCGGCTGCGCGAGATCGGCACGGAGAGCGGTGTGCCCAGTTACCTGATCGCGGACGGCAGCGAGCTGAACCCCGAGTGGGTGCGCGGCGTCGACGTGGTGGGAATCACAGCCGGCGCTTCCGCGCCCGAGGAGATGGTCAAGGACGTGATCGCCACGCTGCGCCGTCTCGGCCCGGTGGAGGTTTCCACCATGGAAGGCCGCGAGGAGCACGCCGAATTCCGCCTACCGGCCGAGCTGGCCGATCCGTTGCCGCGCAAACAGGCAGCCGGGACGGCCGAAGTCGAGGCCGTGCCGCAACCGGACCCGCAAACCGCCGCTGGCTGACGCCCGGCCGCCCCATAACGAGGAAGTACATTTTGGCCATTCCCTTTCTGCAGGTCGCCCGCGTGGGCGCCTACGTAGTCAAGCAGCATATGTCGGGCAACAAGCGCTACCCGCTGGCGCTGATGCTCGAACCGCTGTTCCGCTGCAACCTGGCCTGCAACGGCTGCGGCAAGATCGACTACCCGGACCCCATCCTGAACCAGCGCCTCTCGGTCGAGGAATGCCTGGGCGCGGTCGATGAATGCGGCGCGCCGGTGGTTTCCATCGCCGGCGGCGAGCCGCTGCTGCACAAGGACATGCCCACCATCGTCAAGGGCATCATTGCACGCCGCAAGTTCGTGTACCTGTGCACCAACGCGCTGCTGATGGAAAAGAAACTGGACCAGTACGAGCCCAGCCCCTACTTCGTCTGGTCGGTGCACCTGGACGGCGACCGCGAGATGCATGACCGCTCGGTGAGCCAGGAAGGCGTGTACGACCGTTGCGTCGAGGCGATCCGCGCGGCCAAGAAGCGTGGCTTCCGCGTCAATATCAATTGCACGCTGTTCAACGATGCCGAGCCCGAACGCGTGGCCCGTTTCTTCGACTCCGTGAAGGGCATGGGCGTGGACGGCATCACCGTCTCGCCGGGCTACGCCTACGAGCGCGCCCCCGACCAGCAGCACTTCCTGAATCGCGGCAAGACCCGCAAGCTGTTCCGCGACATTCTGGAACGCGGCCGCAATGGCAAGAACTGGGCCTTCAGCCAGTCGACCCTGTTCCTGGATTTCCTGGCCGGCAACCAGACCTACAAATGCACCCCCTGGGGCAACCCGGCGCGTACCGTGTTCGGCTGGCAGCGTCCGTGCTACCTGGTCGGCGAAGGCTATGTCAGCACCTTCAAGGAACTGATGGAAGGCACCGACTGGGATGCCTACGGCGTCGGCAACTACGAGAAATGCGCCGACTGCATGGTCCATAGCGGCTTTGAAGCCACCGCGGTGGCCGACACCATCGCCCATCCGCTCAAGGCGCTGGGCGTGAGCCTGCGCGGCGTGCGCACCAAGGGCGAAATGGCACCGGATATCGACCTGAGCAAGCAGCGCCCCGCCGATTACGTGTTCTCCAAGCACGTCGAGATCAAGCTCGAGGAAATCGGCCGTGCCAAGTCGTCCAAGCAGGCAGCCAACGATCCGGCCTCGGCAGCACGGCAAGCCGCCGGCGCCAAGCACTGAACCGTTCAAGGCAGACCGACATGGACTGGAGCACGCTTGCGGCAACTTCGCTGGCGTGCCTGTCGGCGGGCTACGCCGTGGCCGCCGCCTGGCTGAGCCGGCGCACGCTGGCGGCGCACCCGGCCGGCAACGTGGCGCCGGGCGACCCGTGCCAGCGGCCGGTAAGCGTACTAAAGCCGCTCTGCGGCGGCGAACCCCGCCTCTACGAAAACCTGGCCAGCCTGTGCCGGCAGCAGCATCCCGCCTACCAGCTGGTATTCGGCGTACGTGCCGCCGACGATCCCGCCATCGCGGTGGTCGAACGCCTTCGCGCCGATTTCCCTGACTGCGACATCGCCCTGGCGGTGGATCCGTGCGTGCACGGCAGCAACCTCAAGGTGAGCAACCTGATCAACCTGCTGCCGCTGGCGCGCCACCCATGGCTGGTCGTGGCCGACAGCGATATTGCGGTGGCGCCGGACTATCTTGCCCGCGTTACCGCGCCCCTGGCGGATGCGGGCGTCGGCGTGGTCACTTGCCTGTACCGCGGCCGGCGGGTGGGTGGCGGCCTCTGGTCCCGGCTGGGCGTGCAGTTTATCGATGCCTGGTTCGTCCCTTCGGTGCGCATTGCCCACGCCGGCGGCTCCCGCCGCTTTGCCTTCGGCGCCACCCTCGCGCTGCGGCGCGAAGCCCTGGACGCAATCGGGAGTTTCGATGTGCTCTCGAACCGGCTTGCCGACGATTTCTGGCTCGGCGAACTGACCCGGCGCAAGGGCCTGGCGACCGTGCTCTCGGATGTCGTGGTGAGCACCGATGTGACCGAATCACACCTTGGCGCGCTCTGGTCGCACGAACTGCGCTGGATGCGCACCATCCGCTCGCTCGACCCGCTCGGCTTCGCCTTTATCTTTATCACCTTTACCTGGCCAATGCTGGCGCTCGCCAGCTGGCTGGCGCCGACGCCGGTCGTACTTGGCGCGGCACTGGCCGGCCTGCTGGCACGCAGCCTGCTGGCGCGCAGCGTCGGCGCAATGCTGCTGGCGCCGCTGCGCGACACGCTGCTGCTGGCCGAATGGGCTGCCGCCCTGTCCGGCTCGTACGTGAGCTGGCGCGGCCAGGTATTGCCTGTCAGCGAACGGCCCGAGCGTGCAAGGCCGGCCGGCTCGCGCACGCACCAGCATGCCCCTGCGCCCGCCGGCGCGGGCAACGCCGGCATGGCGCCTCACGCTCTTCCCTTGACAGCAAAAAAAACGGACGACGGCGAATCAGATCGCCAGACGTCCATTTCAACAAATGAAATGGCATGACTATCCAGAGGCCGCTATGAAAACCCTCTTCCTCCAGGTTCCTTCCTTTGACGGCTTCGACGGTGGCGCGGGTTCGCGCTACCAGGCCAAGCGCGAGATCAAGTCGTTCTGGTATCCCACCTGGCTGGCCCAGCCCGCCGCGCTGGTGCCGGACAGCCGCGTGCTGGATGCACCCGCTGACGATCTGGGTGTGCAGGAAACCCTGGACATCGCCGTCGGCTACGACCTGGTCATCATCCACACCAGCACGCCGTCCTTCCCCACCGACGCCAAGTTCGCGGAAGAGCTGAAAGCCCGCAAGCCCGGCGTGCTGATCGGCATGGTCGGCGCCAAGCCGGCGGTCGACCCCAGCGGCACGCTCGGCGCCAGCCCGGCCATCGATTTCGTGTGCCGCGAGGAGTTCGACTACACCTGCCAGGACGTGGCGGCCGGCAAGCCACTCAAGGATATTCCCGGCCTGAGCTATAAGCTCCCCGACGGCTCGCTGGAGCACAACGGCCCGCGCCCGATGATCGAAAACATGGACGAGCTGCCCTTCGTGGCGCCCATCTACAAGCGCGACCTGAAGATCGACAACTACTTCATCGGCTACCTGAAGCACCCCTATGTGTCGATCTACACCGGCCGGGGCTGCCGCTCCAAGTGCACCTTCTGCCTGTGGCCGCAGACGGTGGGCGGGCACCGCTACCGCACGCGCTCGCCGGAAAGCGTGATCGCCGAGGTCAAATGGATCAAGGAGAACATGCCCGAGGTGAAGGAGATCATGTTCGACGACGATACCTTCACGGACTTCAAGCCCCGCGTGGAAGAGATCGCGCGCGGCCTGGGCAAGCTGGGCGTCACCTGGTCCTGCAATGCCAAGGCCAACGTGCCCTACAGTACGCTCAAGATCATGAAGGAGAACGGCCTGCGCCTGCTGCTGGTGGGCTACGAGTCCGGCGACGACCAGATCCTGCTGAACATCAAGAAGGGCCTGCGCACCGATATCGCGCGCCGCTTCACCGAAGACTGCCGCAAGCTCGGCATCATCATCCACGGCACCTTCATCCTTGGCCTGCCGGGCGAAACGCGCGAGACCATCGAGAAGACCATCGCCTACGCCAAGGACATCAACCCGCACACCATCCAGGTCTCGCTGGCGGCGCCCTATCCCGGCACCACGCTGTACCGGCAGGCGGTCGAGAACGGCTGGCTCGAAGACAACAAGGTGATCAACCTGGTCAACGACAAGGGCGTGCAGCTGGCGGCGATCAGCTATCCGCACCTGTCCAAGGAAGAGATCTACCACGGCGTGGAAACGTTCTACAAGCGCTTCTACTTCCGCCCGAGCAAGATCTGGGAGATCGTGCGCGAGATGCTGGGCAGCTGGGACATGATGAAGCGGCGCCTGCGCGAAGGCGTGGAGTTCTTCCGCTTCCTGCGTTCGCACGAGGCCTGATCCTGGCGCTCCATCCTCCAGCGGCATCGCAGCGTGCCCTCATCATCACGGCCGACGATTTCGGCCTGCATCCCGGCGTCAACGAGGCCGTGGAGCTGGCTCACCGCGACGGCATCCTCGGCGCCGCCAGCCTGATGGTGGGAGCGAGCGCCGCCGACGACGCGGTGGCGCGCGCCCGGCGCCTGCCCGGCTTGCGCGTGGGCCTGCATGTGGTGCTGGCCGACGGCCCGGCGGTACTGCCGCCATCGTCCATTCCCGCCCTGGTGGATGCGCAGGGCCGCTTCGGTTCGGCGATGGCGCGCGACGGCTGCCGTTTCTTTTTCCTGCCCCATGTCCGGCGCCAGCTGGCCGCTGAGATCCGCGCCCAGTTCGAGGCTTTTGCCGCAACCGGGCTGATGCTGGACCACGTCAACACGCACAAGCATTTCCACCTGCACCCCACCGTGCTGTCGCTTATCCTGCGTATCGGCCGCGAATTCGGCCTGCGCGCCATGCGCCTGCCGCGCGAGACCACCGCGCCGCTGCTGCTGCGGCCCTGGCTGGCATTGCTGCGGCGCCGGCTGGACAGGGCCGGCATCGCCCACAACGATTACGTGGTCGGCATCGAGAACAGTGGCGGCATGGACGAGGCCGTCTTGCTGGCCGCGCTGGCCAGGCTGCCTCCGGGCGTGGGGGAAATCTACCTGCATCCCGGCGTGGTATCCGGCGCTGCGGTGGCGCCCACCATGCTCGGCTACCGCCACGCCGATGAACTGGCGGCGCTGCTGTCGCCCCGCGTGCGCGAGGCACTGGACCGGGCCGCGGTGCGGCACGGCGGCTTTACCGATATCTTCGGCGCGCCCGGCGCGCTGGCCTCTGCATGAAACGCCTGATTTACCTGACCGGCCTGCTCGGCATGCTGGCCCTGACCGCGCTGGTGATCCACGAGGGTGTGGGCGACGTCGCCCGCATCGTGACGCAGGCCGGCTGGCCCCTGCTGCTCCTGGTGCCCTTCCACGCCCTGCCGCTGCTGCTTGATGCACAGGGCTGGCGCGTACTGCTGAAAGCATCCGCCGACCCCGGGCAGAAGGCAGGGCTTGGTTTCCTGTGGTGGGTCGCCACTGTCCGCGAGGCGGTCAACCGCCTGCTGCCGACCGTCAGCATAGGCGGCGAACTGGTCGGCATCCGCCTGGCCCGCCTGCGTGTCGCCGACACCACGGCAGTCACTGCCAGCGTGGTGGTCGAGGTGATGGTGACGCTGTTCGCGCAGTATGTATTCTCGGCAATCGGCGTGGTGCTGCTGATGCTGGCCATGCATGGCAGCAGCCAGGCCTGGGTCATCCTGGTCGGGCTGCTGCTGTCGTTGCCGGTGCCGGTGCTGTTTGCGCTCTCCTTGCGCCACAGCGCCATATTCGAGCGGCTCGAAGGCGCCGCCCGGCGCCTGTTCGGCGGCGATCACAGGCTGGTGGCGCTGATCGATGGCGCGCGCCTGGATGCGCAGATCCGCGCGCTCAACGCACGCCACGGCGCGCTGCTGGCGGCGCTGTGCTGGCAATTGGCCGGCCTGGTGGTGGGCGCGCTGGAGATCTGGTTCGCACTGATGGTGTTGGGCCACCCGGTGCCGTTCTGGCAGGCGCTCGCCATCGAGTCGCTGACCCAGGCGGTACGCCATGTGGCGTTCTTCGTACCGGCCGGGCTGGGTGTGCAGGAAGCGGTGGTGATGCTGCTGGGCCACCTGCTCGGCGTCGATCCGCAGGTGTCGCTGTCGCTGGCGCTGGTCAAGCGCGCGCGCGAGGTCCTGTTCGGCGTGCCCGCGCTG
>NZ_JARJLM010000251.1 GCF_029335485.1 Cupriavidus basilensis
CGCATTGTACCGCAGGCTGCACGCGGCAGTCCAGCAGGGCGCGGCCGACCATACGCGAACCGAAAAGCTCTTTTATACTGGCCGATTCCGACACGCACAAACCCCTTCAGGTTGCCACATGTCCAACACCACCAACGCCAGCCAGAACCAGCAGACCCGTTTCGAAGGCAGCCAGCAATATGTCGCCACCGATGACCTCAAGCTGGCCGTCAACGCCGCCCGCGCCCTGCAGCGCCCGCTCCTGATCAAGGGCGAGCCCGGCACCGGCAAGACCATGCTGGCCGAGGAAGTGGCGGCGGCGCTCGGCATGCCGCTGCTCCAGTGGCACATCAAGTCGACCACCAAGGCCCAGCAGGGCCTGTACGAATACGACGCGGTGTCGCGCCTGCGCGATTCGCAGCTCGGCGACGACCGCGTCCACGACATCCGCAACTACATCGTCAAGGGCGTGCTGTGGCAGGCCTTCGAGGCCGACCAGCAGGTGGTGCTGCTGATCGACGAGATCGACAAGGCGGACATCGAATTCCCCAACGACCTGCTGCGCGAAATCGACCGCATGGAATTCTATGTGTACGAGACGCGCGAACTGGTCAAGGCGCGCCATCGCCCGCTGGTGATCATCACCTCGAACAATGAAAAGGAACTGCCCGACGCCTTCCTGCGCCGCTGCTTCTTCCACTACATCAAGTTCCCCGACGCCGAGACCATGCAGCGCATCGTCGATGTGCACTACCCTGGCATCAAGCGCGAGCTGGTGGCGGCCGCGCTCGAATCCTTCTACGAGATGCGCAACCTGCCGGGCCTGAAGAAGAAGCCCTCCACGTCGGAGCTGATCGACTGGCTCAAGCTGCTGATGGCCGAAGACATCCCGCCCGAGGCGCTCAAGAGCCCGGACAAGAAAGCCGCGATCCCGCCGCTGCATGGCGCGCTGCTGAAGAACGAACAGGACGTGCACCTGTTCGAGCGGCTGGTGTTCATGAACCGCGCCAACCGCTGAGACGGGAGCCCGCCACCATGAACGCCTTCGTCAAGCCCGTCACCCTGAGCGGCCGCCACGCGGTACTGGAACCCCTGGATGCGAGCCACGCAGCCGGCCTGCGCCACGCGGTGGCGGACGGCGAGCTGTGGCGGCTCTGGTACACCAGCGTGCCCGCGCCCGAGGCCATCGACGCCGAGATTGCGCGGCGCCTGGCTTGCCAGCAGGAAGGCTCATGGCAGCCTTTCGCCGTGCGCGACGCGGCCAGCGGCGACCTCGTCGGCATGACCAACTTCATGCATATCGAAGCCGCCCACCGCCGCCTGGAGATCGGCGCCACCTGGTATGCGCGGCGCGTGCAGCGCAGCGCCATCAACACCGAATGCAAGCTGATGCTGCTCACGCACGCCTTCGAGCAGCTGGAATGCATCGCGGTGGAGTTCCGCACGCACTGGATGAACCACCAGAGCCGCGCCGCCATCGCCCGCCTCGGCGCCAAGCAGGACGGCGTGCTGCGCAACCACCAGCGCATGCCCGACGGATCCCTTCGGGACACGGTGGTGTTCTCCATCATCGCCAGCGAGTGGCCGGCGGTGAAGCGCCACCTGCAATACCGCCTGGACCTGCCGGGGCGCGCCTCGTGAACACGCAAGCCAGCCACCGCCCCGGGAAACTCTGAGCGAGACCACCATGCTGATCGATTTCTTCTTCTCGCTGCGCCATGCCAAGCTGCCGGTATCGGTCAAGGAATACCTGACCATGCTGGAGGCGCTCAAGGCCGAGGTGATCACGCCCTCGATCGACGAGTTCTACTACCTGTCGCGCATGACGCTGGTCAAGGACGAGAAGCACTTCGACAAGTTCGACCAGACCTTCGCGGCCTACTTCAAGGGTGTGGAGAGCCTGGTCGACTGGAAGTCGGACATTCCCCTGGACTGGCTGCAGAAAACCCTGGAGCGCGAACTCTCCGCCGAGGAAAAAGCCAAGATCGAGGCCATGGGCGGGCTCGACAAGCTGATGGAGCGGCTCAAGCAGCTACTCGACGAGCAAAAGGAAAAGCACGAGGGCGGCAACAAATGGATCGGCACCGGCGGCACCTCGCCGTTCGGGCACGGCGGCTACAACCCCGAAGGCATCCGCATCGGCGGCCCCTCCAAAGGCAACCGCACCGCCATCAAGGTATGGGAGGCGCGCGCCTACAAGGACTACGACGATCAGGTCGAACTGGGCACGCGCAATATCAAGGTGGCGCTGCGCCGCCTGCGCCGGTTCGCACGAGAAGGCGCCGAGACCGAACTGGACCTGGACGACACCATCCACGCCACCGCGGCCAACGCCGGCCTGCTCGACATCAAGCTGCGTCCAGAGCGCCACAACAAGGTCAAGGTGCTGATGCTGATGGACGTGGGCGGCTCGATGGACGACCACATCAAGCGCGTGGAAGAATTGTTCTCGGCCACCAAGACCGAGTTCAAGCACCTGGAGTATTACTACTTCCACAACTGTGTCTATGACTACGTGTGGAAAAACAACCGCCGCCGCCACGCGGAGAAGATCGCCACCTGGGACCTGATCCACAAATACACGCCCGACTACAAGGTGATCTTCGTCGGCGATGCCACCATGAGCCCGTATGAGATCCTGCAGCCGGGCGGCTCGGTGGAATACAACAACCCGGAAGCCGGCGCGGTCTGGCTCAACCGTCTGATCGAGCAGTTCCCGCGCTTCGTCTGGCTCAACCCCGAGCCGGAAGGGCTGTGGCAATACCGGCAGTCGGTGACGGTGATCAACCAGATCATGAAGTCGCGTATGTATCCGGTGACGCTTGGTGGGCTGGAGCAGGCGATGCGGGTGTTGTCGAAGTAGTAGTGGTGACTCGAAAGGCTTGACTGCAAAGTCAAGAATCAAAAGCCGTATCGCCGCGGCTCGCTTCGCGTCGCCCATGGGTGCGGCCCGCCTGGGGGCGGCTCACACAGCTGGAATCAGACCAGCGCAGGGTCCTCTGCCCCGAGAACGTGGCACTCGCACGAACGTCCGAAGGGCGGGAACGAGCGGGGCCGGAATACCGCCCGCCTGTGTCAGGCGCGCAGCAGTCCGCCCAGCATCCCCCCCTGCCCGCCCCCGCGCCCGAACAGCGTGCGCGCCACGCGCTCGCCGTCCAGCCCGAAGCTCTGCGCCGCCGCCGCGGCAATCAAGGC
>NZ_JARJLM010000252.1 GCF_029335485.1 Cupriavidus basilensis
CGCCAGCGGCAGCAACCGCGTCGACGAAGCCAAGGTGGCCGCCGTGGTGGGCCCGCTCGGCAAGGCCGACGCCAGATTCGTGCGCGAGAAGACCGGCTACGCCATCGGCGGCGTCTGCCCGATCGGCCACGCGGTCGCGCCCGTGATGCTGCTCGACAGCGACCTGTTCCACCACCACAGCCTGTGGGCTGCCGCCGGCCATCCGCATGCGGTGTTCAACCTCACGCCGCAAGAGCTGCAGCGCATGACCGGGGCCGAGGTGGCCGACGTGGCGCAGCGCCAATCCGCGTGACGCCGCACGGCAAGAGCGAGAGGGGGCTGGTGTCCGGAATTACAGATTCGTCGCATGAGTCAGCCGATAAGACGCGCGCTCCGTCGTCGCCAATGCTGGCAAGTCCAGCCTTGCTGCGCTTCGCTCCCAGGCTCCCACGCCTTCTTGGCTGACTTATCTTTGCAACGGGTTTCAGACTCGGGAGACATAGGACGATGTCGCAACAGACCCGGCTGCTGGCGGCGCTGACGCGCGGCGCGCAGGCCGCCCAGCATGCCGAGCCGGTGCCGTCGCCCTGCCGCAACGTGTGCCGCATGGATGCGGCGAGCGGCTACTGCGAAGGCTGCCTGCGCACCATCGAGGAGATCGCGGGCTGGTCCGGCAGCGACGATGCGGCAAAACGCGGCATCTGGTCGTTGCTGCCGCAGCGCGCGGCACGGCTGGCGGCGAACGCCGCCACGCGCTCCCACGGCAACCATCCCGAATGACCATCCCGGACAAGCCGGCCATGACGACTGCCATCGATTGGTATTTCGACCCGATTTCGCCGTTCGCCTACCTCGCGTTCGAGCGGCTGCCGAAGGCCCTGCCGGCCGATGCGGCGGTGCGCTACGTGCCGGTGCTGTTCGCCGGGCTGCTGCGCCATTGGGGCAATGTCGGCCCGGCGGAGATCGCGCCCAAGCGCCGCTTCACCTTCGAGCATGTTGCCTGGATCGCGCACCGCGGCGGCATCAGGCTCGCCATGCCGGCCATCCACCCTTTCAATCCACTGCCCTTGCTGCGCCTGGCGGTGGCGCTGGAACTGGAGGGCCGGCTCTCGCATGCCACGCTGGCGCCCATCTTCCGCTTCGTCTGGCAGCAGGGGCGGGTGCCGCAGCAGCAGGCGGAATTCGATGCCTTGTGCAGCGCGCTGGGCGTACCCGGCACCGCGCTGGCGCAGGACGCGGTCAAGGCACGCCTGCGCGAGCACGGGGACGAGGCGCTGGCGCGCGGCGTGTTCGGCGTGCCCACCGCCGTGCTGCCGGGCGATCCTGGCGGCCAGTTGTTCTGGGGGCTGGATGCGCTCGACATGCTGGCGGCGCGCCTGGGCCAGGATCCCTTCTTTTCGTCCGACGCGTTTCGTGCGGCCGCCGCCTTGCCGGTGGGCGCGGGCCGCGCCGACGCCCCCGCGCCGGCTGCCGCAGCCGGGCGCCGCAATACATAGCCGATAGCCGATACCGACGAGCCGATGCCATCCACCTTCACGCCGCCAGCCCTGCCGTCCAGCATGCGCGTTTTCGAACGCGGCTGGCTATCCGCCAACAATATCCTGTTCGTCGATGGCGACGATACCGCGCTGGTCGACACCGGCTATGTCACGCATGCGCCGCAGACGCTGGCGCTGGTCGAGTCCGGTCTCGGCGGGCGGGCGCTGCGGCGCCTCGTGAACACGCACCTGCACTCCGATCACTGTGGCGGCAACGCCGTCCTGCAGCAGCGCTGGCAGCCGCGCACGCTGATTCCGGCCGCGGAGGCCGAGGCGGTGCGCGCGTGGGACGTGGATGCCCTCAGCTACCGCGCCACCGGCCAGCAGTGCGACCGCTTCGGCTTCGACGGCGTGCTGCAGGACGGCGACGCATTGCGTCTCGGCGGCATCGACTGGCAGGTGGTGGCCGCGCCCGGCCATGACCCGCATGCGGTGATGCTGTACGCACCGCAGGAACGCATCCTGATCTCCGGCGATGCGCTATGGGAAAACGGCTTCGGCGTGATTTTCCCGGAACTCGATGGCGAGAGCGGCTTCGTCGAGCAGGCCGCCGTGCTGGAGCGCATCGCCATGCTCGATGCGCGCGTGGTGATTCCCGGCCATGGGCGGCCCTTCGCCAATGTCGCCGCCGCGCTCGAACGCGCCGGCGGCCGGCTGGCCTATCTGCGCGCCGATGCCGGGCGCAATGCCACGCATGCGGTCAAGGTGCTGGTGAAGTTCAAGTTGCTGGAACAGCAGCGCATGCCGCGCGAGGCGCTGCTGGCGTGGATGACGCAGGCGCCGCTGATGCAGCGCATTCGCGCGCGCTTCATGTCCGGGCAGGATATGGCGGAGATCCTGGATCGCATGCTGGCGTCGCTCGCCGCCGGCGGCGCGCTGGCGCTGGAGCAAGGCGACGTGGTCAACCGGGACTGAGCGCGGCGTGCCCGCGGGCGATCAGGGCGGCGGGATCGCCTCCTTTCTCGTCTCTTCCCTTCCTTTCCCTTCCTTTCCCTTCCTTTCCCTTTTGATCCCGCGTCCAAGACGTCGTAGCATGTAGGCACCGCCCAGACCATTTGCGAGGAAACCGTCGATGCCAGCCTTCCCCGTCGCATTGCTCCAGCCCCTGATCGCCCATCTCTCGCCCTCTGCGATCCATGCGAGCGGTGCGGACCTGGAGATCGAGCTGGCGCCCTTCGTGCTTGGGGGCGCACCCGTGCGCACTGCGATCCGGCTCGATGGCCTGAGCCTGCCGACGCACAGCCTGGAGCAACTGGCGGGCCAACACATGGTGTTTCCGCTCAACCCGGAGCCCGGCTATATCGACGGCTCGCTTTATGTCGAAGGCCGCCACCATGCCGTCGACGTCAGCGAACTGCGTTTCGGCGAACTCGATTCGCAGGGCCTTGCCGTGACGCTGGAGGGCCATATCCATTTCGACGACGGCGCCCGTTTCGATGACACCGCGCTGAGCCTCGCCGCACGCATCGCGCGGCCGTTCTCCGAGCTGGAGCTCGATGTGCTGATCGACCGCGCCGCCGCCGATGCCGGCGCCGCATCGGCACAGCAGTCCGGCAAGGTGATGGCAGTGCTGAGCCGCAACCCGCGCCTGCGTCATGCCGACATGGCGCTGCTGCATGCGCGGGTGCAGGCGCGGCTGCTGATTGCCGCCGCGAGCAAAGCCTGATGACGCGGTGGCGGCCGTCAGCCGATGCCTGCGCCGGCGGGCACGTGCCGCCGGATACGCGCGCGCGCCGCTTCCTACGATGAGCAAGCCGCAAGGACGCATCATGCAAGCCCTCCACGGCCAAGGTTTCCTCCTTCGTCCCTTCCGCTATACCGACGTGCCGCAGTTCGTCGCCGCCGTGCACGAATCGCTCGACACCGTGGGCAAGTGGCTGCCGTGGTGCCACGCGGGCTATAGCGTGCGCGATGCGGAGAACTGGGTCGACATGTGCACGGAGAGCATCGGCGTTGGCGACGCCTATGACATCGGCGTGTTCGCGCCGGACGGCAGGGAGCTGTACGGCGGTGTTTCCATCAACCAGATCAACCGCGACTACAACTTCGGCAACCTGGGCTACTGGATCCGCCAGAGCCGGCAGCGGCAGGGGCTGGGCGCGCGCGCGGCGGAGCTGATGGCCTGTTATGGCTTTCACCGGCTTGGGCTGACGCGGCTGGAGGTCGTCGCCGCGGAACATAACATGGTCAGCCGCGCCGTCGCGCGGAAGATCGGCGCGCGCTTCGAATGCATCGCGCGCAACCGGCTGGTGCTGCACGGCGTGCCATGCGCGGCGGCGATGTATTCGCTGGTGCCGCCCTGGTATGGCGATGCCGGTCCCGAACAGCTGGAGGACAAGGAGGCGCGAGATGAAGGGTAGTTGCCTGTGCCAGGCCATCGAATACGAGATCGACCAGCTCGACGGGCCGATCGCGAACTGTTCCTGCCGGACATGCCGCAAGGCCCATGGGGCCGCCTTCGCCGCTACCGCGCGGGTGATGCGCGAGCATTTCCGCTGGCGCAAAGGCGAGGAATTCGTGCGGGCCTTCGCGTCTTCGCCCGACAAGGACCGTTTGTTCTGCGGCCGGTGCGGGACGCATCTGGTGGCGCACCGGCCGGCGCAGCCCCATGTGATCCTGCGGGTGGCGACGCTGGACGACGATCCCGGCCAGCGGCCGGAGATGCATATCTGGAAGTCGCACGAGGTGCCATGGGCGGACTATGCGCAGGAGGGGATCGTGGCGTGCGGGGAATGGCCCGTGGCACGGTAGCCACGGAGCGCCGACGACATGACCGTGGCAATGAAACGCGCATCCTTCGCCATTCGCCTTCTGTTTGCCGTATGCCTGGCTGGCGCGACCTTCAACCACGTGCATGCCGCGCTCGCGCACGGTCTGCTGTGGGACTACGGGTACGGGGATGGCACGCCACTGGCGAGCCGCACCTACTGGGGCGCGCTGACGGCGCTGGATCCGCTCGCGGCCATACTGCTGTTTGCCAGGCCGCGGGCGGGGATCGGGCTGACGGCGGCCATCATCCTGAGCGATGTGTTGCACAACACGTACTACGTGGCGGCAAACGCGCAGTGGACTGCCTCGTTCTATCTCGCGCAGCTCGCGTTCCTCGCGCTTGTCATCGGTCTCTCTCCGGTTGCATGGCGGGGGCTTCCGCCCGCGCCGCGCGGCGCATGATCCGGCCGTTCAAGCGGGTACCCGCACACCCCCCGCGCTGTTCAGCGCAAACTCATAGCGCTCCGAGCGGATGGAGAACAAGGTGTGTTCGCAGACCGCGCCGTTCGCGAGGTAGGACGTGCGTTCCAGTTCCAGCAGCGGATGCGTGCGCGAGGTTCCCAGCACGGCCGCCAGCTGCTGTCCCGCCGAGCGCGCGCGGATGACCAGGTCGGCCCGGTCGACCGGCATGCCGAGCAACTGCCCGATCAGGGTGTAGGACGGATTGCGCTCGGCCTCGTCCCAGCCAAGCGCGGCATCGCAGGCGATATGCGTGCAGGCCAGCGCGATCGGTTCGCCTTCGAGCCGGTGCAGCCGCTGCAGCGCGATGCAGTGCTTCAGGCCAGCCGGAAACCTGCCGCGCAGCGAGGGCGGCACGGCGGTCCGTTCCAGCGAGACCAGGCGCATCTCGGGTGCTTGTCCCTGCAGCACCAGCGAATCGTAGAAGCCGCGCAGCGTGTCCAGGCCCTGGCGCAGCCGCTTGTCGGCCACGAAGGTGCCTTTGCCTTGCTTGCGCTCGACCAGCCCGTCCTCCGCCAGCCGCCCGATAGCCAGGCGCACCGTGACGCGGCTGACGCCGAAGCGCTCGCCCAGTGCGGCCTCGGAAGGCAGCCTGCCGGTGGGTTCGAAGCGCCGTGCCTGGATCTCATCGCGCAACAAATCGGCGATCTGCTCATACAGCGAAGTGGCGTTCTCTCGCGCGATACTCATGTAAAACCTTGGTGGATCAATGGTTTATAAAAAACAGAATAACAATATGCCAATGCCTTCGTTGGACATCTTGTATTAAAACGTATTATTGGCTTCCAAGGCCGGACTGATCAGTGCGGCGTCTTACGCATGTATCGGGCAAACGCCAAGGAGCCGCCGTGAACCACCCTCTCAACCCGCTATCGCCGCCGCCGCGTGCCGGGTGGCAAGCATACCTGCCTTTGCCGCCGCTCCGGCTCGGGTCCGGTCCCCGGCTGAAGGCGCAGCTCGGCTTCGTGGCGGCCTGGGCCGCCTTCTTCGTCATCCTGCTGGTGCTGCCGCAACCGGCGGGCCTGCCGCCCGCTGGCCGCGCCACGCTGGCCGTGGTGGCCTGGGCGAGCCTGGTGTGGATGAGCGAGGCCATGCCGGTGGGCGTGAGCGGCATCCTGATTCCCGCCCTGCTGGTGCTGGCGCATGCGGTGACGCCCTTCTCCAGGGCGGCCAGCGGCTTTGCCACGCCGGTTGTGTTCCTGTGCCTGGCGGCCTTTATCTTCTCCGCCATCATGCAGGCGGCCGGGCTGGACCGCCGCATCGCGCTGCTGCTGCTCGACAAGCTGAAGACGCGCACCGCCAACGGCGTGATCTGGGTCATGTTCGTCGTCAACTTCGTGCTGGGCTTCCTAGTGCCGGCGGCCAATGCCCGCGCGGCGACCTTGCTGCCGGTCGTCAACGGCATCGTCGGCCTGTTCGGCGATTCGCCGCGCGAGCGCAACGCGAAGAAGGCCATCGTGATCCAGTCGCTGGTGTACGGCTCGATGATCAGCGGCATGTGCATCCTGACCGCGCACCTGCCCAACCTGGTGATCGTCGGCCTGCTGCAGAAGAACCTCGGCCTGCCTATCTCCTATCGCGACTGGTTCAAGCTGCAATGGCCCTACCTGGGCATGTTCGTGCTGACCCAGCTGTGGGTGCAGTTCTATTTCGGCTCGCGGGCCGTGCGCCTGCCGGGCGGCCAGGCCGCGATCGCCGCCGAGCGCGCCGCGCTGCCGCCGGCGGGGGTGCATGCCAAGGCCATCCTGGCCGTGTTCGCCGCGGTGGCGGTGCTGTGGGCGACCGAGTCGTGGCATGGCCTGCAGTCCGAGATCGTGGCCTTGCTCGGGCTGGCGGCGCTGTTCGTGCCGGGGCTGACCGGGCTGGGCTGGAAGGATATCCAGAGCCGCACCATCTGGGGCACCCTGTTCCTGCTGGCCGGCGCGCTGAGCCTGTCCGCGGCGATCAGCGAGACGGGCCTGGCCCCGTGGGTGGCCGACTGGCTTTATCGCTTCGCCACCGGACATCCGTGGTGGCTGGCGCTGCTGATCGTCATGCTCGGCACGCACGTGGCGCGCCTGGCGATGCTGTCCAACGTGGCGGCGGTGACGATGATCGCGCCCATCATGCTGGCGCTGGCGCCCAGGCTCGGCCTGCATCCCGCCGCCTTCACGCTGCTGGTGTGCGACAGCGACAGCTTTGCCTACGTGCTGCCCACGCAGATCACCGCTGCCGTGGTGGCCTATGGCAGCGGCACCTTCAGCACGGCGGACTACGCCAGGGTCGGCGTGGTGTCGGTGCTGATCGGTATCGCCTACGGCCTGCTGGTCATGGCACCCTGGTACGCCTACCTTGGCATCCCGGTGTGGGATGCCACGGCGGCGTGGCCTTTCCATTGAAACCGGAATTTCCCCATGAACGACAGAACATCATTGGCGGCGCGCGCGGCGGCGCTGCGCGGGCGGCTGGGCGCGCATCATGCGCCGGCCGGCCTGTACGAGAAAAACAAGGCGCTGCCGTTCGCCGGCCGCGTGAGCTGCTCGGTGAGCCGGCTGGAGGCGGGCGAGTGGACGGAGATCGTCCTCGACTACGAGGTCGGCGCTTCCGGCGTGGCCGATGGCGCGTGGCTGAAGGCCACCTTCAAGTTCTATTCCGACTGGGCGCTGTTCCAGACCTCCGACCCGGGCGGCGCCAACTACCTCAGCGCCGAGTACCAGGCCGCGCCGCTGGTCCCAGGCCAGAGCCCTGCCACGGTGCAGGCGCTCAACGTGCGCTTCGAGCAAAAGGGCCATGAACGCCCGTTCCAGAAGGCGATCATCGTCGACGTGGTCGATGGCTACCTGAACGCGGGCGACCATATCCAGATCCGTCTCGGCGACCGGCGCCGCGGCGGACCCGGCACGCGTGTGCAGACCTTCATCGAGGACAGCTTCCGCTTCCGCCTGTATGTGGACCCGCTCGGCACCTCGCGCTTCGTGGCGGTGCCGGGCGATGTGGAGATCGACATCCACGCCGGCCAGCCCGCGCAGGTCCTGCTGCAGGCACCGCGCTTCGCGCGGCCGGGCACGCCGTTGCCGGTGCGCGCTTCGCTGATGGACCGGTGGGGCAATATCTGCACCGCCGCCGGTGGCGCGATCCGGCTGGCGGCGTGGGCGGGCAATGAACTCGTGTACCGGCGCGACCATGCCCTGCCCGACGATGGCTGGGCCTCCATCGGCATCGACGACCTGCCTGGCAGCGCCGGCACGCTGCGCCTGGAGGCCACCCTGCCGGATGCGCCACGCGTCGCCAGGGGCGCGGCCTGGCTGACCCTCTTCGATGCGGCCGAGGCGCCGCGCGCCTTCTACGCCGACCTGCACGTGCACGCGCACGACACCGTCGGCACCAACAGCCCGGCCTACAACGTGGCTTATGCGCGCGATGTCGGCGGCATCGATGTGTTCGGCTATACCGTCAACGATTTCCAGATCACCGACGCCAACTGGCAGCTCGGGCTGGAAGCGGTCGAATCCTTCAACGAGCCCGGACGCTTCGTCGCTTACCCGGTGCAGGAATGGTGCGGCAGTTCCACCGCCGGGGGCGACCACAATGTGGTGTTCCTCGGCGACGAAAAGCCAGGGTTTCCCTACAACGCCCGCGGCGAACACAATCGCACGCTGGTGTGGAACGAGGACATGAAAGGCACCGCCGCCGAGCTGGGGCGCTGGCCGGTCGAAGAGCTTTGGGACGCCTACATCGAAGCGCCCGGGCAGCACCTGATCATGCCCCACGTGGGCGGGCGGCGCTATATCCCGGACTGGCATCATCCCGAATTGGAGCGGCTGGTGGAGATTGCCTCAAGCTGGGGGCATTTCGACTGGCTGTACCGCGACGTGATCGCGCGCGGCTATCGGCTTGGCGTGGCGGCCAGCGGCGACGAGCATCGCGGCCGGCCCGGCGGCGGTCCGCCGGGCGTGCAGGTGTTCGGCGTGCGCGGCGGACTGACCGGCGTGCTGGCCGGGCGGCTGGACCGGCAGGCCATCGGCCGCGCCCTGCGGGCACGGCATACCTGGGCCAGCACGGGCGAACACACGGCGCTGCTGGTGCGCTGCGGCGACTTCGTGCAGGGCGATGCCTTCACGCTGCCTGCCTCGCACCGGGGCCCGGCGCGGCTCGACTATCGTTTCCTCGGGCAAAGCGGCTGGGAGTACCTCGCCGCGTACGACCACAACGGCCTGGTGTGGGAGCGCGACCTGCACCGCGAGGCGGGCTACTCCGAACGCCTGGTCCGCGTGCGCTGGGGTGGCGCGCGGATTCGCGACCGCTATCGCTGGGCTGCCTGGCAAGGCCGCATCCGCATTCTCAACGGCACCATCAACCGCTTCGGCGCACACGGCTTCGAGCATCTGGAGGAAAGCTGCTGGCGCGACGGTGCGACCGATATCGGCTTTCGCAGCGACACCTATGGCGATGCGGACAGCGTGGAGATCGACGTGAGCAACCTCGCCGCCGCGCGCTTCCTGATCGAAGGCCAGATCGACAGCTTCGTCAAGGTGGGCGATCCGCTGCAACGCAATCCCTTCGCGCATGCACCGGATTTCCGCTGGGAGGTCAGCGGCGCGGAGCTGCTCGCCGGTGGCAGCCTGCGGCTGGAGCTTGGCGGCACGGAGCTCTTCGTCGCACTGGAGCGGCTGAGCGAGGCGGCCTTGCCGGTGGACGTGAGCGGCAGCGTCGAGGTCGAGCCGGTCAACGGCCCGTTCGGCTTCCGGCCGGTGTATTTCCATGGCCGTGAACGGGACGACGGCAAGGTGTGGTCGTCGGCCCAGTTCATCACCTTTCCCCAGCCCTAGCGGAAGGCGAAAGGCGGGGCGTCCGGTGCCATATGCTCAGGCGCCCCTGGTTATCGCGAACGCGTATGTCCTCTCGTCCTGCCGGGGAATGACCTTGTAGCCCTTCCTGGCCGCCCAGACATTGATCTGGAAGTAGAGCGGGATCACGCCGTGGTCCTTGATGCCGATCTCAGTCGCTTCCTGCAGCAGCTTCTCGCGCGCGCGGTCGTCGATGGTGGTCAGTGCGGTCGACAGCTTGGCATCCAGCGCCGGGTTGCTGTAGCGGCCGCGATTGGATGCCCCCCAGCCCTTGGCCGGGTCGTAGCTTGCCAGCAGCGACTTGAGCGACGATCCCGCTTCGCCCGTGTCCGCACCCCAGCCGGCCAGCAGGAAGGAGAAGTCCAGCTTGTTGGCACGCGTGAAGAAGGTGGCGGAAGGCATGGCCTCCACGCGCGTCTGGATGCCGATGCGCGACAGCATCGACGCAATCGCCTGCGCAACCTGCTCGTCGTTGACGTAGCGGTTGTTGGGCGCGTGCAGCGTGAGCTGGAAGCCGTCAGGGTAGCCGGCGTCGGCCAGCAGCTTCCTGGCCGCGGCCGCATCGAAGGGGTCGGGCCTGAGGCCCGGCACATGGCCGAAGAGGGTGGCGTTGACCAACTGCCCGGTGGGCTCGGCGGCACCTTCCATCACGCGGTCGACGATGGCCTGGCGCGAGATCGCGTGCGAGATGGCGGCGCGCACGCGCGGATCCTTGAGCGGGTTCTTCGCCAGCGGCTTGCCGGCCTTGTCGGCGACGAAGGGGCTGACGTCGCGGTTGGTGTCCAGGTGCAGGTACATCATGCGGAAGGTGGGCGTCTTGAACACGCTCACGCTCGGATCCGCCGAGAGCTTGCGGATGTCCGAGGTGGGCACGTTCTCGATGACCTGCACATCGCCGGCCAGCAGGGCCGCCACGCGCGGCGCGTCGTTGGTGAGGATGCGCAGCGAGACCGTGTCCCACTCCGGCTTGCTGCCCCAGTAGTTGTCGTTGCGGGTCAGCTCGACGCGGTCGCCCTTGTGGAAGCTGGCGAACTTGTAGGGGCCGGTGCCGACCATCGCGCGGCCGCTGTTGAAGTCGTCGCCGCTGGCGTTCTCGGCAACTTTTTTCGACACCATGTAGATGGTGGATAGGTCGTTGGGCACCAGCGGATAGGGGCCGTGGGTGACGATGCGCACGGTCAGTTTGTCGAGCGCGACGATGTCCTTGAAGCCCTTGGTGTAGATGGTGTACGGCGAGGGGCTGTTCTTGACGGTGGCGGGGCGGTTCAGCGAATAGACCACGTCGGCCGAGGTGAACTCGTTGCCGTCGTGGAACTTCACGCCGGGGCGCAGCTTGATTTCCCAGGTGGTGTCGTCGACCGGCTTCCACGCCAGCGCCAGTGCCGGCCTGAAACGCATCTTCTCGTCCTTGGCGATCAGCGCCTCGAACATATGCTCGGCCACGTTCGCGTTGGGCGTGACGTTGTGATAGTGCGGATCGAGCGAGGTGATGTCCCCGGACAGGCCGATGGTGAGGCCCGCGGCGAAGGCGGTCGGGGAGAGTGCGGCGCAGGCAAGGCTTGCGGCTAGCGTTGCGGCGCCAAGGGCACGGCGGATGATGGTCATCGAGAGGTCCCTGGTTGGCAAGATGCGGTGCAGGCATTGTCGGGAGATGCAGTCAACCATGTCAAGGCGGGCAGACCCTCGGCGCCGGATGCACCGGGCTGAGGCGGAAATGCACGTTGCGCGTGCCGTCTTGCCGTGCGTTTCCGGCTTCTCCCCCACGTTTGCCCCGTCATGTGGCACGCCCTGGCCGACCGACTGGCTTGCCGCAAATCGGCGCAACTGTGCCTGTGCGGCCTGACAGCCGGGCCGTATATTGGATGCCGCATCCACTTCGCCCACGGCTACGCAGACTCATGTTGAAGATCCTCGGGAAAGCCTCCTCCATCAATGTCCGCAAGGTGCTCTGGTGCTGCGACGAACTCGGCCTGCCGTACACGCGCGAGGACTGGGGCTCCGGCTTTCGCGCCACAGATACGGCAGAATTCCTCGCCCTGAACCCGAACGCCATGGTGCCGGTGATCGACGACGACGGCTTCGTGCTGTGGGAGTCGAACGCCATCATCCGCTACCTGGCGTCAAGCCACGGTGGCGAGGCCATCTATCCGGCCGACCCGAAAGCGCGCGCGCGGATCGACCAATGGATGGACTGGCAGGCAACGGAGCTGAACAACGCGTGGCGCTATGCGTTCATGGCGCTGGTCAGGCAATCGCCCTTGCACCAGGACGCCGCCGCGCTCGCGGCCTCGGTGGCCGGCTGGTCGAAGCACATCGGCATCCTGGAGCGGCAGCTGGAACGCACCGGCGGCTATGTCGCAGGCGAGCGCTTCACCCTCGCGGACATTCCCGTCGGTCTCTCGGTGAACCGCTGGTACGGCACGCCGTTGCAGCATCCTGCCTACCCTGCGGTGGCGGCCTACTTCGAGCGGCTTGGCGGGCGGGAGGGCTTCGCGCGGCACGGCCGCAACGGCATTCCCTGATCCGCCGGCCGGTCCGCGGCCCGTCAAGTACGCGGCAAGGTGCGTTGCAGCGGCGCCGCCGTTGCGGCGGCGGTTTGCGCGGCGTCCTCGTCCGCCAGCGCCGCGACGCGCAACGGCGCTGCGCCGGCCGGCAGCGCGCGTTCGATCTCGATGCCGCCGCCGCGCTGCGCCACCAGCGCCTGCAGGTGCGCGAACTCGCCGCACCAGATGGTCTCGATATCGCGGTCGCGGCCGGTATCCCGCGCTGCGGAAAACGCCACGGCGCGCACTTGCAGGCGGGCGCCGTCGCCACCGAGTTCCACGCCATAACCCGGGGTGGCCGGCTTGCGCAGCGCCACCTTGCCTTGCTCGGCCCAGGCGGTGGCCATGCCCTCGCGCACTTCGTAGCCCAGGCTGGCAAGACCGGCCAGCACCGCCTCGCGGCGCGCCAGCGCGGCCTGCTGCTGCAGCATGGCGTCGAACAGGGCCTCGGCGCGCTCGCATTGCGCGCGCATCGCACCCAGGTCCGCGGCCCCGCGTGCATCGCCGATGGCTTGTGCCAGCGCGCTGGCGTTGTCGTTCATCTCGCCAAGACTGTGCAAGCGCGCTGCCAGCGCTTCCAGGCGCAGCAGCAGCGCGGCGCGCGCCTGGCGCTCCCGCGCCGCGGCGGCGAGGTCGAGCAACAGGCTGTCCAGCAGCATGCTGCGCCGCGCGGCGGCGGCTTCCCCCTGCGCCTTGGCGGCGCGCGCCTGGAAGCCGGCGGCGGCCTCGGGGCCATCCAGCGCTTCCAGCGTGGCCAGGTGAAGATCGATCTGGCCAAGGCGCGCGTCGGTGGCGGCGGGCTGGCGCGCCTGCCATTGGGCCAGCGTTTCGGTGGCAAGGCCACCCAGTCCATCGGCCAGCGTATTGGCGAGGGCGCGCTGCGCCGCGCTGAGCGAGTCCGCTTCTTCCTTGGGCGACAGCAGGGTGAAGCCGCGCGCGAGCGCGGCTTGCGCCGGTGCGCCGGTCAGCGCGCCGCCTTCAATGGCGCGCAAGGCGTCGAGCAGGTCAGCCGGCAGCGCCTGGCGCGTATCGGCGCGGCGCAGGGTGGCGGCATTCTGCGCCAGCTGGCGCTGCTGCTGGCGGGCTTGCCCTGCGTGCGCCACGGCACGCTGCCGGCAGACCTCGAGATCGTTCTGCAGGAAGGCGATCTCGCTCGCGGCGCCGCGCTGCAGCGCGTCGAAGCCGTCGGCGTCCAGCAGCGCCTGCAGCGCGGCGCGGCGCGCGCGCGTGGCCTCCAGCGTGGCTTGTCCGAGCTGGCCCAGGCGCTGTCCCTCGCGGCTCCAGTGGGCGATGGCATGGTCGAGCTGCGCGAGCTGGTCGCGTCCGCGCGCGATGCGTTCTTCACGGGTGATCACCCTCACCACCTTGGGGCCGCTCATGACCGGACTCCTGCCGATGCCGCATCGGCATCGGCGGTGACGTTGCGATTGGCCGCGCCGCTGTCAGCGAGCGCTTGCGGCGCCGCGCCGGCGGTGTCCCGGATTTCCGCTCCCGCCTCTGCCTGCATGCCAGAGCGCATGGCGGCCTCGATCGCCGCCTTCAGGCGCGCGCGCTCGCCGTCGCCATCGTGATACCAGCCGTGCGAGGACACGCGGTGCACGCGCGCAATGGCGCGCGCCAGCACCGACGGGCGCCAGATCTCGCGGGCGCGGGCACGCGCCAGCAGCGCGTGGCGCGGCGCATCGCATTCGATGCCCAGCGCATAGAGGCCGGTGCGCGGATCCTCGATGGCGTAGTCCAGCCCGAAGGCATCGCCTTCGCTGGCGGGCGAGAGCTGCCATCCCAGGCCGCGCACATAGCCGGCCACCGCCGCCTTGAAGCCATCCTGCGGCGCGTCGGCCGGATCGCTGCCGCCTTCGTGTAGCGGGCCGGCGGCGCGCTCGCCGTCGAGCCTGCCGAGCAATCCCTCGCAGGCCGGGAATTCGCCATCGGACAGCGTGCGGGCGTATTCCAGGTAGCTTTGCAGGAAGTCGCGGGGAATGGCCGGCGCGCGCCGCGTGGACAGCATGTCGGAGATATCGGAGATGGGCATCGAGGTCACCATCACCACCTTGCGCCGCGCCCGCGTGACGGCCACGTTCAGGCGGCGTTCGCCGCCCTTCTGGCCGAGCACGCCGAAGTTGCGGCGGAAGCTGCCCTGGCCGTTGCGGCCGAAGGTGGTGGAGAACACGATGATGTCGCGCTCGTCGCCCTGCACGTTCTCCACGTTCTTGACGAACACGGCCATGTCCTCGCCGCCCTCGCTGCGTTCGCGTTCCTCGCGGT